>DATDHE010000535.1:0-8887 GCA_036521695.1 Candidatus Acidiferrum sp. | reverse complement strand
CAAAAATGGAATTGCGGTTGGTGTTGAAATATTGGGAGAGTCGAAGAGAATCGACCCTCCCGTGGACACTCCAGTTCGGATACCTTCGATCGCTCTGTTTGGTGCGGCGTCAGAAGTGGACGACGGCGCTGAGCGAGAGGCGCGTGCAATTGGCCGTGCCGCCGGAATTATGCAGGCCAACGTAGTCGAGTTGCGGGCGCAGCGCGAGATGAGGCAGAACGCCCAAATCCACCCCGCCGCCAACGCTATACGCGAAGTTGGTATTGGAGCCGCCGCCGTTGCCGAAAGTTAAATGCCCGGCACCCGCCAGGAACTGAACAAAAGGAGTGACCTTCGTAGGGTTGTGCAAGTTGATCCGCGGGCCAAACATAAACGTGTAAGTGTTCAGCGAAACACCGCCGGGAGAGGCGTGGTAGCCGCCAAAGTCGCCGACGATACCCAGGTAGGGGATAGGATTGTAGGCGATTGAACCACTGACGCCATTCTGGCTGAGGTCTGCGCCGCCCCCCAGGTGGAAGTAAGAGTAGCCAATGGAAGCGTCGGCGGAGGACTGGGCGCGCGACGGTACGGCGAAAAGGAACAGCCCCAAGCTAAGTATGAGCAGGCGTTTCATAGAGATAGGTCCTTTCGAGCGTGCATGAGAGTTTAAATGCGCAGCCGAACGGGACGCGAGCTGGGTGGTAGCCGTCCTCCACGGCCGATACAAGTTTGATGCACTGTGGTCGGGATTTGTGTGGAATGAGGACTCGGTTGCTTGGCGTGCAATAGGACTCGCCTTGGCTCGGGTCGGCCGAGTAGGGGAAGGCAATCGTCTCAGCGTGGTTTGCCGATGGTTTTGGGGCTTGTTCGATAGTCGTTCGCCGATCAGGGCGTCTTCTTCGTCTTCGAGGCCATACGTTCGCTGAGAAGCTCGACGGCGTCTTCTAGTCTCTGACGTTTCTTCCAAAAATCGGCCCAGAGATCGCCTTTTTCTTTTAGGTTGTTATTCCGAGGAGCTGGCGGGCGTAGGCTGGCGCTTTGCCGACGTCTTCGTGTTTGAGATAGACGTATACATCGATGCCTTGCGCGAGCCAGGCATCGAAGCGCTGCCTCCAGGCTTTCAGCTGCTTGGGCGTGTAGTTTTCGAGACGTAAACGGGCGTAGGTGAAAGGGGCGGTGATTACGTCTGGGGGGGTTTGCTTTTCGGTTTCGGAGAGGCAGAGGGCCGTTTGGTGCTGGCGAAAGGTGGCGTAGGTTTCGTCGGTGTACCAGGAAGGATGACGCACTTCAAACGCGAAAAGGAATGCGGGCGGGCGAAGGGCTAGAAAATCTTCGAGCAGCGGGCGATCGAATTTGAAGGTGGGCGGGAGTTGGATGAGGATGGGGCCGAGGTGGTCGCCATCATTGAAAATGCTGGCGACTTCCAGGAAACGTTTCAGCGAGCTTGCGCAGTCGCGGAGCCGCTTTATGTGCGTGATTTGCTGGTTGGCTTTTAGCGCGAAACGGAAACCTACGGGGACGGTTTTTGCCCAATTGGAAAGGGCGGACTCGGTGGGCATGCGATAGAAACTGTGATTGATCTCTACCGTGGAAAACTGCTTGGCGTAGAAGCTTAGCATCTCCTTGTCCGGCAACTTTTCAGGATAAAAATTTCCCTTCCACTCTCTATAGGAGTATCCAGAAGTCCCAACTAGTAGTTTGCCTGCGCCAGGAAAGGTGCACCTCCGACCTATAGGGATTTAATCACAGGGACCGCGTAAGGAAAAGACAAACGGCGAATGCGATTTGCCGACTATGTGACGTTCGTTCGAATGCGGTGTACCCATCAGGGAGCCTTCTTCGGTTTCGAGGTCAGACGTTCGCTGAGAAGCTCGACGGGGTCTTCTAGTCTTTGACGTTTCTTCCAAAAATCGGCCCAGAGATCGCCTTTTTCTTTTAGACGGGTGGCGATCGTTTTTATGTTTAAGGATTCAGGACGGAGGCTGGCCTTCAGTTCGCGAGGCAGAACAGGCGTAGAAACGGGGGCTTTGGGAAAGGCGCGTACGGAATAGGCGGCGGCCAGTGGGCGGCCGTGAGCGTTCTGTTGGACGTCGATTAGTACACGGCCGGCGGGGCGCTTGGCGACGATACGCTCGCTGGTTACGAGATTGGCATGCTCCGCGGTTACGTTGCGGGCGATGATCTCGGCAAAAGTTCTTAGTTGCTCGTAGGTATAGACCGGTTCGACGGGGACGTAGATGTGAAAGCCGGTAGCGCCGGATGTTTTCAGGAAATGAGCAACGTCCAATTCTTCGAGCGCTTTGTGAAGGGCTTGCGCAATCGTAACCACAACGGAAAATTCCGTGCCGTCGGATGGATCGAGATCGAAGAAAAAATAATCGGGATGATCAAAGTCGTCGGTGCGGTTGGACCACGGATTGTGGTCGATGCAGCCAAGACCGGTTAGGAAGAGAAGCGAAGCGCGGTCGTCGGCAGTGGCGTAGTGAATTTCTTTGCCTCGGCCTTCGGAGTCGATGGGGACGGTCTTGAACCACTCAGGCAAGCCCTCGCGGACATCTTTCTGGAAAAAGGCCTGGCCGTTGATGCCATCGGGATAGCGGCGCAAGACCAGAGCGCGTCCGCGAAGAAAAGGCAGGATGTAGTCGGCCACTCGGTAGTAGTACGCGAGCAGGTTGCGTTTCGTGTAGCCGGATTCCGGGAAATAAACTTTGTTCAGGTTGCTTAGACGAAGACGTTTGCCCTCGAGTTCGATTGTCACGCTTTCCGCTCGGCCTTCAAACAATTCTTCTTCGATTTGCGCCTCCTTGCTGATCACGCGGCCCACGACCGCGGGCGCGTGGACAACTGCGGGAGGGGCGCCGGCGGGAACGGGCTCAGGATTGGTGGCGGCGACTTCGCTCGCCCATTGGCAGTCTGCGGGACGAACATCCTCGCGAAGAGCGATGAAGACGGGGTGGCGTAACGAATTTTCCTGTGTCCATCCGCTGAACTTGACCCGCGCGACCAGAGTGGGGAAAACCCAGGAGGGTTTCTGGTTTGTTTCGGGTACGACATCGAACGGCCACGAGGAAGAGGCCAATGCCTTTAGCTTGCTGCTTAGCTCTTCCAGCTTTTTGCCGTCGAAACCCGAACCGACGTGACCGATAAAACGAAGTTTCTTACCTTGATAAAGACCCAAAAGCAGCGAACCGAGTGGGATAGCCGTTGTGCGTGCGGCGGTCCATCCACCGATGACGGCGTCGAGCGATTGGGTCACTTTGAGTTTGACCCAACTCGCACTGCGTTCGGAGACGTATGGACTGTCGATCCGTTTGGCGACGATACCTTCCAGTCCGTTGTCTCTGGCCAAGTCGAAGATTTCTTTTCCGCGCTCCAGCTGATGATCGGAAAAACGAAATCTATCGGATGTGTGGAGCAGGCGTTGAAGGAGTTGCTTGCGCTCGAGGAGCGGCGACCTGCGAAGGTCATATCCGTCGCAATAGAGAAGATCGAAGGCGAAAAAAACGACAGGTACGCGAGAGATCAGGTTTTCGGCGGGCGCCCGGACGTGCATGCGTTCCTGCAGGAGCCCAAAGTCGCTGCGACCGCGAGCATCGATAGCGGCAATTTCTCCATCGAGAATCACTTGGCGCGCGGAGATCGCTGCTGGGAGCGAGGCGAGTTCGGGATAGCGTCCGGTGATCTCGGCGCCGCTGCGGGCACGTAGCGTCAGGACGCCGTCGTCAATACAGGCGAGAGCGCGGACGCCGTCCCATTTAATTTCGAACAGCCAGTTGGGATCGGAAAAAGGATGGTCGCCGATGGTTGCGAGCATCGGCTCGATGCGAGACGGCATGGAGGCTTTGCGCGCGTCTTGTAACTCGTCCGGGCGAATAGGGCTTGGGCTCCGCTTGGGTGGCAGCTCTTCCTTGATTTCTTCGATGGTCCTGCCGGTTAAGACGGAGCCGTCATGCTCGTCGACGTTCCAAGCGGGATCCTCTGCGGCGTCTTTGTGCTTGATCATCAGCCATTCATTGCCCTTTTCGCTTTTCTTCAGCCTCACCAGCACAAAACTTCCGCGCAGCTTTTCTCCGTTCAAGCTGAACTTGATTTCTCCCTTCTGGAGTTGTTGTGCCGCGTCCAAATTGCGTCCCGGCACGTTTTCCACGGCGAAGGTTCCGCGGTCCCACACCATGACTGTCCCGGCTCCGTAGCTGCCTTCGGGAATTTTGCCTTCGAAGCCGCCATACTCGAGTGGGTGATCTTCGGTCTGTACGGCGAGCCGCTTGTCCGCCGAATTCAACGACGGGCCTTTCGGCACCGCCCAAGAGACCAATGCGCCGTTGATCGCCAGCCGAAAGTCATAGTGCAGCCGCGTTGCGCGGTGCTTCTGCACCACAAACGTGTCTCCGTGCCTGGCTTCTACGGGGATCTCCAACAGAGACAGCTTCGGATTTGGCAGGCGCTTGCGCTTTCCCTCTGCCTCCGATTTCGGAGTCTGGTCGGGACGTTCCGGCTCGCCGAATGGCTCCGGTGTTCTATCGAAGCGGCGCTTCTTCCTATATTCTTCCAGCTTGGCCATGGAGCGCATTCTATCCCAGAGAGGTGCTGGGCAGTTTCCCGAGGATTCCTGAATCGCTGACTGATACGCAGAAACCGAAGAATTCGTCTTGCCTCTGGCCGCGGAGCGCGGCTAATCTTAGAAGCGCATGCCCATGTTTAGCCGTTGCTCAAGGAGTGCTTAAAATGGCCACGAGCGTATGGAAAGGCCACCTCACCTTTGGTTTGATTTCGATTCCGGTGCGGATATCTGCCGCGGCGCGCGGGGAACGCATCAGTTTCAACCAGCTCCATAAGGAGTGCCATTCACGGCTGAAGCAGCCGCTGTTTTGCCCGGTTTGCAACCGGAATGTGGAGCGGTCCGAGATCGTGAAAGGCTACGAGCACGAAAAGGATCAATACGTTTTGTTTAGCGAAGAAGAGTTGGACAAGATCGAGCCTCCTTCCGCGCACGTCATGGAGATTCTGGAATTCGTGAAGCTCGATGAGTTAGATCCACTGTACTTCGATTCCTCATATTACGTCGCTCCGGAAGACGCCGGTGTAAAGGCCTATCAACTGCTGATGAAGGCCATGGAAGAGTCCGGCTATGCGGCCATCGCGAAGCTCACCATGCATCAGCGTGAACACATCGTGATCATTCGACCTGGCAAGAAGGGGATGACGCTGCACACGATGTTCTATTCGAACGAGATTCGCGCCGCGGAGTCCGTTTCGACGGATAAGGTCGAGCTGAAAGATCAGGAAAAGAAGCTCGCGGAGCAACTCATTCAGAGCCTTGCGGCTCCTTTCGAACCGCAGAAGTATCGCGACGAATATATGGAAAACGTCCGGGGAATGATCGACGCCAAGCTCAAGGGACAGGAAGTGACCCAGGCGGCGCAGCCGCACATGGCTCCGGTTATCGATTTGATGGAGGCTCTCAAAAAGAGCTTGGCGGAAAAGCAGACTCCCGCTGCTACTTCGGCGGCGCCGGTGGGAAAAAAGCCGCCGACTCGCGCTTTGCAGCCAGTTGCAGTGGTTCAGAAGAAGGCGGGAAAAAAGGCTGCCGGCTAATTTCCAATGGGTGCAATGGACAGATTCAGTCCGGAAGACGTGCAGCGGATCGTGGGTCTGACCGGGAAGCAGTTAGATTACTGGGACCGCTTGCGCCTCGTTTCTCCCCGAAAAGAAGAAGGAAGCCGCTTTTACGATTTCCGCGATTTGATTGGCCTGCGCACGGTCAAGCAATTGGTCGAAGAAGGAGTGCCTGCCAGCCGATTGCGACACGCTTTGGTGGCGCTTCGCGAAAAGCTGTCTCACGCGCAGGCGCCGCTCGCGGAGCTTCGGATTGTTTCCGATGGAAAAGATATTCTTGTAGAGCATGGCGGCGCCCGCCTGGAGCCGCTGTCGGGGCAGTTTGCATTGAACTTCGAGACCAGCGAATTGCGCGAACGAGTGCGCGTGATCGCCAAGCCGGGGCCGAGTGCCGACGAGTGGCTTGCCTCCGCCCTCGAGTATGACTCGGCAGACGAGACCCGGGCCGAAGCGATCGATGCGTATGATCATGCTTTGTGCATTGATCCTCAGAAGCTCGACGCCTTGCTCAACTGCGGCACGCTCTTCTACGAAGAAGGGAATCTTAAGAGAGCAGCGGAATACTTTGAGCGCGCCCTGCAAGCGGATCCCGAGAACGCTTTGGCGCACTTCAATCTTGGAAGCGTATTGGAAGAAGTGGGAAGGTTAGAAGCAGCGCGGCTGCACCTGCGCCATGCCGTTCGTCTTGATCCGAGCTATCCGGATGCGCACTACAACCTGGCATTTGTCTGCGAAAAGCTGGGCGCGCACAACGAAGCGCAACGACATTGGGAAACCTACATCAAGTTGGATCCCGCGAGCCCCTGGTGCGGTTACGCGCGTCAGCGCTTCGCATCCTCCAAGATGGGGAAGTCGGTCGGCAGATCGTAAGAACGGACTGCGTCTGAACGCAGTCAGCCGCTACCAGACGGCCTTAACAAAACAAGGAAAGGTGTCGGAAGCAATGTGCAGGAATATCAGACCACTTTTCAACTTTGATCCGCCGGTCACGCCTGAAGAGGTGCGGGCTGCTTCGCTGCAGTTCGTGAGAAAGATCACCGGTTTTAACAAGCCGTCGCAGGCAAACGAAGCGGCGTTTTTGGCGGCGGTGGAAGAAATCGCCGGTGTGTCGAGTCGTTTGATTCACTCGCTTGAAACCACTGCTCCGCCGAAGAATCGCGAGGAAGTCGCGGCAAAAGCCAAGGCACGTGCGGCAGAAAGATTTGGCGATTGAGGTTGTCAGGCAGCACCCAGTCGGTCAGAGACGACGTCAGCCAACACTCTCCCAGAAAAATTACTTAGCCTGTTTTTTAACGAAGTTCTGAAATTCACTTACAACTCGCGCAGGTAATTCGCCGAGAGACTTCTTGGTGAGAAGGTCGTGGCCCGCGCCTTCGACTTCAAAGAGGACATGCGCAGCCGGGATCATCTCGAGTGCGGATTTCATTTCCGGAATCGTGCCGAAGGGATCGCGCGTACCGTGGACGAAGAACGAGAGCGTTTTTACCTTCGGGAAATGACTGGTGCGAAGTTGCGCGGCCTTTCGCGGCGGGTGCAGAGGATACGAGAGAAGCAACAAGCCGTCGACTAACTGAGAATCCTCCGAGACGAGGATAGTAGATTGCCGTCCGCCGTAAGAATGGCCGCCCAGAAATATGGGTCCGCGTGCTCTCTCTTTCATGAGCGCAACTGCTCGCCGCAAACCCTCGCGGTCCCTGCCGGCGCTGCCGGGCCGAGGTGGCCCGGTCGGGCGCTCGGAGCGGAACGGCAAATCAAAACGCAGCGCGGAGAAACCAGCCGCGGCAAAAGCGTCCGACATGTCGATCAGCAATTTGGATTGGCAGTTTGCGCCTGCGCCGTGCGTGAACACAAGCGCACTCCCATTCGGCTGTGCGGGAGCGTGCAAGAAGCCGCGAACGGGAGGATCGGCGAGATCGACAAACGGCGTAAACATCGGGGTTTGTATGATCGAAAAAACCCAGTCCTAGCTTGGAAAACTCATGATTTCAGAAGCACGAAGGGCCTCGCTATGGTACAAATCCGTTGTCTAGGCAGATTTGAGATCAAAAGTGAGGCCTTCGCTTGTCAGAACATACCACAACAGACTGTCTCCTTTTTCCAGATATATTTGATCGACCGGTGGTCGCGAAATTTGATCAACGACAGGGCAGTTCCGATGGTGGAGCAATTCTTCTCCAGGCTGCTGCGCCACAGGAGCAGTGCTCAGAATCGATACCTTGGTGGAGGCGGGGGGAGTTGGAATATTCACGCCTACTGAAAACACGGAACTTATTGAAAAATCGAGGCGCACGAAACTCAGAAAACTCGGGAATTGAGCCCAAACTGGAACGTATCTGGAACGCGAAAATTCAGGGCAATTCCATTCGGACATTCCTGAGGAATTCATTCACCAGCATCCGCCGCGCGATGAGCGGCAAGATGGTGCGTTGCGCGACCTCGCGGCCGAACGCGCCGTAGATGCTGCTCAGGCACGCAGCCCGACTAGCTGACCATAGATTCCTCGTTGCACCGTCTTTCGTACGCAATAGCTGCAGCCGCCTGACTCATGGTTTGATCTCCGTAGCTTCGACCTTCCTTAGCCGAGAAGAACATCGGGATAGTCCGTCAGGAATGAATCTTACGCTGGCCTACCACCTATTGCAGCTGACCTTGGCCTCGTGACCGACTTTACTACTGCGTTTGACCTAGGCCTTGTCATCGCGTGCTCGAGTTCTTTCTTCTGATCTGCCTCAATCCCCTCCACTTTTTCGACATCTTCCCCCTTGAACCCAAAGGCCGCAGCGACACGGCTACAATCCTCGTCGAGAGCCTCGTGAACCTCAAGTGCTGTCTTCCCCGCCGCCTGGGCAGCGTCAGAAGCAGCTTTGAGCCCTTCCTCTTGCAGCTTGCGGATAATGTCGGGAAGCTCAACCCTGCCGCTGACGCCTATCAAGGCCATATTAGCGAGCACGGGAAAGTAGTTCTCGAACTTCTCCACCGCCTTGCTCTGGCTGCCCTCCAATTTGTCTATACCGCCCTTGATTTGTTCTTGTTGGTGTCGACCCTCTTCCGCCATCACATACGCACCGGATATTGTAAGTGGCTTCCCCACGCCCTGCAGGCCACAGCGCCAGCCGTCCGCAAGCAGCTTGGTGACACTCGCCTCCAGTTTTGCAAGGGCAGCTTGTTTCTTCTCCGAATCAGGCGTGCTGCTGGGCAAACCTTTTAGTTTATTTCTTAATTTCTCACTTTCACCCAGAAATTTTTCTAGTTGATTGGCAAGATACTCCGCCAGGATTTCCAAATGGTTTAA
>DATDHE010000534.1:0-13548 GCA_036521695.1 Candidatus Acidiferrum sp. | reverse complement strand
TCGAGGCTCTTTGCGTAGCTCTGAACCAGACAAACACACTGTTCCCCGGTACTCAGCTTCGTATGCATTATTCGGTTGCTACCCCCCGGTCTGAGGCAAAAAGCGGACAGGTCTCCGACTAACCATGTCAGGAGTTCTGAAGTTATTTGCCTCATGATGCGGCGGAAGGAGGACAGAAAGGCAGATCCTCGCGCAAAAAACGTGCGATGGCGCAGAGATCCTCGCGACGCGCGGAATGACAAGTAGGGCATTGGCTATTCCGAGGCGCCAAGGGGGAGGAAATATTGGGTGCCTTTGACGGGCTCTTGTAAGCGGCGGAGGAGTTGTTGGAGGTCTTCGCTGCGCTCGACGAAGTCGATATCGGAGGTGTTGATGACGAGGAGGTCGGAGGCGGCGTAGCGGAAGAAAAAGTGTTCGTAGGCGTGGGCGACTTCCTCGATGTATTCGGGGGAGATTTGGGATTCGTTGCGTGAAGCTTTTTTGGCGATGCGGGCGCGGAGCACTTCGGGCTTGGCTTGGAGGTAGATGACGAGATCGGGAGCGGGAATGTCCGCGACCAGGGATTCGTAGTAGCGGTCGTAAAGTTTTAGCTCTTCGTCATCGAGATTGAGATTGGCAAAGATGCGGTCTTTTTCGAGAAGGAAATCGGAGAGGACGGGGCCGGGAGCTTCGATGGTGAGCGCTTCGCGGATGCGTTTTTGGCGTTCGATCAGGAAATACATTTGGGCGCGGAAAGCGGCGCCGGCTTTTTCTTTGTAAAAATCGGCGAGGAAGGGATTGTCTTCGCAATCGTAGATGCGGCGTGCGTGGAGACGCTCGGCGAGAATTTGGGCAAGAGTGGTTTTGCCGACGCGAAGCGGGCCTTCGATGACGATGAAGCGGGGAGACTGCGGGCCGCGCTCTGGCTGCGGAGCGCGCTTGGCTGCGGTGGATTCGTTGGCCGCCATTTTTGCTAGACCACGGCGGAGCCGTAGTCGATGGGCGGATTATAGCAGAGTGGCCCGAACTGCGAATGCTGAGAGGCGAGCGTTTTGGCTGGGCTGCAAAGAGACAGAAGAAAAGCGGGAGCGGGGCTCCCGCACTCCAAATGCAATTGAGGTTGCGGTAGTGCGATGCCACAAATGTGAAAATATGTTCACTTTGGAGGCTAGTACGGGAGTCCCGAAAAAGAGCAAACGGAGGTGCTAGAGGAGAGTACCAATAAGAATGTGACCAACGGGCCAGTGTCACCTGCCCTTTTGGACAGTATATTCTCCGTAGTTGAGAGTGGGGACCGAAGTGCAGTGCTTTCAACTGCTGAGGTGAAACATGCTGCTCACAACGATCCTTTTGCTCTGCCCCTTTCCGCAAAGTGGAGATGCAATAAAGGCAGTAACGGAGCGCCCCGCAAGCGTTTCCGTAGATGCGGCTAAAGATTCTTCTCCCTCAAGGGCGCTGCCTTCAGCGCCAGATCCTAAGATAAAGACGGACGCGGAGATTTCGACGGATTCGAACGCCGCGGGTGTGACGCCCGGTCCGGCGGCTCAACCCATCGCCCCGGGGAGCGCCCCCCTGGCCATTCGGCCAGGTAAGCCGGCTTTCAATCCGGAAGACGTTTCGGAGCGGAAAAAGAAGATTTGGTATGGGCTGATTTTTGCTTCGTCGGGCGCGGCAGCGTTTGATGCGTGGTCGACGCGGCGGGCGGTTTCCGGTGGATATGGCACGGAAGGCAATGTGCTGTTGCGGCCGTTTTCGCACTCGAATGCAATCTACGCGGCGACGCAGGTGAGCCCGCTGGTGCTGGATTATGTTGGGCGACGGATGATGACCAGCAAGAACCCTTTGTTGCGCAAGATGTGGTGGCTGCCGCAGACGGCGGGGACGGGGATGTCACTGTTTGCCGGAGTTCATAACGTTGGCGTAGTGCCCTCGAACTAACGCACCGAAAAAGTAGAGAAAATCAAAAGCGTCCCGACTCGGTCGGGACGCTTTTGATTTTGCGGGGAGGTTGCGCGCGCTGGCCCGATGCCCAGCCGATTTACCTGATTATTTGCTGACGACTACGATGCCAAAGGAGCCGGGCTTCATCTTGCCGCGGCGCTCACCGGCAGTTGGAGCATCGAACTCGGCGGCAGGAAGAAAGATGTTGTGGGTTTTCAGGTCGAGGCCCATGGTGCGGGCGCTGCGCTTGGTGGGAACGTTGTCGACGACGGTGTATTTGTCAGGTGAGTCTTCGTGAATGACGGTGAGATTGCCGTCGCCGCAGGACGCGAAGACGTATCCAGTGGATGGATCGAAGCCGGCGGCGTCGGGTCCGTCGCAGATCTTTGGAGTGGCGACCACAGCGCCGGTGTCCGCGTTCACGACGGCCATGACTTTTTCATCGCAGACGGCGAAAAGGCGGCGATTCTTGAGATCCATGGCGAGGCCGGAAGGCGACTTGCAGGGTGCGAGGGGCCAGCGATGAGTTTCGGTGATTTTCTGGGCGTCAAATTGGACTAGCTGGTTTGTGTCTTCGATGTTGACGAAGATGCTGCCCTGGCCGTCGGCCTGGGCGAATTCGGGTTTGCCGCCGAGAGCGAGCGTTCCGGCTACGGTGCCGTCGGCGCCGTTGATCGCGGTGGTATTCTGGCCGCGGCCGTTGAGAGTGAAGACGCGCTTGCTGACGCTGTCGTAGACGATGGCGTCGGGATTGGCGTCGGTTTTTACCGCGCCAAGAGTTTTGAGTGCTTTAATGTCGAAAATCACGGCGGTATTGGCACGGCCGGCGCTGACGAAGCCGCGACCGAGGTCCGGAGCTAGGGCGATGCCGTGGACGCCCGGCGTCTCGGGAATGTCGCCTTCGATGGCGTAAGTGTCGGCGTTCATCACGACGACGTGGGAGCCGTGAGAAATGTAAACGCGGCGCGCGTCGGCGTCGACGGTGAGGTAGTCCCAGCCTTCATCGCCGGGAATCGGGACGGTTTTGACGACATGGTAGCCGGAAGCACCTGGCGCGGGCGCGGCAGCGTGAGACAAAAGGCCAGCGCAAAGAATCATCGCGACGGTAAGGGAACCGAGGACAGCAAGGATAGTAATACTCTTACGCATAGCGTTTCACTCCTGAATTTCCTCGCCCTTGACGGAGATTGGGCGAACTTATCTATACAGGGCGCGACCTAAACCCAAGATAAACGACCCCTACAAGGAAGGAGTGTTCGCAGCCTTTTCGGACGAGTTGCTAGTTTGCGGATTTGTGTTGTTGGAACCAGCCGGCTACGTAGAGCATTTTGGTGATGTGGTGGCTGGGGCGGCGGCTGATGCCGTGAGGCTCATCGGGGACGCGGACCAGGACTGCGTCGATGTTGAGAAGCTTGAGAGCTGCATAAAACTGCTCGGCTTCGGAAATGGGGGTGCGAAAGTCGGCTTCGCCGGTCATAAGCAGAGTTGGCGTTTTGATTTTGGCGACGAGATTAGTGAGAGAGCGCTGCATGTACTGGTCGGTATTTTCCCAGGGAACGCCGGGGAACCAGTATTTTGAGGTCCAGGGAATGTCGCTGGTGAGAACGAAGCTGTACCAGTTGACGACCGGATAGAGGCATGAAGCGGCGCGAAAGCGTTCGGTGTGCTCGATGGTCCAGGCAGTGAGGACGCCGCCGCCGCTGCCGCCGGAAACGAAGAGATTGTTTGTGTCGATGTAGCCTCTGGCGATGACGGCGTCGACCCCGCTATTAAGGTCAGCGAAATCGTCGCCGGGATAGGCGTGATGGATGAGGTTAGAAAACTCTTCGCCGTAGCTAGTGCTGCCGCGCGGGTTGGTGTAAAGGACGACATAGCCCATGGCTGCCCAAACCTGTTTCTCAAAATCGAAGCGATCGCCGTAATCGCCAAAAGGGCCGCCATGAATTTCGAGGATGAGCGGATATTTCTTGGTGGCGTCGAAATCGGGCGGCTGAATGATCCAACCTTCGATTTCACGATTGTCTTTTGAGGATTTATAGCGAATTTCTTCGACGTGGCCAGGTCTCTTCTGATCGAGCAATTCCTGATTGAGACTGGTGAGAACCTTCATCGCGCCTCTGTCATTGATAGCAACATCGCCGGGGATGTCCGTGCGGCCGTAAGTGAAGGCAATGGGACCGGCGTGAGCGATGGAGAAAGAGCCACCACCGCCCGCGCCGGTGGCGGAAGCGACGTGATCGGCAATTTTCTTGGCGGTTCCGTCGGGAGACAGGAAGCCGATTTTTGTATCGCCTTGCTCGTCATATTGAAAATAGACGCCGCTGTTATCAGGCGCCCACACGGGATTCTGGATGTCGCGATCGAGTTTGTCGGAGATGGAATGGGAGCCGGTGCCGTCGCGGTTCATCACGTAGAGCTTGGTGGTTTGGTGGCCCTGATAACGGTCGTCGAAGCCGGTGTAAGCGATCCACCTGCCGTCTGGGGAAATTGCGGGATTGTTGTCGGGGCCTTTGCGATTGGTGAGCGCCCGAAGGGAGCCATCGGCCACGCTGAACTCGTAGATTTCCGTATCGAATACCTCGTGGTCGGATTCCGGGTGGCGATTGGCGGAGACCAGGAGAAATTTGCCGTCAGGTGTCCATGTGGCGCGGCTGGGGCCGAATTCGTTGCCACCATTCGCGAAATTTCCGTTGGAGATTTGGCGTGGAGCGCCGCCTTCGGCGGAAACGACAAAAATCTGCATGAAGCCGGGCTTTAGATAGCCTGCGCCGTTAAAGCGATATACGAGGCGATCATAGGCGGTGGCTGGCTCTGCCCACTTGGCTCCCGCCGGTGGCGCCGGCAGATCGGCGAGGTGAGGTCCTTTACCGAGAACGAGTGACGAGAATGAGAGCATTTTTCCATCGGGAGACCATTCGATGGCATCGGGAGATTGATCGAGATTAGTAATGCGGGCTGTTTGTCCGGAGTCCATCCAGCGGACATAGATTTGCTGCTTGCCATCGGTGTCGGAGAGATAGGCGAGGCGGGCACTGTCGGGCGACCAGCGCGGTGCGGCGTCGTTGTGGTTGCCGGTTGTGAGGGGGCGATGGTCGGTGCCGTCGGAATTGATGATCCAGAGATTGGAGTAGCGGCGGTCGGTCATCGGATCGGCAAAGCGGCGCACGTAGACAATTCTTTTGCCGTCGGGCGAAATTTGGGGATCGGTGGGTAGCTGGATTTGAAATTCGTCCATCACGGTAAGTTTGTGCGACGACTCTTGCGCTTGCAGAGCGCTCGGATGCACCAAGAAAAAAGCGGCAGCAGCAACCAATGCAGACACGTAGTGCTTGAATCTCATGCGTGGGAACCTCCTCGCTGCGGGGAGTAAACAATGAGCGGGAAATTGTGTCAAGTTGCGCGGAAGGCTGCTTGGTGAAAAGCAATTCTCTTTCGAGTAATGCTGAGCCGCCGTCACCACGGGCGCGACCCCAATTCCTACAGCGTCATTTTCTGGTGCCTCGGCCGATATGACCGTCCTTCCACTGAGTGTTAATCTGACAGGCGCGATTTCGGAGTTGCCAAGGGCGGAAGGAGAAGAAGGCATGAAGACGCTGATGGCGCTTGCCGTGGCTGTTATCGTTTTGTTTCCGGCTTGTCTATGGGCTGCTTCTGCAAAGACGCCGTTGGAGGTTGTGGTGCTGGGTTCTGGGGGACCACGGGCGTTCGGCAGGGCCGGGTCAAGTTACATTGTGCTGGTCGGAGGAAGACCGCGGATTTTGGTGGATGCCGGACCGGGTGCATTCTTGCGGATCGGAGAATTGGACCTGCATTTGGACAAAGTAGATACGGTTTTGCTGACGCATCTGCATATCGATCACAGCGGAGACCTGGCGGCTTTCTTCAACGCGCGAGCGCTTACCAGCGACGGATCAATCAGCTACCGAATTTTTGGACCGGACGGTGCCGGACTCTTCCCCAAGACCTCGCGATTTGTAAATTTGCTGGTGGGAGACGGCGGCGCGTTTGCGTATCAGAGGACCTTTGGCGCGGACGAATCGTTTACGGTTCGCGATCTGGCTATCAGCCTGGATTCCGCGCGCACTAAGATTGTGGATGAGGATGGTTTGATCGTGGAAGAAATTGCGACGCATCACGGTGACTGTCCGTCGGTGGCCTACCGGATTTCCTATAAGAACGCGGTGGTGGTTTTCTCCGGAGACATGGACGCTTCAGCGCTGCCGAATCTGGTGCAATTAGCGAAGAATGCGGATTTGCTGATCTTCAATTGTGCCGTGCTTGACCCTCCGGATTCGCCTTCGCAACTGTACGATCTGCATACGCCGCCTAGGAAAATCGGAGAAGCCGCGCGCGCGAGTGGAGTAAAAAGTTTGCTGCTGAGCCATCTTGCTCCAGACGTCGAAGGGCAGGAAGCTGCCGTGCGGAAGTCGATTGATGCGTCCTATCGAGGACCGGTGGCGTTCGCGAGCGATAAGCTGCACGTGCCCGTTGCGAAGTGAACCGAGAGGTTCAAGTGGATGGGGTTCGGAAACTAAGGCTTAACGGTTACATCCCGCCGCACCGATCGGGAACTGATCCACCACCGAAAATACGCGGCCGTGGAACAAGGCACTCTTTTTTGCTAGAGTAAAGCCGCCCGCTTCCACTAGGAAGTATTCGCCAGCCTTTGTTCCAGGAGCTCTCCCGCCCCGTGGTTCTGGAAGGCACCATCACAGCAGTGCGTATAGGTGTTCCATGTCTCGCTCGCTGCATGCGGCTCACAGATCCATTCCTCCGGGACTCCTCCCGGGCCCGCGGCCATGGGTGAGCAACTTCCTTCGGGACCCTGGGTTAACGCAGACGTCCGCGCAAATTCACGCAAATCAGGGTTAGCAAATGTCCGCCACGACGCACCATCATCGGATTTTTCCCTCTCTGCCTCGAGACTACATTCGCCGGCGACGTATGCGCCGGCGCATCTCCAACGCCATTGTCATTCCACTTCTAAGTGCTGTCGCCGCTTACTTCATCACTCGTCAGACCGGCGGCTCGGGCTTTACGCTTCCAAAATCTGTGCAACAAACGGCTCTTACCGCGCCAGCAAATCCCCTATCCTTAGCGCATGACAACACAATGCATGACAACGCGCCAAACTCCCCGGATCGCCCTGCGGCGGGCGCCATTGATTCTGACTCAGGTCCAATGACCAGCGGCGCTTACAAGCTGGCTGACGGTGCGCACGCCGTCACAGAAGTCCCGGACATCGTTCTCCACGACGCCAAGCGCAAAAAGGATCCCCACGTCCGCATTTTTTATCCGAATGAACCAGGCCCCTACCCGGTTATCGTTTTTTCACATGGTGCCGGAGGATCTCAGTCTTGCTGCGAAGCTCTTACGCGGCATTGGGCGACTTACGGTTACGTCATTCTGCAGCCCACGCACGATGATTCCACCGTGCAGCGCCGCAATGCAGGAGAAGAGGACATCAACTACTTGATAGCCGTGCGTGACGCACTGAAAAAGCCAGCGCTCTGGCAAAGCCGCCCTCAGGACATTTCGTTTGTTCTGGATTCCCTGCCCGTTTTGCAGAAGCGCATCCCTGCGCTTGCCGGTAAGATAGACGTGGAACACATTGGCGTCGGCGGTCACTCGATGGGGGCATTCACCGCGGACGCTGTCGCTGGGGCTCTTGTCGATCTCCCCAATCATCCCGCTACGAACTTCACCGATTCTCGAGTGCGAGCAGTGCTTTTGCTTTCGCCGCAGGGGCCAGGTGAATTTGGGCGTACCGATCATTCCTGGGATCACGTCACGCTGCCGTTATTGAGCATGACTGGGTCGCTCGACTTAGGCGCGTGGAATCAGGGCCCGGATTGGAAAAAGATTCCCTTTGAGCGCAGCCAGCCGGGCGCCAAATATCACGTTTATATCGAAGGCGCCAACCACATGTCCTTTATCCGCGCAAAGAAGCTCATGCCCGGGCGGACGGCGGAGGGCGACTCGATTCTGGGGTTCACCAATGCTGCATCGCTGGCGTTCTGGGATGCCTATTTGAAGGCCGATCCTGCCGCAAAGATTTATCTGCAATCCGACGCTCTTCCAGAATTCAGCCACAGGGTTGTAAAACTCTCCCGCCGCTGACAAGCGGATCGCTCGCATTCCTCAGCTTTTCCACACTTACCGCGGGGGAGTCCTTCCGTACCATTGACGCTGTTACTAGCCGATACGGAAACTAAGTACAGTATGGCCCGCTACTCAGCCTTTCTTGGGCGCAGAGTTGAAGTCCAATACCGCGCCGGAGACATTCTTTTGCCTGCGTCCGGCACGTTTGTTGCTGATTCGGGCCGCTCCATCTTTCTGGAACAGCACTTCGAGCAGCGTGGTTCGCAGAAGCATTTTCGTTGGGAGATTCCCTACCAATACATCGTACGCCTCGAGGAGAAACTGGAGCCCTCTGAGGCTACCGCTTCTGGCCACACTGCTAGCTCTCCTGCGCCTGCGGTGGCTCCGAGCGCCGAAGTGACGCCTTCCGCCTCTGGCGGTGCACCAGCAATCCTTCCCCTGAACCGTCCCAAGACTGCATAAAGTCCTCCTCCTTACTTTAGCCTTCACACGACGCTTCCTCCGCGATTCGGTTACAATCGACGCGCTGTAAACCCTACATTTTCGCCACGGTGGCCCGTTTCCATGCCCATCAGGCGCAGGAGGCTTTTCGTGACTCCCGATGACTGCCCCAAGACCAGCATAGGCCCCGGCTCAAAAGTCGGATTAATTGGACTCGGATTGATGGGCCGGCCCATGGGATGGAATCTCTTGAAGGCGGGTTACTCCCTGACGGTGTGGAACCGCACGGCGTCGCGCGCCGAGACCCTTGTCGCGGCTGGCGCCAAACTCGCTAATTCCTCTGAGGATGTGGCTGCTGCCTCCGACGTGCTCATTACCATTGTTAGCGACCCGCCTGCCCTGGAGGGGGTCCTTTGGGGCGCTTCTGCCTCCGGCCAAGGATCTGGCGCGTTGGGATCCCTGCGCCCCGGCAGCATTTACATTGACTCGAGCACTGTTTCGCCGGCCCTAGCCCGCAAGATTGCGGCGGCTTGCGCGGAGCGTCAGATCGCGTTTTTGGACGCTCCCGTGACCGGCGGGACGTGGGGCGCTGAGAAAGGGGAACTGGTCTTCATGGTGGGCGGGGACGCGCAGGTCCTCAAGGATGCGGAGCCGGTCTTTAGGGTGATGGGCAAGCGCTGGTTTCACCTCGGGCCGAACGGCGCCGGGCAGACCATTAAGCTAGCGATGAACCTCATCCTGGCGCTCCAGGTGGACGCCTTGGCTGAGGCTCTGGCCCTCGTCACGGCTGCGGGGCTCCAGGGGGAGAGCCTCGTCGAAGTCATGCAATCCAGCATGGCCCGCGCGCCCGTTCTGGACGTTAAGGCGCCTCTGTTGCTCACGGGCGAATACCCGCCCAGCTTCCCTTTGCGGCTTATGCACAAGGACCTGGGCCTGGCGCTGGAGCTGGCCAAGGAGGCTGGCGTTTCGCTCCCCGCAGCTGAGGCTGCATATTCCACCTACACCGCCGTCAAAGTTGCCGCGAAGCAGGACTTGGACTATGCCGCTGTCATGAGATTTTGGAAGCGTTGAAAGGCCCTATAAGTCATTTGGTATCATTTGTTTGCATGGTTCAAAGGAGGGAAAGAGGGGAAAGGCGTGATGCCAGCCGCAACGCAGCGCAGGCGGGCCTTTTCTACAGAGAACGAACTGCGGCTCGTTGGTCGAGATCGAGCGCAAGATTCTGATCAAGAACCACTGCGACATAGCGCGAACAGATTTTCATCTCCGAAGCTGCCCAGGCAGATATGGCTGGCTGGATCGATCGGAAGCTTTTTTCGAGCTTTGCCACAATGCTGTAATAGCGTTTAACTTCACGCAACCAAGGCGTGCCGTTCTTCAAGCGCGGAGACATCTCATCGCAAAGCCCCAGGAGCTTGCCAAAATCGTTGGGCCCGATGGTTTCGGCCTCCATGCCGGTTGCGGCGCGCAAGGAATCCGAGAGAGGCTGGTTGGCAGTGGTCAGCCAGATCATTCGCCACTGGCTAATGGCGAATTGCATGAGAGCCAATACGGAGAACGTGAGTATGAGGACGGCTGTCATGATGGTGGTTTGCTCGATGATTTTGCCAACGGACTTCGCAGCTATCTATAGGACTCCCGTACCACTGTACAGGTACCGTTCGCAAGGACAGGGGGGCTGCTTTTGTAAAAGGCTGAAGAGCCAGGCCCCGGCGTTCCTACTGCTGCGCTCGAGGAAAGTGGTTAACCCGTAAGTACCTTCCATGCCGCAATTCCCGCAATTACCATTGACCGCTGGACGGGCTCACTCTAGGGTGGAACATAACGAGACTCACGCCGGCTGCCCAGCTCATGGACGTCCAAAAGAATCTGCACCATCCGCCTATCGAAACCACCAGCGATCATGAGATCGCCGAGAACCTGCGCAGAATTGAGAAGAGGGATTGGTGGATCTGGGCTAACTCGATTTTTGTCATGTTGCTCCTCACCGGGGCGCTGATTTCCTTCACGCTGCCTTCGCTTTCGCAGGGAGCGACACCTCTTTTCAGGATCAAGGTCACGGAGGCCATTTTTGGATTGGTGGCGCTCGTGGTTCTCTTCAACGTCTACACCATTTACCAGCAAGTGCTTATCAAGCGGCTCCGGCGCCAGCTTGCGGAGAAGCAACACCATTCGATGATCTTGCGCGAACTCGCCATGATTGACGCGTTGACCGGACTTTACAATCGCAGGTTTGCCGAGCAGCGGCTGGTTGCGGAGGTGGCTCGGTCCGCTCGCAAGGGCCATCCTCTCACCGTGGTGCTCCTAGACCTCGATGAGTTCAAGCACATCAACGACACGTATGGCCACAACGCTGGGGATTTGGTGCTGCAGGAATTTGCGGCGGCGCTCAATCGCGCGGTTCGCGGAGGGGACCTCGCCGTGCGCTGGGGCGGCGATGAATTTCTGCTGATTCTTCCCGAATGCAATCACCAGCAATTGAAGCTTGTTCTGGACCGTCTCGGCCCGCTCGAACTGGCCTGGGAAGGGCGGAAATTTCCTATCAAGTATTCCGCGGGCTGGAAAGACTATGCGTCCGGGGACCAGCCAGACAGCATGCTAGCCGCTGCTGATCAAGCCCTGTACGCAAACAAGCGCGCCGCCAAGAATACGACTGTTCCAGCCGTCATCCCCGTTTAAAATCTGCAACTGCCCCGGCCAAATTCCCCTCAGAAAGAGGCGCGTTCGCTACCACCGAGCCTTTCTCTCGAGTGTTCACAGGCTCGTCATGCGTTGCCCTAAGGTGGATGTAGTATGCTTTCGCGCTACAGCCACAGCGGCGAGCGATTCGAGGATAGGGGCGGTGCAAATGATGCGAAGAAAAATATCCTTCTTACCGGCGTGTGCGCTCTCGGTCGTTATGGCGCTGGGCGCAGCGGTGGCTCTGGCCTTGCCGCAGTCGAACAGCCTGGGAATTTTTACGAATGAAGGCAGCGTCGGGCAAACACCGCCGGGTGGCAAAGCCCAGTACGATGCGGCCAAGGGCGAATACCGCATCACTGGAGGCGGCGCCAACATGTGGGGTGCTGCTGACGCGTTCTATTTCGTTTGGAAGAAAGTCTCCGGCGACGTCACTCTAGCGGCGGACATCCAGTGGGTCGGCACAAGCGCCGCGGAACATCGCAAAGCCGTACTGATTGTGCGCCAGAGTCTCGATCCCGGCGCGGCCTATGCCGACGCCGTTTCTCACGGCAATGGACTGACCTCGTTGCAATTTCGCGGCGCGCCGAATGAACAGACGTATCAAATCGTCGCCGCTGAAGACGGGCCGTCGCGGCTGCGCATCGTCAAAAAGGGCAGCCGATTTACGATGTACTTTGGAAGACCAAGCGAAGAACTTAAGTCTTCCGGCCCCGTTGAATTTGTGACGGTACAAGAACCGTTTTACGTGGGGTTGGGCGTGTGTTCGCACGTCGCGACCACGCTTGAAACCGCAATCTTCTCCAACGTAAAACTGGAAGAAAGCAGTCCTACAAAATAG
The DNA here is from genome assembly GCA_036521695.1 of Candidatus Acidiferrum sp. Taxonomy (GTDB): domain Bacteria; phylum Acidobacteriota; class Terriglobia; order Acidiferrales; family UBA7541; genus Acidiferrum. The sequence continues at coordinate 1,565 of DATDHE010000534.1, read as the reverse complement.
ATTGCGCTTAGCCTGCGGTTCGGAGGTATGGCGATGAGAATCTCGAGAGCGAACTTGACAGTACTTTTGATCCTTTGCGGTTTGGTGGCCACGTGTATTTCCGTCGGGGCGACGAACGATTCGCCGGTTCTTGGGGCGGATATGCCGCTTCTTCCCGCCCCAGCTCGGACGGCAAGAATCACGGGCAAGGTTGAAATTCAAGTTGTAACAGGTGCGGACGGGAAGGTGGTCTCGGCCCAGCTCAAAAACGGGCATCCATCGCTGGCACGGGCAGCTCTGGATAATGTGAAAACGTGGCGATTCGCAGGAGCCAGCGAAAGAACAATTACCTACGAGTTCAAGATCGAAGAAAGAGAAGCAAACGTTTTCGACGATTATTACCGCTATGGAAAGATCATCTTTCAACCGCCGAATTCGGTGGTCGTCGTTTTTCCTCCGCTGATCGTCGAGCCACAGAACTGACACACAGGTCAAATCATGCCGACTGTTGCGTCCATCATGGCGGAGCTGAAAAAGAAAGGGAAGGAGAGTACGCGGAAGATTTATGCACGCCACGGCATGGCCACCGAGAATATGTACGGTGTGAGCGTCGCGGACCTCAAGGACATCGCGAAAACGATCAAAGGGCAGCAGGCTCTCGCTTGCGAGCTGTACGCAACGGGAAACCTGGACGCCATGTACCTCGCTGGGATGGTCGCTGACGGTTCTAAGATGAGCGCAAAGGAATTAACCGCGTGGGCCGAGGGCGCGGCGAATTTGTCGATGATTGCTGAATACACGGTTCCGTGGGTGACGGTAGAAAACCCGCAGGCTCGCGAACTGGCGCTGCAATGGATGAAATCGAAGAAGGAGCGAGTTGCATGCGCCGGTTGGTGCACCTATTCCGGACTGGTGGCCACGAATCCGGACGACGCATTGGACCTCGCAGAAATCCACAGTCTTCTCGGAGCGGTCGTCAAAGGAATCCAGAGTGCGCAAAATCGCGTCCGTTACACGATGAACGGTTTCGTGATTGCGGTGGGAAGTTACGTCAGGCCATTATCCAAGGAAGCCAAAACAGCAGCTCGGCAAATCGGCACTGTTTCCGTGGACGTAGGCGGCACGGCGTGCAAGGTCCCGGTTGCCGCTGCGTTCATTGAAAAAATCGAAGCCGCCGGCCGCGTTGGCAAGAAACGAAAGACTATCCGTTGCTAGTTTCGGGCCCCCAACGGCCTCAGCAGAATCCCCGCTCAAAAGTAGGCATGCGGGTGCCCCGCTAGGATAAACAAGCCCCGCCGCTACAGTTGCGGTCGACGCTGCGCACAGTCCGAGCAACTTAATTTCCGGGATGGTATTCCCGCTCGGTGTGGCCTTGGAGCTGCGATCTGTAGAAATACACCTCGCGCAAGTCTCCGGTGCTGTATCGCTGGGCCTCATCGTTGAACTTCGGTGATGCGGGATTGCCGCTTTCGCCGCCGGCCGTCACCGCCCGGGCTCGCACCTTTTCTCCGAACTCGACCACCGCCACGAAGCTGTTTCCGCTTGTGCCATACCACTTTTTTGTTCCCGGATATGGCCGCGCTCCA
>DATDHE010000533.1:0-4535 GCA_036521695.1 Candidatus Acidiferrum sp. | reverse complement strand
GATTTCCAATACATCGCCTCTCACTATTTTTCGAACCCCAGTTATTTAACGGTCGGCCAGAGTAGACCTGTCGTGTTTTTCTATGCTGCCCTGGCGCTGACTCCGATTTCCGCCGTTCAGCAGATGGTGGCTTCCCTCCGCCAAGTAATGTCTTCTGCCGGGTTCGACATCTACCTGATTGGTGACGAGTACTACGCTCTCAACCCTCCCGACCCGACCCGTATTGCGAACTGGGATGCCATCTTCGGATACAACGTCTATGCGCAATATGCGGGGTATTCGGACGACAACGGCTACTTCACGCTCCATACCACCATGTACAGCGAATATCAGGCAGTGGCACAGCAGTTGGGCGTCGACTTCGTCCCGTCGCTCTCGCCAGGATTCAACGACCGGGCCGTTCGTCGAACTTGTGCCAACAACCCCGCTTTGGCCCGCAGGACCAGCGCGACCGCGCCCGAGGGCTCGATGTTTGCCAGTTTCCTCAACAACCTCGCCCTGCCCTATGCCAACAACAGTGAGTTGAAGATGATTCACATAACCACCTTCAACGAATGGCACGAAGATACTCAAATCGAGCCCACCGTTGTTACCGATCCGACCACTGTCGATTCCTCTCCTTCGGGATCGCAATATACCCAGGGTCTTGTGTATGAAGGCTATGGCACCACTTATCTCGACATTCTTCGAAACGGGATTGCGACCGAACACTCGGTCGGAGCCGTGAAACGGACCGAACAGAGGCCGGCAAGAAAGATCCGCTAATCCTGGAGCCTTCAAGGCTTCGTCTCGCGATCCAGAAACGGCGTTCGCGTCACCTAGCGGCAGCCTCTCGCCATACTGATCGCGCGGCATAGGAGGCCGCCAGTTATGGCTCGTCGGCACAAGACAGCAAAACGGCTTAAGCCCAAGACGGTACTTCGATTCCCAGATCTGGAGCAGTCCAAAAACGCAGTGCTGAATTCGCTCGCCGCGGCAAGTTCGCAGGAATCCTACCGTCACGCAATCGACGAGTTCATCGGCTGGTACTGCTCGGAGCCCCGTTTGGCATTGAACCGGACCGTTGTTCTCAGATACCGATTCTTCCTGGAGCAGAACAACCTCGCTCCCTCCACCATCAATGTTCGCTTGGCCGCAGTGCGGCGACTTCCTTACGAAGCCGCCGACAGTGGCCTATTGAGCCCCGAACTGGCGGCTGGTATCCGGCGTGTCAAAGGCGCAAAGCGCTTGGGCGTGAGGATTGGCAATTGGCTGTCGATCGATCAGTCCAGAACCTTGCTGCAAATGTCGACTTTGGAAACCGCCCGCGGCAAGCGCGACCGTGCCATCCTGGCGCTGTTGATCGGATGCGGACTCAGGCGGGCCGAACTGGCCGGCCTGAGCACCGATGACTTGCAGAATCGTGAGGAGCATTGCGTGATTGCCGATCTGATCGGCAAGGGAAAGCACATCCGTACCGTTCCAGTTCCTGCCTGGGCTAAGCGAGCTGTCGACAAATGGACGGAGGCTGCCGGAATCAGCACGGGCCGAATCTTCCGGCGAGTGAACCGGTTTGGCAAGATTTGGGGTGAAGGGATTACGCCCAAGGCAATTTGGCATGTCGTGAAGGCCGCTGCCCTGCGCGCCGGGATTCAGAACCTCGCCCCGCATGACTTGAGGCGTACCTGTGCCCGCCTGTGTCACGTCGCAGGCGGCGAGCAGATCCAGTTTCTACTTGGGCACGCTTCGGTTCAGACTACGGAGTGTTATCTGGGCTGCAAGCAGGAGCTTCGCCATGCCGTCAACGACAGGCTTGGCCTCGAGGACCCCTGAATTGAACCGTTGTTTTGCTGTCCCCGAACCAGACTTCTGGACAATGAAGTCGGGAGTTCGTCCCGGCCGATGACTTTAGAGTGTGCCGTCATCCCCCGGAAGGTCACGGCGGAGAGCATCGCCCGCTAGATGTGAAAGTCCGAAAAGAGGCCAGCGATCACTGGCGGTTACCGAGAGGCAGTCGCCTCGTTCTTAACGACGACTCCCTCTTTCATGACGAAATTTACATGTTCTAGCTCTCGCACGTCATGCAAAGGATCTCCCGGGACAGCAACTATATCGGCCAGCTTTCCAGATTCTAGCGTTCCGATGAGGGCAGATAATCCGAGCAATTCTGCTCCGTTCATTGTGGCGGCCTGGATGGCCTCGAGGGGCTTCATCCCCGCCCGCACCATCGCGGCAAACTCCTTGGGACTGGCTTCCGGTTCGTCGTCTACACCAAAGGCGATCCGCACATGAAATTTGAGAGCGTATGGAAAAGTTGCGGTCTTCAGTGCAATGTTCGCCTTTAGCTTTTCGATGCTGTACGGTGAGAGCCCTCGCTGCGCACCCACCGCGAGCATGTGTTCCTCAATATACAACGTCGGGACGAGCCATGTGCCCTTCTTTGCCATCAGCGCCGCCGTTTCCTCATCGAGGACACTCCCGTGCTCGATGGAATCCACACCGGCGTAGACTGCCGCGCGGATACCAGCCAGAGCGTGCGCGTGAGCCATGACTTTCTTATGCGCACGATGTGCGACGGCCACAGCTTCGGCCATCTGCTCATCGCTGAGCTCCTGGGCGGTCACGTCACTCAGCGGATCCGAAACACCACCGCTGGCCATCAGTTTGATCCAGTCGGCGCCATATTTGATGTCCCGTCGCACAGCGGTGCCAACTTCTTCCACATTGTCAGCAATGTTAGGGGGCCGGCTGAGCGCCCACTCGGGAGCGATAGCCATGAAATCGCCGTGCCCGCCTGTTAGGGAGATGAAATTTCCGGCGGACACAATGCGCGGTCCCTGAATCAGGCCGCGCTTCACCCCATCGCGCAATGCGAGCTGCGCGTAAGAAGGGTCGAATTCCCCTGCGTCGCGCAGCGTCGTAAAGCCTTCGCGGAGCCAAATCTGGAGATTGTGGACACCCCATACCGCTTTCATCGGAGAGGACAACCGCAGATACGCAAGTGGCGTCCGGTCAGAATGATCCCCAAGAATGTGTTCGTGACAATCGATCAGACCAGGCAAAACGGTTTCGTCCGAGAGGTCAATCAGAAGTACCCCCTCCGGAGCGGCAGCGCCGATGCTCTTGATGTGTCCATTCTCCACGACGATGAAGGCGTTCGTGGTTATCGCGCCCGTACGGACATCGAGCAGGCGTCCTGCCTTGATCGCCATAGGCGACGCCGCCTGAGAGCCGCTTGAACTAAGCGTACCGGGCTGCTGTGCCCACGTGGTGGCGGTTAAGAAAGCCCAGGCCGTTCCGAATAAAAATCCGAGAAAATGCCTCTTCCTCATCGCATCCGCCTCCAAAGATACTTGTGTTGATGCCGACGGCCCGGATGTGGCGTGCTTCAAAAATCACAACTTTTGCTTGGCGCGGCGGAAGCGCAAGAATTGTGACAACCGGAAGCGCTTCTCTATTCCCTGCGCACTCCCCGCAAGAACGCTCTTTACGGGCATTGTACGCGAGTCAATCGAATTGAGTCGCCCAGATTTTGCGATTCATAAGACGATCTACGCCTTACGCATGTTTTATCTTTACATAGCCCAATAGTGGGAATCTCGCACAGGTGGTTCGCCGACACCGGGGTCCAGAAACGGCGTTCGAGGAAGTTTAAGCCACCTGCTGAAGTTGCCCAGTGAAGGGTATAATCGCTTGCCAATAGAGGAGGAGGTGCCAATATGGCCAAGATCAAGCAGTTCACAATCGCTGTCGAGAACCGACCCGGCACGGTGGCAGAAATCGCAAGAATACTTGGGAACGCGAAGGTGAACGTTCTCTCTCTGCGCGGAACCGCCGAGGGAACGAGCGGCACAATCGAACTCGTCGCCGAAGATGCCAGACGAGCAAAGAAAGCGATGGATGAAGCCAAGATCTCGTACCAGGAAACCGCAGCAGAGGAGTACGAACTGCCGAACAAATCCGGTGCGCTCGCACAGTGCTTGGAGAAACTTGCCGCCAAAGGAGTCAATCTAAGGTCGATTCATGCGACGGCCTCGAAGGGCGGGCGTAAGGCAGTTGTCGTGTGCACGGTGGACGCAGAAGCAAAAGCGGTACAGGCGGCATAGGAACCGAAAGGTACTTGAGACTTGCGGGGCCCTGCGACAGAGTTCTGCCAATCCACAAGGCCCTGCTGTGGCCGAAAGTCTTGAACGGCTGCACGCGAGAGCAGAGTCACCAACCACGGCGGGACCCTGGACAACCCGGCTCCTCTCTGGAGCATTTTGTGGATATGGTAGTTTTGATCAGTGCGATAACAGTTTTCGCCTTGTTGCGCGTAGCGTTTTCAGAGTGTGGATAACGAGTGTTTTTAAGAACTTACAAGGACACGTGGGACTGCCAAGTACCTGCAAGTAGCGGCAAGACAGGTTGAGTGCGGACTGGAATTGCGGACCAGCAATTGAGGTCCTGCACCAGAAAACGTCAGCAGGAGCTGTTGATAGTCCACTTTCGTCCGCAGGACAAAGGATCTCACCTCCCCCTCCCAAATCCATTCTGTGCGGTTTTGTTCGGCCTAC
>DATDHE010000532.1:0-17880 GCA_036521695.1 Candidatus Acidiferrum sp. | reverse complement strand
CGATGTTCTCATGGAGTCGTGAGCACTCCCGTCAAGGTCTGCAAATTCGCGTGAGCCACGCGGTAGCGCACGGCGCCGTCTTGATACGCGGCATTGGACTGCGCGTTGGTCGTCTGTGCATCAACGACTTCAAGAACCGTTGCTTCACCGCCTTTATAGCGCAGGATGGTCAGCCGAAGGCTGTCGGCTGCGAGTTCGGCAGAGCGGCCGAGACCCGCGAGCTCATTCAGAGCCGTATCAGCTTCCGCGTAAAGCGATTGGATTTCCGCTAGCAGCTTGCGTTGCGTCAGCGAGAGTTCACGCTGCGTTTGCGTGCGACGAAGCTCGGCCTGTTTGGCGCGGCTCTGGGTCGCGCCCCAATTCCAGATCGGGATGTTGAGCGTTGCGCTGGCGGAAGAACCCAGGTTCGAGAAGGATTGACCGTTTACCTTCGTCGGAAAGTTCACGCCGAAATTCGGGGCATCAATGCCGTACCAGTAGTCGAGACCGAGCGACGGCAGATAACCGGCGCGAGCCGCGGTAACGTCGTATCCCGCAGCTTTGACAGCTTCCATAGCGGCTCGGACATCTGGATTTTCCTTAGCGGCCTGCTGCTGAACCTCCGCCAAACTTGGCATTGGGATTGTGGCGTGCAAATCGTCGGCAACCTCGAAATTGTCGTTGAACTCCGGGAAGACAAGAACAGTGAGGTCCAGCCGCGCATTCAATAGAGCCAGTTGCGCTTCCTGAAGCTGGCGGCCACGCTCGTGAGCCTGCAGGTCGGCCTTGATTACGTCGGCATGCGCCACCTCGCCGCCCTTTTCGAGGTCCTGGGTCAACTTCAGAAAACTGTCGCCCTCATCCGATCCTTTGCGCGCCGTCTCCAGTTTTTGTTGCGCTGCCGCCACGGCGTAGTAGCTCTGAACGACAGTGACGACGAGGCCGCGCGATGCAATCTCCGCGCGAGCGCGGGCAAGCGCCGCAGCAGCCGAGGCGCGATGAAAACCCGCTATTCCCGCGACGTCGATGGATTCGTGCACATTTGCCTGGCTGATGTATTCGTGAACTGCATTGTTCGAAATAAAGCGGACAGGAAGTCCGGTCTGATTTGCCAATGTTGGCGAAGCGCCTTGCGTATAGAGCGCCTGATTGTTGTAACTCACGCTGGGAAGCAAGGCAGCGCCCGCTTGGTAACGATCCTGATGCGCGAGGGCAGCATCGGTCTGCGCGGCCTGGAATTGCACACTGTTTTTTCGAGCGCGGTTCAAAGCGTCCTCCAGCGTGAGCCGGACTGGTGAGTTCGCTGAAGGAGCGCTGGATTGCTGAGGTGATTGTGCACTCGATCCCGATAGAGAGGCGGTTTGCTTTGGCACGGGACTATCAGGTTGTTGGCTGGCGCCTGGAAAAGGGAAGAGTGCATACCCAACGAGGGTGAGAAGTGCCGATCGATACGAAAAATGACGAGTGTTCACGGGATTTCTCTCGAGCGGACCGCAAGCCTTCACGCCCCGCCATAACGAAGTTAACGGCCTTGAGATAAACAGACGATTAATCGGTCCCCGCGATCGCAGCTACGGGTCTCGGCAAATATACTGCGAAGTGACTGCCTGTTGCATCGGAGCGGACCAATTCCAGCCGGCCGTAATGCGCCTCGGCAATCCACAGGGCTATCGACAATCCCAGACCCGCTCCGCCCTCGCGCCCCGACCGCGATCTCGCGGGATCGGCCCGGAAGAACCGCTCGAAAATGCGAGAGTGCAGTTCAGCCGCTATTCCCGGCCCCGTGTCAGTGACGTGTAACTCAAAGCCCGCAGCTGCGACGCGACAGTCGATACCGACGCGCCCGCCATCTGCCGTGTATTTGATCGCATTGTCCAGCAGATTCAGGATCATCCGACGCAGCAGGGCCTGATCCCCGTGAACCAGGCATTCCGAGGAGGCATCAACCCTCAATTCAATGTTTTTCTCGCGTGCCAGCGTCCTCGCTGAGTGCGCACAATCCGTTACCAGTTCCTCTAGATAAACATCCTCGGCGGACAAGGGATACTGGCCCGAATCGGCCCGCGTCAGCGTGAAAAGGTCTTCGACGATTTTAATCAACCGCGATGTTTCCTCGTGCAAAATCCCCAGCGATTCCAGATAGTCTTCCGCTTTCCGGCCCTGCTGCGACATGGCCACTTCGGCCTCTCCGCGCAGAATCGCCAAGGGCGTCCGAAGTTCGTGAGAAGCATCTGCGATGAAGCGCCGTTGGCGCTCAAACGATTGGTCGAGGCGATCCAGTAGATCGTTGAAGGTCGTAGCCAACTGTCCGAGTTCATCGTTGGCATTTATCACCGGGAGCCTCTCGTGCAGGTTGGTAGCTCCGATGCGTCGGGCGTGCTCGCCCATCCCGACGACGGGAGCCAAACTCTTTCTTGCCAAAAAATAGCCGCCCGTCCCAGCGAGCAACAGACCAACAAGAATCATCCACGTAAACGTCAGCCGAATCGTTTCCAGCATCTCGTTTTGCGAATGTAGTGAGTGAAGAATGATTAATAGGTAGGTACTGCCGTTGGCCTTGAACTGACGCGAGTACGCTCGGAATCGCGAGTGCTCTCCCTGGATTGTTTCCAAACCGACTGCCCTGCTCTCTCCGATTCTTGCAAAACTCTGAAAGTCGCCGGATGCGATTGTGCGCGCCGCAGAAGCGTCAGATTGTGCGCTAGGAGAAATGGCGCCGCTTGAGGTAGCAACGAATTCTCCGCCAGGACCCAGCACAACGAAAGCATCGCTATTCGAGCGATGCTCCACCATGGACTGTTTCGCTGCCGACAAAACTGTGGAATCCTGAGGGCTTGAAGCGTCCGTAAGTTCAGCCTGGAATGTCACCAGAAACGAATCTGCCAATACAGCCAAGTCCGAATCCGTCCGCTGCATCGATGTTTTTCGAACGATCAGGTAAGTGGTTACTGACACCAGGACCAACACCACGGCGAGGACCGCCGAATACCACACCGTCAGCCGCAGGCGAACGGAATCAAGCATGTTTCTTGCGGTCCGCAACATTCGCCTTGCCTTGCGCGCCGGCGGATTGCCCACGCCCTCCACCGTCTGCGTCACCACTCGACTTCAAGATATAACCAGCGCCTCGGCGTGTTTGTAAGATTCCCGAGCTCCCATCGGGATCGATCTTCCGGCGAAGACGATTGATATAAACTTCAATCAAGTTTGAAAACGGATCGAAACTCTCATCCCAAACGTGCTCGGCGATATCCGCCCTGCTTACCACTCGTCCCGCGTTCCGTACCAAGTATTCAAGCAACGCATATTCCTTGTGCGTCAGCGAAATCGCATGTCCCCCGCTCGTCGCACTTTGCGCCGCAGTATCAAGCACAAGGTCTCCAACGCTTAGCCTCGGTGGATGCAATTCCGTCGAACGCCGCAGCAGTGCGCGAAGCCGTGCCAGCAATTCGCGAAACTCGAAGGGTTTTGTCAGGTAATCATCCGCTCCGCGATCTAATCCGCTGACCCGGTCTTCGACGGCATCTCGCGCGGTCAGCATCAGTACCGGCATTCGTCGTCCGGCTTTGCGCAGGCTGCGGCACACTTCGAAGCCGTTGGGTGCGGGAATCATGACGTCCAGAATAATCAGGTCGTACTCATTGATGTCCGCCTGATATAGCGCGTCTTCACCGGTGGCGGCGGTGTCCACGGCGTAGGCTTGCTCGCGCAGTCCTTTCACGACGAACCTGCGCACTCCTGGATCGTCTTCGACAAGCAAAATCCGCATAGGTGCATAATACGTGAAAGCCCAGCCCGGAGTGCAGTCTTAGCTGGCTGCCCGCAAGCGGAGCTCGTTTCTGATTTGGTGGACGCAATTCGATGGAAGACCAAATGCCACAATTCAACCGCGGCTTCGTCTAGATCGTTTTGTCTTTCGAATAGCAGATTTTCTCGAGGTTACATTCCACGCACTTTGGTTTCCGCGCATGGCAAACTCGCCGCCCGTGCCAGATGATCTGGTGCGAAAACACAATCCATTTTTCTTTTGGAATCATCTTCATCAAGTCCTGTTCGATCTTTTTAGGGTCTTCATTTCGCGTTAAATCCAACCGGTTGGAGATACGGATCACGTGAGTATCCACAACGATTCCGCTCGCGATGCCGAAAGCCGTGCCTAGAACCACGTTTGCCGTCTTTCGCGCCGCTCCCGGAAGAGTCAGCATCTCTTCCATCGTGCGCGGCACTTGTCCGCAGAATTTCTCAAGGATCATCTTGCTAGCCCCCATGATCGATTTCGTCTTGTTGCGAAAAAATCCCGTCGGCCTAATCTCTTGTTCCAATTCCGTTGGATTCGCGAGCGCGAACGCTTCTGGTGTCGGATACTTCTTATAGAGGGTCTCCCCTACCTGATTCACCCGCACATCCGTGCACTGCGCGGAAAGAATCGTCGAAATAAGCAACTGAAACGCGTTGTCGTGTTTCAACTCGCAAGTCGCTGCAGGATACGCCTCATCCAACTTAGCCAAAATCGCGGCTACACGTTTCGGGTCCGTCCCGGCAGCTGCAGTTTTTGGGGCTTTCGCGCTCTTAGGAGCGCGCGCAGTCTTCTCCACGACAGACTTCCTGCTTTTTATTTTTCTCTTCTGTTTTGTTTTTTTGGCCGCCATGACGCGCAAGAATATCACACGGCGGGACAGTCATTCTTGTCTGTCTTCCACATTCATAGGGAGTTTTCAATAAAAATGGTGGGCACGGCGGCCGTGCCCCTACGTAGCCGTGAGCGAAGTCAGCAGCTTGCGGAAGGCTTTCCCGCGATGGCTAACGTGATTTTTCTCTTCTGGTAAAAGTTCCGCGAACGTTCTCTTCAGGGAAGGGAAGTAAAACACGGGATCATACCCGAACCCACCACTACCCACAGGTGATTCCGAAATCTCACCGTCCACGCCAGCGGTCACAATCGCGATCGCCCGCCCTCGTTCCGCCAACGCAATCGCACACACAAAATGCGCAGCTCTCTCCGCGCCCTCTTTTCTGCGTAGCTCGCCAAGCAATTTCGCGATCTTTTCCGCATTCGTCGCGTTTAACCCCGCGTATCGCGCCGAGTGCACGCCGGGCGCTCCCCCGAGCGACGGCACCACTAACCCGGAGTCGTCCGCAAACACGTACCCGTCTCCAAATCGCGAATAATGCAGCGCCTTTCCCGCAGCATTTTCCGCAAACGTCGGAGCATCCTCTGGAAACGACGGTAGGGCATCGATTCCCGGCAACAACTCAATCTCCACGCGCGCGTTCAGCGCATCCGTCACGCCCGGAACACTGGCCTGCGCCAGCGCACGAAACTCATCAAGTTTTCCGAAGTTTGAGGAAGTTAGGAACAACTTAGCGCGCGCGCGCATTGAACTTAACCGGCAGCACCGCGCGTTGTTCTTCCGTCAAACGGCGAATCCCAGCCGCCGCCAACGCAAGCAGGTCTTGCATTTCGCTCCCACTAAAAGGACGCCCCTCGGCCGTGGCCTGAATCTCGACGAAGTGGCCGCTGCCCGTCATCACCACGTTCATATCCACTTCCGCGCGCGAATCTTCTTCATACGCCAAATCCAGCAGCGCGCGGTCATTCACGATTCCTACGCTCGTCGCCGCCACGCTATCAATCAGCGGCGAACTCTTCAAAATTCCCGCCGCCACCAGCCGTTCGAATGCCAGTGCCAGCGCCACGAACGCTCCCGTGATCGAAGCCGTCCGCGTTCCGCCGTCCGCCTGAATCACGTCGCAATCGATCCACACCGTGCGCTCGCCCAGCGCTTCTTGATCCGTCACAGCCCGCAGCGACCGCCCAATCAACCGCTGAATCTCCAGCGTACGCCCGGACTGTTTGCCGCGCGTCGCTTCGCGTTGAGTTCTTTCTTCAGTCGCTCGCGGCAGCATGCCGTATTCGCTCGTCACCCAGCCTTTGCCCGTGCCCTTCATGAATCCCGGCACGCCGTCGTCCACCGTCGCGGTGCAGATCACTCGCGTGCTGCCAATCTCAATCAACACGCTTCCTTCCGCGGTCGAAATAAAATCCGGCGTCATTTTCAACGGGCGCATCTGATCCGGGCCGCGGCCATCAACTCGCACTCTTCCTCCTGCTGTCAACTTTTGCAATCATTGTTCTTACGACCTACGTCACCCTGCGCCAGTTTGCCGGGGCCTTTATCGGGTGTCAATGTTCATGCGCCCTTAGGCAAACCCGGTTTCGCTGTCGGAGCTGTTGCTGGAGCGAGTTTGTCCGTCGCAGAAGCCGCCGACTTGTCCGCAGTTGGGGCCGTTGCTGGCGCTACAACTGGCGCCGCCGTGCCAGGTGATACAAGCGTGCCCTTCGTATTAACCAAAAAAGTTCCGGTTAGATCCAAATGCCCCGCCAGCGTTTCCACTTCCTGCCCATGAATCAAAATCTTCAGCCGCTGCACGCGCGGCACATTCGCTTCGAGTGTGCGCGTGAGCGAATCGACAGCCAACTGCTCGCTCTGAATTCCAGAAGGCGTGGCCGTCGCCAGCGCCTCGGAAAAATCCGCAATGGCCGTACCATTCGGCAACAAATAAAACGCCAGAAGCACCGCGTCGGGCGGAAGCGTGCGCAGCTCCGTATCTACTGGCCCGGCCAACAGTGTGTTCAATACTTGTTTCGAGCGTAGCACCGGATCATCCGAAAGCGGCAATTCCACCGTCGAGTCCACCAGCGCTCCATCGCCATTTCCGGAAGCCCAAAATAATTTCGTTTTTACCCGCGGCTCGCCCGGATTTATCGGAACCGCTTGCGTCAATTCTCTGCGCGCCTGTTCCGCAGTTTGCTGTTGCAGCTTCGCTGCCGCTCGCAATCGCCGCCGCAGAATCGGAAGGTAAAACACTCCTACAATCACGGCCACACAGAGTACGCCCACAACCCATTTGATCCAACGGGTCGTCACGGTGTGCCTCCCGTCGTCGGCACCACGTAGGAAGGCCGGAACGTCGCAACTCCAGTAGCGATCGCGTCGGCTACACCCGGCACCATGCGGTCCAGGTCGGCACTGCTTTCCACTACCACGCTCGATATTTCCACAGCAATCGCGGGCGCCGCTGTCGTTCGTAGCTGCCTCACGGCCGCAGTTTGCGCCGTGTTGGGCGACCCCTTAAACCGCTGCGCCAGCAATCCCTGCACCAGATCGCCCAATTTTCTGCTCAACACTTGAAATGGTGTCTGCGCCCGGTCCCACGGAATCAATCCCCCCGCATTCGTCGTCACCGGCAAATCCGAATTGACGTACACCCGTGCCGTTCCCGGCAGTCCCGTCGACGCAATATGCAACGTTACGAAGACCGCCCCACTCTGCGCATTAGCTATCGCCGAACGATCGTCGAAGGAAGGATCTTCATTTCCTTGGCGCGTCTGGACCACTTGAAATCCTTGCGCTTCCAGTGCCCGGCGCACCTGTGCCGCAAAATCCAGCACGATTTCGCTTTCGCGAATGCCGCCCGTCCCTCGCGCGCCCAAGTCTGTCCCGCCGTGCGCCGGATCGAGCACCACGATGTTCAATCCCGCGCGAGGCACTGCTGGTGGAAGGGGAAGTCCTTGCGGCGTTGTTGGCGCCGGTGTTGTCGGCAATGCTTGAGGTAAGGCCGACTGGGCCGCAGCAGCCGGCGAAGTTTGTGAAGGCGATTGCGGTGAATAACTCAGTGCTGCGGCTCCTAAAACAGGCAGGAAAAAAAACGCGCCGATTCGACAACCGTTCCGACTCCAGGCGCGCCCATTCATCCGAGCAATATTTCCCACGTCGAGCAGCATACCAAATCTCTTCGCCATTTCGCGCTGCTCGGATGCATCCCTCGACGAAAAAGGGACGGTCTCTTGGGCCGTCCATTTTCGCATCTCTATAACGACCTTGATTTGGCCGATTGCCAGTTATCGTTTATGAATCGGACCTCTCCAAAGTCCCGCCCCATCACCCTTGCGGCTGGGTTTGTGGCGGCTGTTGCTCCTTCTGTTTTCCACGAGACGCGCGCAACGCACGAACATTCGCCTTCATCTGTTGCCGCTGTTCGGGCGTCAATAGTTTCACCATCTGCATGCGAGCTCCGTGCCGCAGCTGATGAATCTTCGCTTCCTTCTGATCCGCCGTCAGCGATTCGTCTTTGTTCACGGCATCCAATTGTGCTTTCGTGGACTCGTGCATTTGCTTCATCGCTGCTTTTTGATCTTCTGTCAAGTTCAGTCCTTTCATCGCACCATGCATTCTTCCTTCGTGCTGCGCTGGCGCGGCAGGTGCCGCCTGGCTTTGATCTTGCGCCGGTGGCTGTGAACCGCTTTGTGCGCGGCTGATTCCTGGCGCAAAAGTCAGCGCCAGAATTCCGGCGGCTATGGCGATTTGCTTCGTAATGCTATTCCTAATCATGGGGGAGTCTTCATTCTGGGCTGGTGTTCTTTCTTCCTACCTTCATATAACCCGCGCTGCGCCCAAATGTCGCGTTCCCGCTTCTCCATGATTCTGAAAGACATTGCTTGAACTTGAGCTACGAACATGTAGGTGCACCCCTTTAGTTAGGGGTGCGTCTTTTCCTAATCGGTTTTCAAGGGTTGCAATTTGGCCTTGTCCAGCAGCGAATTCACCCGCGCCACATCTCTTGTTTGAATCTCATCCCATCGCGCCAACGTAGCCTTCCCGGCTACTTCCCATTTCTCGCTCGCTGCTGAAGCATCCGCCGACGGTGCCGCATCCGCGCTCTCCACGATCCCCAGCAGTGCGCCATACGCCGTGGAATCCTGCCTCAACGTCATCGGCTGATCACCCGGCACGGCAAAGCCAAATAATCCGAACCCGCCGCTTGCGCCGGATCCTGCCACCGCGCCAACCTTCTTCTCCAGATCAGCCAGCGCCTTGGCTAGTTCCACGTTTCCCGCCGCTTCTTTGCTCCGAGCCACCAGTTGCTTCTGCAAATCGTCCGCACGCGTTACAGCCGCGGAAAACTCCCCAACGCCGGTCGCCAACTTTGAAGCCATCTGGAACTGCCGCTCTAAATCGGCAGCGCTCGTCTTCACACGCGGATCCATCGTGACCACCAATGGCACGGAAATCGTCTTTCCCGCCGCTGTTAGTTTCACGGTGTA
This sequence comes from Candidatus Acidiferrum sp., assembly GCA_036521695.1. GTDB lineage: Bacteria > Acidobacteriota > Terriglobia > Acidiferrales > UBA7541 > Acidiferrum. Next base: position 8,795 of record DATDHE010000532.1, on the reverse strand, counting down.
CCGCCCCGGAATTGCAATCGGTCCGCCTCCGCCCCGCCGAGACCGCCGGCGCGCTCCCGCGAACGCATACCTCAAATCCCAAACAAATCTATGCATTCCCGCATCAGCCGAAAGCGGCTCCGCATCATGCACCCAGTACATTGGGATATCCAGTTCGTCCGGATTTGTCTTCGGCATCTCGTCGGTGCTAGCAAATCGCCGCACAAGTTTTCCAGTAGCATCAAGAACTTCAAGTTGCACAGCTTCCGTCTGCTTCTCCTTCAAGTAGTAATCCAGCACCGCACCCGTTGGCGGATTCTCCGCTTGCGGTTCATCGAGCGGTATGGGTGTCCCCTGATCCGCGCCAGGACGCACGCGATACGCCGTCTGCGGCTCGAAGAGCCACGCGTCCGCGCTCGCCACCTTCGCACTCCATTGCCGAAGCGGCGTCACGTCATCCAACACCCAGAAGGACCGCCCGAACGTGGCGATCACCAGATCATCATCATGCACCACCAAATCGCGCACCGAAGTCGTCGGCAAATTAAACTGCAGCGGCGCCCAGTTGTCGCCGTCGTCAAACGAAGCGTACACGCCTTTTTCCGTGCACGCATAAAGCAGCCCCACGACTCTCGGATCCTCCCGCACGCAATTCAGAAAGCTCCCTTCCGGGATCCCGCTGGAAACGCGCTGCCAGGTCTTCCCGAAATCCTTCGTGCGGTACAAATAAGGCCGCAAGTCCTCCAGCCGGTGACGATCCACTGCCGCGTACGCTTTGCCTGCGTCAAAACGTGAAGCCGCAATGTGCGTTACCTTGCTCCACGGCGTCAGCTCCTTAGGCGTGACGTCGCTCCACGTTTTTCCTTCGTCGCGCGTCAAATGAACCAGCCCATCGTCCGTTCCCACCCAAATCTCGCCAGCCACCTTCGGCGAAGGCGCAATCGTATAAATCACGCCGTGCCTTTTCTCCGGCGGCACATCCGCCGCAGTAGCCGCATCGAGATTTGGCGGCACACTCGGGACTTCCCGCGTCAAATCAGAACTAATCTTTTGCCACGATTTTCCCCCGTCCGTCGTTCGAAACAAGACCTGCGCACTGAAGTACAGCACATGCGGATCAATTTCCGAGAAAACCAACGGCAAAGTCCACGTCCGCCGGTAGTCGCCGGAGTACATTAGCGTCGGCGGTATCTGCTGAACTTCCTCGTTATGAAAATCCTGCCGCACCACGGATCCGCCATAAATAATTCCGGGATTCACCGGGTCAGGAGCGACGTAGTCACTCTCGCCTCCCGCTTCCATCGGTCGCCAATCTTGAGAATTCAGCGCCCGCCAGTTGCTACGGCTCGGTGTCGCTGCCGCTCCGCTGTCCTGCTGCGCCCCATACACCCAGTAAGGAAATCGGTTGTCCGTCGCTACGTGATAAAACTGTCCAGTTGCCTGGTTGTACCAGGAACTCCACGTCTCTCCACCGTTCCGCGTGACAATCACGCCTTGATCGCAACCCAACACCATGCGTTCCGGGTTGTCCGGATCGATCCAAAGTTGGTGATAATCATCTCCCCCCGGTGCGCCTTTAATCGCCGTAAACGTTTTTCCAGCGTCGCGCGAACGGTATGTGGATGTATTCGGCACATACACCGTATCCGCATCCTTCGAATCTACGCTCACTTCGCAGAAGTACCACCCGCGTCCCCAAATCCGCGTATCTTTCGAAACGCGCTGCCAATTCTCTCCGCCATCGTCCGAGCGATAAAGCCCGCCCTCCTTCGCATCTGCGATCAGATAAACCCGCTTTGGATTGCTGGGAGCAAACGCAATTCCCATCCGCCCCAGCTCTTCCGAAGGCAATCCGTGCCCCGTCAACTGTTCCCAATGCTCGCCGCCATCCTTCGAACGATAAAGTCCTGTCCCAGGACCTTTCGAGGGCGGATAAATGCTCCACGGCGGCCGCCGTGTCTGTAGCAAAGCCGCATACATGTTCTTCGGATTTCCCGGTTCCGTCGCCAAGTCAATCGCACCCGTATTTTCGTCCTTGAAAAGGATTTGCTGCCAACTCTTCCCGCCATCCCTCGAACGAAAAACGCCGCGCTCCTTGTTCGGTCCGTACGCATGTCCAAGCGCCGCCACGAAAACTCTTTCTGGGTCGTTCGCGTCCACCACAATCCGCGCAATCTGTCGCGAATCATCCAGCCCGATGTGTGTCCATGTCTTCCCAGCGTCGGTCGACTTATACATTCCATTGCCATAAGAAATGCTCGAGCGCATGTCCGCCTCGCCCGAGCCCACGTAAATCACATTCACATTTGAAGGGGCCACCGCAATCGCCCCAATCGAACCGACCGGCTGCCCGTCAAAGATGGGAATCCAAGTCCTTCCCGCATCATTCGTCTTCCACACTCCGCCGTTCACCGATCCGAAATAGTAGACCTCCGGTTGCCCGCGCACTCCGGTGACGGCCAACGACCGCCCCGCGCGAAACGGGCCAATCGACCGCCATTTCATCTCTCCAAAGAATTTTTGATCGAATTTCTGGCCAACATCCGGCCGAGCCGCAGCCGTCGCGTGCACAAGCAGAGCGACACCAGCAACTAGCAGGAGTGGTAAGGAAAGCCGCAGCTTCTTCACGGTCTTGTCTCCAGATAGAAAGAGATTTGTGAAATGAATTGTGGAGTATACCAGCAGCGCCGCCGCCGCGCGGCAGCTTAGTCGCCGGCAACCGCGTTCGGCGTGGCCGCCGGTGCAATCACCGACCGACGTAAGGGTTTAGTCGCCCAATAAAGACCAAATCCGGCGGCGATGATGATCGCGCCAAATAACATACCGTTGATCCCGAGTATGGTTTCACTCCAGCTCTTCACCATTGCCAGGCTCATCAAAAGCAGCGGAAAAACTCCTGCCATAATCGCCCCTGTCAGCCCGCCTGGCACTCGGAACCCGCGCTTCAGCTCCGGCTCGCGGATTCGCAGAACCACCAGCGTCACGAACTCCAGCATCAAGCTGGCTCCATACAACATAATGTCCAACGTGACGAGCTTTTCGAATTTCAAGCCCAGACAGAGCGCCCAGCATCCAGCGCATACCAAAATCGCCACCCACGGCGCTTGCGTCTTCACGGTCGTCTTTGCAAACACTTTCGGCAGCATGCCGTCACGTGCCATCGCCAGCGGCAACCTCGAATAGCTCATCACCAGCGCGTTGAACATCCCAAACGCGCTCATCATTCCGCCAATCACAATCAAAAAGCGTAGCCACTCGAACCCCAAGATTTTTCCACCAATCAGCCCTGCAACCGTCGCCCAAGCACCCTCTGCTTCAAATGAAGAAGCCGGAATCCCGGTGAAGTACACCGCGAGAAAAGGCAGCACATAGGTTAGCGATACCAGCACGACCGCCGCGATCATCGCCTTCGGATATGTACGTTGTGGCCTCTCCACTTCCTGCGCGATCGTCGAAGCGTTGTCCCATCCCATGTAATTCCACATCGCCACAAGCACGCCGCCCACTAGGCCCAGGCCCGCCACTTCCGGCGCGCCGTGGCCGTTCGCGAATGCTCCAACTTTAAAGGGCGCCATCACCACAATCACTGCAAACGGCGCCGAAAGAAAGAAAAACAGCCACAGCGAAGTGATTCCCACCACGCGAATCCCCGCCACGTTCAGCAGCGCGCAAGTCACCACCACAAACACCCCCGCCATCACCGCATGACTCTCCGACCCGAACCACGGCGACATCTGCTTCAGATAAAACCCGAACAGAGTCGGGTAGATGGCCATGTCAAAGATGCTGGCCGCCAAAGACAGCCACGCCTCTTGAAATCCCCAGAAATTTCCCAACCCGCGCCGCACCCAGGCGTAATACCCGCCCTCCGCCGCCAAAGCGCTCGAAAGTTCTCCAATCATGAACGCGGTCGGCAGGCACCACAGCACCGGCAAGAACAACAAAATCAAAATCCCATGCCCGTAGCCCGCTCCATGAACGATCTCCTCCGTCCCATACGTCCCGCCCGACACCATAAAAAACGTCGCCGCCACAAGCGGCCAGAGCGTCAGCTTTGCGACCCTTTTTTTCGCGGTTGAAATTACAGTAGAGGGAATCTGGGCAGGAAGAGATAAAGAACTCAATTTTTACTCTCGTCCTCCTTAGCGATTCTCACTCGCGCGCTGGGTGAAGTGAGTTCGCATTCGAAGAATACAAGTTTCATCCCTGCATGCAACAAGAAAATGCGTCTCGCCGAATCTTTTTTCATCCACGAAAACTGTCCTTCCGCGCAGCTCCAGTGGCACAGACTTCAGCCTGTGCTCCGACAATCGCAAAAGTCTTCCAATGCCGCAGTCTCCAACCGTAGCTCCCACCGCCGTAACAATTCCGCACCCGTGCTCCTCCCATCCCGCTTCCTTATTTGAGCATGTGCTAAACTCCGCTTTCTGTTCTTCGCACTCGTGCGGATTCGCATGCAATCTCTCCTAGGAGCCATCGCCGTGAAGTTTTCCTCAGCCCTCCCTTGTATCCGTCTCGGTGTACTCTGCGTCTCTGCGTTTAGTTACTTTTCTTCCGCGTCCGCCCAAGCTCCCGCCCTGCGCCCCATCACCATCGACGACTACTTCCAGATTCAAACCGTCCACGACCCGCAGCTAAGCACCGACGCGCAATGGGTCGCCTACGCCGTCGATAGATCGACTCTGAAAACCGACAAAAACGAAACCCGCATCTGGATGGTCCCCGCTGCCGGCGGCGATTCGCTCCCCATGACCGCCGAGGGCGTCTCCTCCTCCCACCCTCGCTGGAGCCCCGACGGCAAATTCCTCGCCTTCCTTTCCAAACGCAACGAAGGCAAGACCCAAGTCTGGCTTCTCAATCGCCAAGGTGGCGAAGCCCAGCAACTTACTGACACGCCTCAAGATGTCGAAGATTTCGCCTGGGCTCCCGACGGCCGCCGCCTGGTTCTAGTCCTCCGCGACCCCACACCTGAGGAACTCGACGCCTTCAACGAGAAATCCACAGCCCCTGCACATTCCTCAACCGCGTCCGACTCCGACGATAAAAAGTCGAAATCCAAAAAGCCCTGGGTCATTGACCGCCTCCAATTCAAAGTCGATGAAATCGGCTACCTCGATCGCCGCCGCACCCATCTCTACGTCTTCGAAATCGCCAAAAAATCCCTAACCCAGGTCACGTCCGGCGACTTCGACGACACCGAGCCCGCCTGGTCCCCTGACAGCAAGCTCCTAGCCTTTACCAGCAACCGCTCCACGCCCGATCCCGACCAAACCTACAACTCCGACATCTGGGTCGTCGCCACGAATAACGTCGTCCGCTCTGCGGGCGCGCCTTCAGATGACAAAGGCGCCCACCTCACCCAAGTCACCACAAACCCTGGCATCGATATGTCCCCCACCTGGTCGCCCGACGGCAAGACCATCGCCTACGTTACCATGCTTGACCCTAAACTCTTCGACTACGCCACCCACCATCTCGCCGTCTCTCCTGCCACCGGCGGCCCCGCCAAAGTCCTCACCCTCTCCCTCGACCGCATGGTCAGCAATCCGCATTTCTCCTCCGACGGTAAATTCATCTATTTCGTCGCAGATCATGACGGCGCCCTGGTCCTCAAGACGATTCACCTCGAAACCGGCGGAATTGCCGATGCGGCCGCAGTCCCGTACATGACGTCTGCTCAGTACTCTGGCTCTCGTACCGTCAACGGCTATTCCGTCAGCCCCGGCGCCGTACCCTCGGTAGTCGCTCAAATCGCCACCGTCGACCGCCCGGAAGAGCTTTTCATGATCGAAGGCTACCAGTACAAGCAGCTCACCCACGTCAACGACGCCCTCTTTTCCCAACTAAAGATCACCCACGGCGAATACGTCCATTTCAAGAGTAAAGACGGCACCCCACTCTCCGGCTACCTCTATAAGCCCCTCGATTACATCTCTGGCAAACGCTATCCGACTCTTCTGATCCCCCACGGTGGGCCCGTCTGGTCCTACTACGCCGAGTTCTCCCACCTAGCCCAGCTCTACGCCGCCAACGGCTACGCCATCCTCTTCCCCAACCCCCGCGGCTCCTCCGGCTATGGCCAGGACTACTGCAAAGCCATCTTTGCTGATTGGGGTAACAAGGACTTCCAGGACGACATGGCCATGGTCGACTACGCCATCGAGCAGGGCATCGCCGATCCCGACAAACTCGGCGTAGGCGGTTGGTCCTACGGCGGCATCTCCACTGACTTCATCATCACGCAAACCACCCGCTTCAAAGCCGCCATATCCGGCGCCGGCGCCGCCGAGTTCTCCAGCCTCTACGGCCATGACCAATACCAAAAAGACTATGAGACCGAGCTGGGCTTCCCCTGGGAAAACCAAGCCGCCTGGGCGAAAGTCTCGCCCTTCCGCAACGTCGCCAAAGTCACCACGCCCACTCTCTTCATGGGCGGCAACATTGACTGGAACGTCCCCATTCTCGGCGGTGAGCAAATGTACCAAGCCCTAAAACGCCTCGGCCGCACCACCGAACTAGTCGTCTACCCTGACGAATTCCACGAGTTCTCGCTCCCCTCCCATATCCGAGACCGCCTCGAACGCGACCTTGCTTGGTACGCCCACTTCGTCAAAGCCGACGGCACCCCTGCCGAACCTGCGGACTGATCGAATTTGAATTCGGCTGACGTCGTATGAACCCTCTTATGACTCGTCAGTTGATTCCGCCACCTTCCTTTTATTAACCGCGATTAACCGCGATATATCTCCCGTGATTTTTTCGAGGCTTGGCACAAGTGACTCGCAACCTCGCCGCCCGATGTATCGCCCATTTCTTGATTGGAATCTGCTTGGCTGTATAATCCACCACGACATTGAAAAGATGCATCGTATGGGTCGTGGCCAATTCCTTGCCGCCCAAGCTCGGCGATTCGCCCGCACGGCAACGACACCGGCACCTGTTATTGTTTCCATCTTGGGGTCTATGTTCGTCACGATTCCTCTCTTTCTCTTCTACGAACTCCTTGTCTTCGCTATTTCTAAAGGATTGAAAGCGGCGGGAAGCATCCTACGGCACCCTAACCCGTCCCATTTTTTTCACAACCGGTAAAACTTCAACCCACAGCATGCTCGCGTAACTTTCCTTGCCACTCTTGCAGGCCCTCTGCAAAGTGCTGAAAATGCAGTAACTTTAAGTTCTCTCGCTGCCACTCTTACGAGCCTTGTCGGTCATAACTCTTTTGTTTGCCACTTGCAAAAAACACCGGGGGGTGGGGCATCCATTTCAAACAGGAAACAGCAGGAAAGTCGGGTACAATCTGCGCGCTGCGAAGCCGGCCCGGAACTGGCCCGGCTGGAATTCACGGGAGAGGCAATCGTGAGACCTACGAGGCGTAAACTTGTGATCGGCGGCGGCAGCGCGTTAGTGGCGACGGCATTTGGATTGGGGAGACCATCGCCGCTGTTTGCGAATCCGTTGGGCAAGCCTATCGGGTTGGAACTCTACACTGTGGGCGCCGAGTTGGACAAGGACTACGACGGGACGCTGCGGCAGATCGCGGCCATTGGATACCAAGAAGTCGAAACGGGCGTTTCGCCGAAGCGCAAGGCTGCCGACGTCAGGAAGTCGCTGCAAGACGCCGGTTTGCGATGTCAGTCATTGCATATGGGCTTCGGCGGTATGGACGAAGCGATAACTTATGCTAAAGAAATCGGCGCGAAGTATGTGATCTCGTCCGTGACGCTTCCTAAAGTTCCCGAGCCGGGAAAGTTCAACGCGAAGGCATTCATGGTGCAGCTGGCCGCGTTGACATTGGACGACTTCAAAAAAATTGCGGCGCGCTGCAATGAGATGGGGGAACAGGCGAAGAAAGCCGGCTTGCAGTTCGGATATCATAACCACAATTTCGAGTTCAAACCGCTGGCCGCCGGCGAAGTTGGCTACGACTTGATACTGCACGAAACGGATCCGTCACTCGTGAAATTCGAGCTCGACTGCGGCTGGATGGTTGCGGCTGGGTACGATCCCGTGGTCTACCTCACGAAATATCCAAAGCGCTACAGGCTGCTGCACATTAAGGATTTTCAGCCTACCGCCAGCCCCTCCGTGGGACTCGATGAAAGTGTGCGTCCGAAGCCGGCCGAGTTGGGACGCGGCCATATTGATTACAAACCGATTTTTGCTGTGGCGAAAACGACCGAGGTCGAGCTTTACTACGTTGAACAAGAGCCGCCGTTTATTACGACCCCGGCTATGGAAGCCATCAAGATCGATTATGAATATTTGCACGCGATGGCGTAGGCTGCTGTAGACGGACAGGCACGCGAGGAGTTTTCATGAAACGACGCGAAATGTTACGAGCGAGTGTTCTTGCCGGTGCGGCGGCAGCGTTGCGCCCCGCGCTTGCTGATGCTCAAAGTGCGGCGCAGAGCGCCGCGCAGCCATCCGAATTGACGCCGGCGCAGAGCGGTGTGGACGCCTCGAAAGAATTTGAGGGGCCCGGATGGAAGCCACTTTTTTTGGATGAGCACCAGAACGAAACGCTCATTATTCTTAGCGACTTGATTATTCCGGCGACGGACACTCCCGGCGCGAAAGACGCGCTGGTGAATCGCTATATTGATCTTGTGCTGGCTGCGGAGACGCGTGAGACGCAACAAGCCTTTTTGAACTCGCTAGGATATCTCGATAGCGAAAGCATTAAGCGATTTAAAGCGGCGTTTCGCTATCTGTCGCGAGATGACCAGGATCTTTTCTTGCACGCGCTGGCATATCCCCGATTTGGGAGCAGCTGGACGGGCGATACGAGTGCCGTGGCCGATCCGGGGCACGGTCAT
>DATDHE010000531.1:0-4435 GCA_036521695.1 Candidatus Acidiferrum sp. | reverse complement strand
GATCAAGGATTCGGTGATGCCGTCGCTGAGATAGTCGGTATTGGCATCTCCACCTCCGTTGGTGAAGGGGAGCACGGCAATGGAATCAATCTGAGTTGCTGTTTTGCCGGATCGCAGATACCAAATACCAACCGCCGCCAGTCCGATGACGGCGACACAGACGGCTAGGATGATCCAGAGCTTGCTACGTCTGATGGTCGTGTCTGGCGATGCTGGTGTGGCAGAGGTCTTGCCGCCATCGCTGTCCCGTTTCAGACGCCTCAGATCAGCCCGAAGCTCAGCGGCGGACTGGCAGCGAACCTCGCGGTCTTTCTCCAGCGCCTTGTGAATGATCTCTTCCAGTTTTGGCGGCGTGTCAGGGTTTATTCGAACTGGTGGCACAGCCGCTCGATTCAAGATCGAATCGAACATCGAGCCTGTGGTGTCGCCACGGAAGGGCAGCGTTCCGGTACACATCTCGTACAGAACCGTGCCGAACGAGAACAGGTCGGTGCGAGCATCGAGTTCTTTCCCTCGCACTTGTTCCGGCGACATGTAGGCAACGGTTCCCAGCGCACTGCCGGGGCTGGTGAGATGTTCCTCGGAGTCGATTGTCGCGGCGCTCATGGCAATGCTCTCCGGCTTCAGAGTGACTTTCGCCAGCCCGAAGTCCAGAATCTTCGCCTGACCTCTATTCGTGACGAAGATATTCGCGGGCTTGATGTCACGGTGAACGATTCCTTTGGAGTGTGCTGCATCCAGCGCATCTGCGATCTGGATGCCCAGATCGAGCACCGTTTCGATCTCCAGCGGCTTGCCAGCGATCTTGTGCCGGAGCGTCTGCCCTTCCAGCAGTTCCATCGCGATGAAGGTGCGCCCGTCCGCCTCGTCGATCTCGTGGATCGTACAGATGTTGGGATGGTTCAGCGATGAGGCAGCCCTTGCTTCCCGCTGGAAGCGGCTGAGAGCTTGTACGTCATTGGCAAGGTCGTCGGGAAGGAACTTTAGTGCGACGTGGCGACCGAGTTTCAGGTCTTCAGCTTCGTACACCACACCCATGCCCCCGCCGCCGATCTTGCGGAGGATGCGGTAATGGGACACCGTTTGCCCCACGGGTTCGGGCGAAGTGGACACTGGCGGGAATCTTAGGACGTCATTCGTCGGCGGTCAAACATTCCATTTGGGACTTTGGAATGGAAGCGCTGAACCGTCTGTTGATCCGCTGCCCATTTTCGACAGGGAAGCTGATCCGAGTCGTCCGTCGTCTCTTGTACGGTCTTCGCCGTCTCGGTACTCGCTCACCCATCTGGAAGCACTGCACAACTGACGCAGACGTGAGCGCATGAGGTCGAGAAGAATCGGCTCCGCGGCTAAGGAGAATTGCTATACTCTCGGCTGTACTGGTTGCCATATAAACGAGGCCACCATGTCCACGAAAGAGCAGCAAAAAAGAACCAACTACACCGTCAAAAATGTCGAGACCGTCGTGGCCGGGAAGGACGTTCAGGCGCGCCTCTTTACGCTAGCGCCCGGTGAGGTCATACCTTGGCACTCCCACAGCGAGATCGCAGACCACTTCTTTGTATTGGACGGCGAGCTAACGGTCGAAACACGTGCGCCTGATGATTATCGTACCCTTGGCATCGGCGAGCGTTACCAGATAAATGCAGGACACGCCCACCAGACTTCAAATCGCGGGACAAGAGATTGTCGATTTCTGATTGTCCAAGGCGTGGGGAGATACGACTTTCTCAAGTCCCCGCTATAGGCCGTGACGCTAAGGGGACATTGATCCGGTCGCTGTCTCCGTGGGGTTGGCCTTAGTATCCAACCTACCACCGAGCCAAAAGACAACAACTTAGACCTTATCGAGCATTGTCCTTCGCCAAAACTCCGCAACAGCTGAATCTCTTCCATGTAACATGTTACACGCCTTCCTCTGTATGTTATTCATTTCAAAAGCGCTCTTAATTCTGGCGAGGCACAGCGAATGCTCATTTCCATCGCTTCCAGGTCGCAGCGTTCGCTCTGCCGCCACTCCCGCAAGATCATCTGCAAAAGAGAACTTAGTTCCCGTGCAATCTCCTCTTGGATCGCGTCAGCCGTTTTTTTTTCTCTGCCACTGATGGTGCTGTCAGAACCGGCCGCAGGCTGCAGATCTTTTCGTTCACTTCCAGGAGCTCCTGACTCAGTCGTCGAAAACGATGGTATTCCTCTACCTCGCGTTGCGCTTTGCGCAAGGCAGCCTCGGTGGAAAAGGTCTCGGTCACCGTCTTACCCTTCACCTTACGCGTTAATCGGTAATAGGGACCGTGGCCGGGATCGTTCACGCTGTGGCAATGACAGCGCGGATTTCCGCAGCGCCCCCCCGTACCGGTGATGGAGCCGGCACGGAAGTCGCCGAGCTCTGCAAGTTGGCTCTGCAAGGCAGAACGCTGCTGTTCCAGATGGGCAAACGAGAGTGCCATATAGCCTGTGCCTCGCGAAAACTCCGTCCGGCTTCAAAATCAACAAGATATGGCAAGGCTGCGTAACATTGTTACATGGATCCTAATTCCGGAAGGTTGGAAGGCGCTGTACCATAGCCAAGCGAACCACAGGCGATCCTCAGTCTCGCCGCGCCACCTTTCAGTCGGCACTGCCGTGTTATACTTCTTTTCATGGCATCCGGCGACAATATAATTGTGAAGGATCCTCAGATTCTCCACGGCATGCCCGTATTTCGGGGTACGCGTGTCCCCGTTAAAGCCCTGTTCGACTCGCTCGAAGCTGGTGAAACGCTCGAAGAATTTCTGAGTGGCTTTCCCAGTGTCTCCCGGGAGATGGCAATCGCAGCATTGGAACAGGCCCACGTACTTCTTTCGGCGAAATCCTGAATGCGGATTTTGCTCGACGAGTGTGTAAATCAGAAACTACGAACCTACTTGCGGGGGCATGAGTGCCAGTCGGCACGCTACGCTGGTTTCAGCGGCCTTAAGAACGGCGAGCTTTTGGATGCTGCCGAAGCTGCAAAATTCGATGTATTGCTTACGGTGGATCAAGGATTCGAATACGAGCAGAACGTCGCGGGCCGGATGATCGCTGTCATTATTTTCTCGGGGAAGTCGATTGCACTGAAAGATTTGTTGCCCCAAATCCCGGCTTGTCTCGCATTGTTATCCAAGATCAAGCACGGCGAGATCCTAAAGATTGGTACCGATCCGGACTAAACTGTTGAGATTGAAGGTCTTTCCGCACGCTCGGCCGTGACAGTGTGGGACTCTAACAGGTGACGGGGCAGCGTTCTAACCAACTGAACTACGTCCCCAACCGTGGAATCAACAACTTAACCTAAAACCTTGCAAACAAGGCGTTTGCAAGATTCGCATACAGCGCACTGACCGCCTGGAACGCCCCTGACTGCAAGCTTTCCTGGCAAAACCTCCTGTAAACCTCCTGTAAGAATCAGCGCGCTCATGCGAGTTTCATACTAACACATAAGCGGTTCTCCGTCATGTCAGTCACGTCTTTTCGCACGGCCGAATAAGCATAGCAGGGAAGTGAAGGAGATTTTGCAGGGAGCCCGTCCATGCCTTACAGGACTGCGCGCGGAGGTTGCAGTGTCACTTCAACGAATAGCCGACAATTCGTGTGCGCTGTGGAAAGGTGGTGGTCTTCAGCGGGTGCAAGTCCCGCCCGGGAACTGGTTCGCTCCACCCGGTAGCAATCGAAGCAGCGGTGGAGGTAACGAAGCCGCTGAAGCCTTCGATGTAAAGGGTCGCTATGGCGACTCCGCGAACGTGCAGGCTGTAACGTAGTGAACGCTGAGCAGGCCCCGACCCGAAACCGGCAATGCAGGAGCCGACCTGTCGTGAGTTAAGGGAAGGCCGACGACGGTGGAGAAGCACGAGCGAATAAGCTCTACCGATCCTGCCGGGGTAGTGGCGACGGCATGCACGCAAGGAGACCAGCCGCAACACAGGAAGCCCCAGCGGTGATCGCCGTCGAGATCAACTGGCAACTCGCGAGAGATAGGCCGGGCCGTATGGGGTGGCGGAGAGGCTCGCAGTACCTATGAAGCCGGGTAATTCCGGTGGAGGGAAGGGGCCTCAGTTAAAGACCGACGCAAGAAGCAACAAAGGACCGAGGGATTGGCGATGAGCCTAACAACTCCCGTATGGTCAAAAAACTCACACGAGTTCAAATAGTGTAATTTGCAGCTTTCCACAGGCTCATCTCGAATGGACTTTTCCGGCTGAAAAACAGCGTCTACAATCTCGCTTTCAATGGGTGGTAGATCCAGGAGGAATCCAAGATGCTTTGCGCGCGGATGGTGGCCGACGTCACCGGAACGGTCAATCAAGAACTCCTGTTGCGGAACGAATATCTTGGGGCAGAGAACCGGATCCTGAGAGCTCAGATCAAGGGTCGACTGCTGCTTTCAGAAGGTGAAAAGGCGACATTGGCGGAGATCGCC
>DATDHE010000530.1:0-1659 GCA_036521695.1 Candidatus Acidiferrum sp. | reverse complement strand
CCAAGGATTGAATATGCGATTCAAAGATGTCATCGAGACTGGGCCTGGAGTGGCTCATGGAATCTGGGGAGCGGGCAAACGACTTCGGTTTTCGATGGCGTATGGTCCGGAAACTGGATCTCAAGAAGTCAAAATAGAAGTTCGCGACTGCGTTCGGTGGAGTGAATTGGAAACGCAACGTGGCGGCCAAGGCAAATAGTCCGTCGCGGTTTCGGACAGAGAGAAATTCCGCCATCTCTACTGCCGGTTAAGAGATGATTGGCGCGGAGCCAAGGTAGGTGTTAGGAGCCGGCGGCACGGCAGTAGGACCCAGGGTGTCAGGCAGCGTCGCGGTAATAGTAGTTCAGCGTGCCGCCCAGTCGTTCCCGCCGCCTGATGGTGCCGCGGCTCGCTGCAAGGCCTGGGTCGGGTGTAATCAGCCGGTTTCGGAGTCCCTGGTGGTTCCGTTCCCCATGGTAATGAGCCAGAAACTCATGCACGGCTTTCCACAACGACCCCTCGCCGAACAAGATCAGACGCTCTAAGCAGGACTCTTTGATGCTGCGGACAAAGCGTTCTGCATAGGCGTTCAAGTTCGGCGATCGCGGTGGCAGTTTCACCGATTTCACTCCTGAATCGCCCAGCATATTCAGGAATTCAGCAGTGAACAGCGGATCTCGGTCATGTATCAGATAGCGCTTGCCAACCAAGATTCCATCGACTGCATCGGTGAGATTCCGTCCTATCTGGCTCATCCACAATCCGTCCGCCGCAAGCCCGATCCCACCCAACTCGACCTTTGGTGTCGAAAGCTCGATGAAAAACAGAACTGTGAATCGCTGTAGTCCTCGTCGGGTCCACACCTCGACAGTGAAGAAATCGGCGGCGACAATCAACTCCCAATGTCGGCGCAAGAACTCCTTCCAGGTCGTCTTCCGGCTTCTCTCCGGCGCCGGCTCCAGTCCATGCCGTTGCAGAATGTCAGCGATCGTGCTGCGGGCAATGTTGTGTCCCAAATTGGATAATGCGCCCTGGATGCGCCGATAGCTCCAATCCCGGTTCTCGTCTGCCATGCGAAGCACCAAAGCCTCGATCTCTCCGGCCGTGCGAGGTCGCCCCGGTCCGCGCTTGCTACGGCCGTCGTATTTCTGCGGTAGAGTCGAGGATGGGCGCGAAAACGGACGCTGAGCGCCCGCCCCGTTTCCCATCCCCGCTCATCAAACCGGACGTGCCCATCTCGGGCATCCGGCTTTCCGACTGGTTTCATCGTGGACTCACAAACGCGCGCCCATCGGCCCCTGCAGGCGGATTACGCCCAGTGAGCCGAACACCCTTTCCTTGGGGAATTGGTGAGTGCCTTGCGAAGACACCTTGTGACGTCGTCTCAGAAAGTGCCGCACTGTGTCATGGACATGCTCGTCGACCGCCCGATAAGCCTTCGCGGTGCTCCCGCAATCGAAGTATGCTTGCCAGCCTTGCAACTTCTGATTCAGCCGCTCACACACTTCCGTCCACGGTCTCACATTGCTCGGCACCAGGAGGTCTCCCACTTTCTCCTTGATCTTGGACACGCTCTTCTTCGACGGACTGTATCCGATATACTCCCGGTCCGTCCGCATACTGTAGTGCGGCCCGAATGTGTATCCCAGAAAATCGAAACGCTCCCGACGGGCGTTCCGG
>DATDHE010000529.1:0-2473 GCA_036521695.1 Candidatus Acidiferrum sp. | reverse complement strand
CCGGGCAGAAACGGACCTCGTCGAGGCTGGAGGGCGGGAAGGCGCACCCACATTGCCGGCAACCACGGGTATTGCGGCGGTCGTCTGTGCCCAAAACGTGTCGCAAAGCTCGCCAGCCCCAGGAAGATCGTGGTCTTCCAGGAGAGTGTTCCTTGCGGGCGTCATCTGCGTTTTGCTACTGGGAGCAGCCTTTTATTGGCAGCCTTTTGGGAGGCGCAAGCCGTCAGCGTCTGCCGTACCGGTGACTTCCATCGCCGTCCTGCCGTTTCAATCGGCTGGTTCCAGCGGAGATGATCAAATTCTCGGTCTTGAAATCGCAGACGCGCTGACTTCAAGACTGAGCAGCAGCACGCATCTTTCCGTTCGTTCGACGTCGACGGTCTTGCATTACTCCGATTTACACGCTGACCCCGCGGCTGCTGGCCGGGCGCTGAATGTGGACTACATTTTGGAAGGAAATATCCAGAGATCTCCAGGTCTAGTCACGGTCCAACTGATCCGGGTGCGCGACGCGGCTTCCTTGCAGACTGTTTCCTTTAACGAGAAATTCACCAACATTTTTCAGGTGGAGGATTCTCTCTCCGTTCAAGTTTTGCGCGCTTTGACGGTCACCCTGGATCACGAGGAAAAACAGAGATTCGGCAGGCGCTTTACGCAAAATGCCGCGGCTTACGAAGCCTTCCTGAATGCCCATTACTTCATGAATCTGGCGACCAAGGATGGCACCCGTCAGGGGATCGTTTCTTTTCAGAGAGCCATCGCCATCGATCCCAACTACGCGATGGCGTATGCAGGCCTGGGCGATTGTTACCTGCGGCTCTTCCGCTTCGGAACGGCCCCGGCGGAATTCGTTCCGAAGAGCAGGGCAGCGGAGACAAAAGCCATCGAGTTGGACAACACCGTTGCTTACGCGCATTCCCTTCGGGGCTACATCGCCTTTCAGTATGATTGGGACTTTCCCAGGGCCGGACGCGAATACAAAATCGCGCGAGAATTCGATCCTGCTCTCGTACATCAATGGTATGGGTTCTATTTGTTGGTGTTGAATCACGCCCCGGAAGCCGACATCGAATTCAAGAAGTTTAATGATTTTCTTCCCTCGCTGGTTTCCGCCAGCGCCTTTTACGGCCAGTACTTTTATTTCCGTCGCCAGAATGACCTGGCCCTGGACCAACTCAACAAGACTCTGGCCATGCAGCCAGACTACCCGCCCGCGCACGAGTTTCTTGGCATGGTTTACGAGCAAGAGGGGCGAACGAACGAGGCCATTACTGAGATACAGAAAGCGATCGATCTGTCCGGCGGGGAATACGGCCTCGGCTCGCTCGGCCACGTCTATGCCAGTGTGGCGCGGCGTGACGACGCACGAAACATGCTGCAATCCATCGCCGAGCAATCCTCGAGGACTTACATTTCCCCCTACCAGTTGGCGATCGTCCATGCCGGCTTGGACGATAAGGATAAAGCGATCGACGAGCTCGAAAAGGCGTTCGCCGAACGCTCTCTTTCGGCTCCCGTCCTCCGCTTCGATCCGCGCTTGGACAATCTGCGCGCGGAGCCGCGCTTCCAGGATTTTGCCCGCGGCGTCGGGCTTTCTTTCTGAAGTTCGAGCTGAGAATCAGACTTTCTGCAGCGGCATAGGTTACCGCGAAGCGTCCGAAGCTACCCCGAATTGAGTGTGTTCGACCTTTAGTTAGCAATCCGCTCAAGTACGGCTGACTTACGAATAGTGGGATTGCCTGATGTATGCGGATCATGGGCCAGAAACGGGGTTCGAGGAGCTCGGAGCGCGCACAGCGGTTCGTAGCACCACGATTCTTCGAACGGGCATTTGGTTGGTGACTATGGATTTACCAATAGCTAGCCCTAGAGCAGTGATTTCGCATTCTTGCCTGTCGCTACCAACATAGTCACACTCTTGCCGTAAGCGTGAGGGGAAAAGAACCGGATCACCTCATCGTCGTAGAACGTCAAACCCGTGGCACTCACGTGTTGCGCGTAGGCGCCAAGATACAGCTTGCCGCTTAAGATGCCAGCCTCCAGTTGCACCGCGCGGTATCCGCGATTGCCGAAGCGTTCCAATATCCTTTGTAAGTCTGCCAGGAAGAAGATGTCCGCGGCGGCTTCGGCTGGCAACTGTTGGTCCAGCCCCAGATGACCAGCCTGAGAGCGGAAGTTTCCTGTTTTTAGGCATTCGAGCACATTCCGATCACGGTGGAATACGTAGGCTCCGGGATCGAGACCTTCGACTGCGTTCACAATTAAGTAGACCTCGTTCAGATGAGTCCCTTGTGGATCCAGGAAGTCCGCTGGGATACCACGAGTAGCCCGGTAGAGCATAGTAGACAGCAGGGGCAGCGCGATAGGCACTTGCGCAAACTTGCGTGCCGAGCCACGTCGCAGGATGACTTGTTCGATCGGATCGCGAAGCATTTCCGCATCCGAATAAGGATGGAGCGGAACAGTCGGTCCT
>DATDHE010000528.1:0-16458 GCA_036521695.1 Candidatus Acidiferrum sp. | reverse complement strand
AAGGGCCGCATCATGATGGCGTACTACAGTTCAGAGATTGGAGAGAAGGAATTGGGGTGGGACGGTGCGTTTGCGCACGGCCCCTATCTAGGGTGTGAACATCCAGAGGGGGATCATAAGTGACCGGGATAAATAACATGGCTGGCATGGCGCAAGACCCGCTGCAGCAAATCTACGATGTTATCGTTGTGGGATCCGGCGCCACCGGCGGTTGGGCCGCGAAACAATGTGCCGATGCGGGCCTGAAGGTGGCCTTGCTCGAAGCAGGCCGCGCCGTCAGTCCGAAAGAATTTACTGAGCACATGCCTGCGTATAAGTTGAAATATCGAGATCACTCGCCCGAAATCGTGCGCACGAGGCCCGTCCAAAAGCAGTGCTACGCATGCATGGAATACAACTACGAGTGGTTCGTGAACGACCTCGAGAATCCGTACAGCACGCCACCGGGGAAGCCGTTTACTTGGCAACGCTTGCGCATACTTGGCGGGCGATCGTTGGTCTGGGGCCGTCAGAGCTATCGCATGAGCGATAACGATTTTAAAGCAGCGAGCCGCGACGGGTATGGCGACGACTGGCCGATTAGCTATGCCGAGCTTTCTCCGTATTACGACATCGTGGAGAAGTACGTAGGCATCAGCGGAGCGGCGGAAGAGAACGAGATGTTGCCCGACGGGCAATTTCTGCCGCCAATGAAGATGAGCTGTGGAGAGATTCAGCTCAGAGAACGCGTCAAAGCGAAGTTCGGGCACACGGTTACGATCGGACGCACGGCGATCCTGACGCAAAATCATAATGGCCGCCTCCAGTGCCACTATTGCGGGCCGTGTGAACGCGGATGCAGCACGTTTTCTTATTTCAGCAGTCCGTTTACGACCGTCAAGGACGCCATTGCTTCCGGCAATTGCACACTCATCACCAACGCCGTGGTGAGCCACGTAGACATGTCCACCGAGTCGAACAAGGCTCGCGGAGTGACCTACGTGGATCGCTTGACGCGCCAGGTGAAGGAAGTCCGCGGAAAATCCGTGATCCTCTGCGCGCAGGCACTGGAATCCACGCGCATCTTATTGAACTCGTCCACACGCGAACATCCCAATGGACTTGCTAATTCCAGTGGAGCGCTAGGTCATTATTTGATGGATCATGTCGTTGGCGCAGGAGCTTCGGGTCGCCTCCCAAACTTCAATCCTCTGCCCAATGCGAACGAACCGGCACGGCCCAACGGAATATACATCCCGCGCTTCCGGAACACTCCCTCGAGCAAGAAACATTCGCAGTTCATCCGCGGGTACGGTTACCAGGGCGGAGCTGAGGCGGGATTCAACTTCAACGCCGAAGGCTACGGAACGACGCTCAAGAGGGCCGTGAAAGAAGGCGAGTACTCCATTTCGCTCGGAGCTTTCGGGGAATCGCTCGCTCGATGGGACAATTACATCGAGATCGATAGGGATCTAAAAGATGCCTGGGGCATTCCTGCGTTGCACATCAACATGACGCATGGCGACAACGAAGCCGCGCTGATGCAGGATGCCGGCGCCTCGGCGGCGGAAATGCTGGAAGCAGCAGGCGCGAAAGATATTCGCGTGCAAGCGAACGTCGAAATGCCCGGAATGGCCATACACGAACTGGGCACAGCGCGCATGGGGAACGATCCGAAGAAGTCTGTGCTCAATCCATTCAACCAGGCGCACGACGTGAACAATTTGTTCGTGATGGACGGCGCGAGCTTTGTGTCGTCGGCCTGCCAGAATCCAACGCTCACCATGATGGCCGTCACTGTTCGCGGATGCGAGCACATGATCGAACGTTTTCGCAAGAATGAGATCTAAATGCGAACTTTCTCCGCACCCCTTCTCACACATGGCTAACAACTTGGGGCACGATTAGGCTGGCGCGGATTACTGAACTCTTTGAAACGCATTCTAAGCCGGTGCCGTCACACTGGTGCACGCGGTCCCTGTTGCGGCTCCATTGAGAATTGGACAGGCGAAACCCAAAACGGAGGAAGATTGTGCGTAAGCATGCGAGTGTGTTGGCAGTTCTTGCTTTAGTCCTGGCGGTCGTGCCAATCGGAGCGCAGGCTCCGGCCTTAAGCCAGTCCGATCTGGCGGCGATTCATCAAATCAGGGAAGAAGGCTTTGGCGCTACAACTTCCAAGGTCATGGAAATCATTAGCTACCTGAGCGATGTTCACGGCCCGCGTCTCACCAATTCTCCGAATATCAAGGAAGCCGCCAAGTGGGCCACGGACACAATGAACGAGTGGAAACTCGCCAACGTCCATGTTGAATCTTGGGGACCCTTCGGACGCGGCTGGTCCAATGAGCGCACCAATGTTCAAGTCATCGCACCGCATCCGTTTCCGCTCATCGCCTATGCGAAAGCTTGGACGCCCGGCACCAACGGTTCCGTTACCGCCGACGCCGTCTTTGCGTTTATCACGAAAGAAGAAGACTTTGCCAAGTTCAAGGGCCAGCTCAAGGGCAAGTTCGTTCTTACCGCCGCAATCCCTGAGAATCCCGAACGCTTCGAGTCGCAAGCCCACCGTTACACCGACGCCGAACTCGCCGATCTGGCAACGCAGCCAGTACCCGCCGCCCAGGCCGGCCAGGAAGACCGTATCGCCCAATTCCGCGCCACGCGCGAATTCCAGCTCAAGGTTCAGAAGTTCTTAGTCGATGAAGGCGTTGCCGCGTGGATCGAGCCTTCGCGCAGCGATGATGGCACCGTTTTCGTCCAACAAGGGGGCGGCCGCGACAAAGAGAAAGATCCTCCAGCACCGCCCCGCGTGGCGGTAGCCAGCGAAAACTACGGCCGTATCGTTCGCATGCTCGAGAAAAAGGTTCCCGTCACGATGCTCGTCGACATTCAAAACAAGTTCTACGACGACGACCTGAATTCTTTCAACATCATCGGCGAAATCCCCGGGTCCGATAAGTCCAAGGCAGACGAAGTTGTCATGCTCGGCGGACACTTCGACTCTTGGCAGTCCGGCACGGGCGCCACTGACAACGGCGCGGGCTCTGCCGTCATGCTCGAAGCCATGCGCATCCTCAAAGCCACCGGTGTTAAGATGCGGCGCACCGTCCGCATCGGCCTTTGGACCGGCGAAGAGCAAGGCCTCCTCGGATCTCGCGCCTACGTCAAGCAGCACTTCGGCGATCGCGAAGTCGAAGATCCCGCCACAAAACTTATGAAGGTGACTCCCGAGCATGCCAAACTCGACGCATACTACAACATCGACAACGGCACCGGCAAAATCCGCGGCGTCTATCTCCAGGGAAATGAAATGGTTGCGCCGATCTTCAACGCGTGGATGGTCCCCTTCCGCGATCTCGGCATGACTACCCTGACCATCCGTAACACCGGCGGCACAGATCACCTCTCCTACGACGCCGTCGGCCTCCCAGGGTTCCAGTTCATCCAGGATCCGATGGATTACGACACGCGCACGCACCACTCGAACATGGACGTCTACGAACGCATCCAGGAGCCCGACATGAAGCAAATGGCCGTAATCGTCGCCTCCTTTGTCTACCTAACCGCCAACCGCGATGAAATGTTACCCCGCAAACCGCTGCCTAAGGCGCAACCTGCCCGCCAATTTCCATGATTCAACGAGGGCGGCATTTGTCAACGATTATGTCCTAACTCTAAGTGGGGGCAGACTGGCGACCGCTCCCCCTATGCCGATTCACCCCCTACAACCGCCGACTGCCTTTCTTTCTACGGAACCTTTAGTGCTTTCCTTCGTCTGATACTTGCGAGGCCTCACGATGACCAATCTCTTGCGCGACCTTCGTCACGCCTTTCGGCTTCTTCGCCTAAGTCCGGGTTTCACCATCGTCGCAGTCCTCACCCTCGCCCTTGGCATTGGCGCAAACACTGCTATCTTCCAACTGATTGATTCCATTCGCCTCCGTGCCATCCCGGTCAAGAATCCTGAACAGCTGGGCACTATCCGCATCGCCGACCGCCACTGGGGCTCCGGCCAATTTTCTGGGCAATACTCGCAGCTGACGTTTCCCATGTGGGAGCAGATTCAAAAACGCCAGGAAGGCTTTTCCGAAATGGCGGTTTGGACTGGCCAGGAATTCAATCTGGCAAACGGCGGGGAAGTCCACTACGCCAAAGGTCTGCGCGTCAGCGGCGAATTCTTTCACGTCCTCCGTGTCCAACCCATTCTCGGGCGTCTCATCAATCCTGAAGATGACCAGCCCGGCTGCGGCACGTCTGCCGCCAACATTAGTTACGCCTTCTGGCAGCGGAATTATGCCGGGGATCCCTCCGTCATCGGCCAACGCCTCACACTCGATGGCAATTCCTTCCAGATTCTCGGCGTGACACCGCCACGTTTCATTGGCATTTCAGTAGGCGATACTTTCGATGTCGCTATACCGGTTTGCGTCGAGCCGATTCTCAGTCCACGCAACAATCGGCTGACTTTGCGTCACGCCTGGTGGCTGGCCTCTATTGGCCGTTTGAAACCCGGATGGACGATCCAACGAGTCAATGCACAAATAAACGCTGCCACGCCTGCTATTTTGCAGGAGACTATTCCTACTACGTACGACTCCGATGCCACAAAGAAATATCTCGAATACAAACTTGGCGCTTTTTCGGCGAGCACGGGCTTCTCCGGCCTACGCGAGGATTCCGAGACTCCACTCTGGCTGCTCCTCGGAATTTCCGGGCTTGTCCTGCTCATCGCTTGCGCCAACCTGGCCAACTTGATGCTCGCCCGCGCTGGCGCTCGTGAACGACAGATTACCATCCGCCGCGCGCTCGGAGCCTCGCGCTGGAGAATGATTCGCGAGCTTCTTTCGGAAAGCCTATTACTGGCCTTTGCCGGTTCGGTCTGCGGATTGTTCCTAGCCTTCGCTGTAAGTCACATGCTTGTGGCGTTCATTAGCACGCAGCAGAATCAAATCTCCCTGGACCTTGGAATGGATTGGCGAGTTCTGGCTTTCACTACCGCTCTCGCGGTCCTAACAACGGTCTCCTTCGGACTCGCCCCCGCAATTCGCGCCACTCGCGCAGAACCCGCTACCTTGCTGCAGTCCGGCAGCCGCGGGTCAACCGGTGGCCGCGAACGCTTCAGCCTTCGCCGCATTCTGGTCGTTTCTCAAGTCGCGCTTTCGGTGGTGCTCTTGATGGGTGCGTTGCTTTTTGTCAGAAGCTTGCGCAACTTGACCACACTCAACGTCGGCTTTCTGCAAACCGGAATCCTGGTCACCACAGTCGATTTCGACCGCTTGCACCTTCCCGAGGAGCGCTACACGGAATACAAACACGAATTAGTGAAGCACGTCCAGGCCATGCCGGGCGTCGAGTCTGCTGCTGACGCTATGCTCGTGCCGTTCGGCGGCAGCACCTGGAATGACGAAGTCCTCAACCAAGATTCAGAGGCGGACGCAGGTTCGGCGTGGATGAATTACCTCGGCCCAGGCTATTTCTCGACTATCGGAACCCAACTCCTCGCTGGGCGCGATTTCGATGATCGCGATACAGCGACTTCGGTGAAGGTGGCCATCGTCAACCAAGCCTTTGTGCAAAAAATTCTAAAGGGCGCCTATCCGCTCGGCAGAAGGTTTCGTATCCACGAACCGCCAGGAAAACCGCGTCCTCTCTATGAGATTGTGGGACTGACGAAGGACAACAAGTTCCAGGACATGCACGAAGAATTTTTGCCATTCATGTATTTTCCGGCGACGCAGCAGGAAAAGCCCAGCCCGGACGATCAAATCCTGATCCGCTCGTCCTTGCCCTTGGCCAGCCTCATGGCCTCGATGAAGCAAACTATCGGCGATGTGAATCCCGGCATTGACCTCGACTTCAAAATCTTCAAAACGCGCATCCACGACTCTCTACTGCAAGATCAACTTATGGCCACACTCTCCGGCTTTTTCGGATTCCTGGCTGCACTGCTCGCGGCCATCGGACTCTACGGTGTCATCTCCTACATGGTTGTCCAGCGTACTAAGGAAATCGGCATCCGCATGGCCATTGGGGCGGAGCGCGTCGATGTTTTGGGTTTGATCTTGCGCGAAGCGGGCTTGCTGACCGTAACAGGTCTAGTAATTGGAGCAGGGCTCGCGTTAGGCGCAGCGCAAGCCGCCAAGTCTCTGCTCTACGGTTTAAAACCGCGCGATCCGATAACGCTAGTTGCTGCCGTCGTCGTACTGTCCGCCGTAGCCGCCTTCGCCAGTTTCTGGCCCGCTTACCGGGCCTCCAAACTCGACCCGCTAATCGCCCTGCGCTATGAATAGGTCGACGTGACTAGGGACCGCCTTCCGAGGCGGTCCCTTCTGCTGCGCCAGCTACTTCGTCACCGGAAAATCCACCTCAATCGGCTCAATCAAAGGCATCAACCAGCTCAATAATTTCTGATGCACCGGATGCGCCCCATAAGCCTCGCAAGCCGCCTTATCCGCAAACTTCATGACGCCGCCCAGCTCATATCCCTGCCCTCGCGTCGAATCATTCCGTCCCACCCACGACTCC
The DNA here is from genome assembly GCA_036521695.1 of Candidatus Acidiferrum sp. GTDB lineage: Bacteria > Acidobacteriota > Terriglobia > Acidiferrales > UBA7541 > Acidiferrum. The sequence continues at coordinate 9,954 of DATDHE010000528.1, read as the reverse complement.
AGCACTTGCGGAATCTGGGACTGCAATTTCTGTATCTCTGTAGCGATGCGCTTTTTCTGCTCCTCCGTCACCCCCGGTTTAAATCGAAACGCAAACACGTGTATGTACATGGTGCCCGTCACTCTCTTTTGAATTTGCTCGAATTTGCAAGCTTCGACCGCACTCCCGTCCTCCCAACCAACTCGCCACTCTGCATCCCTCGAAACCGAACCGCACCCCTGAATCCACTCGCACTCCGGCACATGTCACGGACGCATTCACCAGTTGGAGCTTGGCTTGTGGCCGACTGATCACCCGACGGTTGTAATTCCCACTGTGAACCAAACGGATCCACATTAGCCGTTTCCACACGAATAATCAGGCACGCTTCATTCGGGCCTTCATCCATTGTGAATCGTAGACGGTAGGTCCGTATTTTTGGGCTAGTAATGATGTTGTCATCTTAAAGTAGGTCAGTTTGCTGAGCCACTAAATAGATTTGGGCGCCCAAAATCCACCCTTTCTGGATGCACTCCACCTGTGCTCCTCACTGCCTTGATTCGCAAAATAGAATATTGCCCTGACAAGGCCTTCAGAAGCAGTGTTTAGTTTTCCGGCTCCGGGAGCGAGGCGCCTGATACCGCAGGACCTCCGCGGCTTCCAGATTGAGCGCGTCGGCCGCGCGGTTTATTCGTGCCAAATCCCGCGCCTGCAAGCCGGCCCTGCTCCGATCGCGCAGGTATCTCCGAAGCACACCCTCAATGAACACGGATCGTGCCTGTTTCGATCCCGCCAGTCGGTCGACCTGTGCCAAAATGTCTTTCGATAGTGCGATAGAAATGTTTGCCTTCAGACTCCCAACATAATACCCCCACTGGGGGTATACGGCCCGTCACGCATTTTTTTCGAGCATCCTCCGCCGGGTCCTCTGCTACACTTCGCCCGATTTGTCCTGGTATTCGAATCGGAGGAGCTTTCGGCATGAAAATCATTCGCTGTTTCGCTTTTGGGTTCTTACTTTTGACTTTCTCGCTCGCCGCTTGGCCGGCAGACTCGGCTCCGCAGCAGCCACGCACTCCGGCCGCGGGGCGCAACATCACGATAGATGACTACTTCCAGATTCGTGACGTCAGTCAGCCCGAGCTAAGTCCGGACGGCCAATGGGTGGCGTACACCGTGCGCACCAAAATGCTCAAGGAAGACAAAAACGAAACGCGCATTTGGATGGTATCCGCGCACAGCGGCGATCCGCTGCCGATGACCGCCGAAGGCATCTCCTCCGGGCATCCTCGCTGGAGTCCTGACGGCAAGTATCTGGCATTCACTTCTTCTCGCAATAACGGCAAGAGCCAGGTCTGGCTTTTGAACCGTCTCGGCGGCGAAGCCGTTCGCCTAACCGACATCGCGCAAGGTGTCGGCGACTTCGAGTGGTCGCCGGATAGCACGCGCCTCGTTCTGGTTCTTCAGGATCCCAAACCGGAAGACGCAGAGGCGGAGAAAGATAAGGATAAGCCGGCACCCACAAAACCGAAGACACAACCTCCGTATGTGATTGACCGCCTTCAGTTCAAGGAGGACACCGTCGGTTACCTCGATAATCGGCGCACCCACCTCTACGTCTTCAGCGTTGAAAAAAAATCTCTCACGCAAGTCACTTCCGGCGAGTTCGACGACGCGCAGCCAGCCTGGTCACCGGACGGCAAGCACCTAGCGTTTACGAGCAATCGTGGCACGCCTGATCCTGACGCGTCGCGTGACACCAATATCTGGGTCGTTGCGGCGGACAACACCGATAAAGGCGCACATCTCACGCAGATCACCACCAATCCCGGCGCTGACAGCCAGCCGGCTTGGTCTCCCGACGGTAAATGGATCACGTATGTGGCGCAGATTGACGCGCACCTCTTCTGGTACGCCACGCAGCATCTGGCGGTTGCTCCTTCGAATGGCGGTGAGGCGAAAGTGCTCACGTTGACGTTCGACCGCAGTGTGCGCCGCCCGCGCTTTTCCGCCGACGGCAACTCGATCTATTTCATTGCAGTGGATGATGGCACGCAAAATCTCTGCCGCATCGCGCTTACCGGCGGCGACGTCGCCCGAGTCATAGGTGGCCGGGTTACTGTCGCGTCCTATTCCCTTGGCAAGGACGGCGCCATCGCCGCGCAAATCGGGACAACGGATCGTCCAGACGAGATTTTTCTTCAGAATGGCAGCGATCTCGTTCGTTTGACCAAGACCAATGATGCCCTCATTTCTCAATTGCGCTTGGCCAAGGTGGAATATGTTCACTTCAAGAGCAAAGATGGAACCGCCGTCGCCGGATATCTTTACAAACCGCTCGAATTCGACGCGACAAAAAAGGTTCCCACGCTATTGAATCCTCACGGAGGTCCGGTAGGCGAATATGAAGCATCCTTTTACCATCTCGCGCAGCTTTATGCTGCGAACGGTTACGCTGTTCTCCTGCCGAATCCGCGTGGTTCTTCCGGCTACGGCGAGAAATTCTGCGCTGCCATTTATGCGGACTGGGGCAACAAGGATTTTCAAGACGATATGGCGATGGTGGATTACGCTATCGCCCAAGGCATCGCTGATGCCGATAAGCTCGGCGTCGGCGGCTGGTCCTATGGCGGCATTTCGACCGACTTCATCATTGCCCAGAGCACGCAGTTCAAAGCCGCTATCTCCGGCGCCGGCGTGGCGTTGATCACCAGTTTCTACGGGCATGACCACTACCAGCGCGATTACGAAACGGAACTCGGCTACCCCTGGGAACATCAGGCACTTTGGGACAAAATTTCACCGTTCTACCGGGTGAAGAGCATCACGACACCGACGCTTTTCATGGGAGGAGAAATCGATGCGAACGTGCCGATTCTCGGAAGCGAGCAAATGTATCAGGCCATGAAGGCGCTCGGCCGGACTACTGAACTGGTCGTGTACCCGGGCGAGTATCATGGCTTCACCCTGCCGTCGCATATCAAAGACCGCCTCGAGCGCTACCTCGCCTGGTATGCGCACTACGTAAAGGGCGATTCAACGCCAGCTACGCCGCCGGCACGAACGGCTCCGGTCGTGAAAGCAGAAGGAACCAAAGCGGAAGGGAACTCAGAAGAGTGATTCAAGCCTGAAAAGGCGTCTCAAATTTGCACAACACAAATGGCGAGGGTTCCTGGCTGCGGTCCAGAAATTATTAAGGCCGGAAATCGCGATGAACGAGACGCAAAAGCATGGTCCTGCCTTCTTCGTCGCTTAGCGTGCCTTTGCGCATTAAGGCGACAATCGGGTCATTCAAAACGTACCCAGGCTCTTTGGCAGTACCGCCATTACTCGGACAGGTTGGGTGCTCGTGTAATCACTGACAACGCGCTCGGTGCCGAACCGCTCAATTCACCCAGCCATTTTTTCAAAACACCCATCTGCTGCGGGTCGATCGAGGCGAACGCTAGGCCCATGCCCATGCCAATTTTTGAGTACACGACGGTGGCCTCCTCGGAACGATTTGCCTTACATGCAACAGGCAGAAATCATTGCAATTAGCATCTGTGGCTTCAGAATTTTTCTCGGGCGTCCACGCTTTGGAAGCCGGATGCTTCGTAGCGCGTGCTGATTTTTCCTTCGTGCAAACTGACAACGGTGAATCCTTCAGGAACGCCCATGCGCGGGCCATGCCACCAATTTCCGCAGACTGCGCCGCTGGTGATAAATTTCGAGTTTTTGTATTCGACGATTTCGTTCACATGGGTGTGGCCTTGTAGGACGGCGATGACGTTATGTCCTTCAAATACGGCGAGTACTTGCGGCGCATTTGCAACCGTGAGCGTGTTGTATTTGCTGCCGGTACGAATTGTCGCGGCGGCGAATGTGCCGAAGGCCGTCACAAGTGGTACGTGAATGACGCCGACCACTGGCGCGCCCGCGCCCGTGCTTTTGAGATCCTCCGCGAGCCAGCTCATTTGTTTTTCATCGATACGCGCTTCCCACAAGCGGTCTTCGGTCGGCTGGATGGAATCAAGCACCACGAAGTGATAGCCCTTGTGATCGAAGGAGTAATACGTTTTTCCGATACGATCCTCGTACATTTTCTTTCCGTATGCGGGATCGCTCAATGGCACGCCGCTCTTCGCGATGATGCCGAAGGGATCGTGATTGCCGATCGCGTGGTGAATGGGCATTTGCAGCGATTGCTCGGTTTTTTTGTAGAGATCAAAGAACGTGTTGGCGCGCTCGGCGCCCACGGATGTTGCGTCATAGACGTGGTCGCCGCCCATGATGGCGAATTCCGGTTTGAGCGCGGCGATTTTTTTGAAGCATAGGTCGCAGCCGTGGGGCGCCTCGAGTTCCGGTTCGATGTGCGTGTCCGTGAAGAAAACAAAATCGAAAGAACCCGGAGTGTTCGTGTCCCCAAGCGAATCGAACGCAGCCACGCTGCCAAAGGCCGCCGCGCCCGTCACTGCGGCGGCCTTCAAAAACTTTCTTCGGTCGAGAATCATGCGACACTCCCGGAGGCAAACTTCCCCAGCGGCAGAAATCTTATCACTGCACCGGCGCATCCGCGCCGCGTTTCGTTCCATTCCACATACAGACGTTATTTCGCAACCGCAGTTGCCCATCCTCTTCGCTCGCGTTATGCTCACTCGCTCCGAGGAGGTTTTATGCTTCGCACCTTTCGTTTTTCGCTCGCGTCGGTCGCAATGCTGGTGGCATTTCCCATTCTAAGTTCCGCGCAGCGGGCGTCGTTTACCGTTGGAACGGCGACGGCGACTGCTGGGCAAAAAGCGAACGGCTATATCGAAGTGCCAGCGGGTGTGGACGCGGGGACAAACATTCCGGTTGTGGTCGTAAATGGCGCAAAGCCCGGGCCTGTCCTCGCGCTCGTTACGGGCGCACACGGCACGGAATATGTCTCGATTATCGCTGTTGAAAAGTTGATTGGCGAGCTTGACCCTGCGCAGGTCTCCGGCACAGTTATTCTTGTGCCACTCGTGAATGTCCTTTCGTTTGAACAGAAGGTTCCGCACGTGAATCCGATCGACAACAAGAGCATGAATCGCTTCTATCCCGGGAAAATGGACGGGACGCAAACGGACCGAGCCTTGTTCCTGATTACCAAGGAAGTGGTGGACCGCTGCGACTATTTGATCGACTACCACGGCGGCGATTTGGATGAAAGCCTGCGCCCGTATGCCTATTGGGGAGCGGTGGGGAAGGAAGCGCAGGACCGAGTTTCAAAGCAGATGGTTCTCGCGTTCGGGCTCGATCACATCATTATTTGGAGTGAGCGTCCCACCGACCCAACTGCAACCCGGTATCTGGACAACACTGCTTCGGTCCGCGGCAAGCCTTCGATCGTTGTGGAAGCGGGGCACGCAGGAACGGTTGAATCAGACGACGTGGCGCTGCTTGTAAACGGCACGTTGAGCACGATGCGTTATCTGAAAATGATTCCAGGCGATCCGCACTTTGTCGAAAATCCGCTTTGGCTGGGGAAGGTCGTCGACGTGATTTCGGATGGTCCAGGCATTTGGTATCCGGTTGTCAAACGCGGAACGTACGTTCAGGAAGGCATGATACTTGGCCGCGTGACGGATTATTTTGGCAAGGTCATTCTGGAAGCGCGGGCTCCCGCAGCTGGCGTGATACTCCACGTGAACGCGGTCCCTTCGCTGAAAAAAGGGGACAACATCGCCGACATCGGCGTGGTCGCCGCGAAAGCCCCATAGATTTGCAGCGGCCGTGTTTGTAGTTTCGATCAGAACGGCGAACTACATGTTGCTGACGATTTTTCGAGCAAGCGGAACGACATCATCCGTGGTGCAGGGACACATCATATAAATGATGCGAACGATTCTGTCGCCCTTGCGAATCATCATCATTCCATTGGCGATGTCGAACGCGTCGTCCCCCAGGGACGGAATCGGAGTAAACGCCGGGCCCATACGACCAAAGGTTGCGCGGCTCAGGCTCATCTGAGCCGCAGCACTGTTATTGTCCACCGAAAACATGAAGACGGGCGCTTCGCCGGGATGCCTCGGGCCACTTTGCAGGGAATCATTGCTGTGACCAACCGCTTTCGCAAATGATTCCATCATCTGCCTTTGAGACTCATTGGTTTCATCTTTGTGGAGCAGCGAAGCATGTTTAGCAATCAGATCCACATAGTTTCCCATGACGCTGTACTCGCAGCCGGCGTCGCTTCCTTCGGGCCGCTCGGAACGGACAACGTCCATCTTCACGGCTTGGGCCACGTCTGGTTTCGAAAGCAGGATGCACGGATCGATGCCGGCGAGGGCGGGTCCGCGAGCCGCGTTTGCTCCCGAGGAGAGATCGTCTAATCCGATTTCATGCACTTTCTGCTTTACACGATGCGCGACATACCAAATGCCGGCGATTCCGATGGCGCCGAAAAGGAAGATCACCATCAGAAAAACTAGAAGAACTTTGACCAGAGTGTTACCCGATTTCGCGGGAGCGGCCCCGGCAGCTTGCGGCCCGGGCTGAGGCGCGGCTTGAGGCCGCTGTGCAGGTGGCACACTGGAAGCTGGGGGTGGAGACGCTGCTGAGGAGCGAACCGGCGGACTAGAAACGGGCGTGCCGCAACGAGTGCAAAATCCCTGCCCATCATCCAACGGGCTGCCACAATTTCTACAAAAGCCAGCCATTTTGCCCCCGAAGAGTTTTCTGTCCAAGTGCAGAGCAATGTTCTTTGCATCGTGCCAGAACGAGTGGGCACGGGCAAGCGACCGTTTCGTGACGTTGACTCGCTGAGTTGCCCTGCAAGGCTACGGCCGAAAAGAAAAATCTCGCGGCGCCAATGAACAGCGTGGGAACTGGTGAACATGTAGAATAGGCGGGTTCGAATCGCTCGTTCAAGGAGTTTTTATGCCTTCAGACTATTTATTGAAAACCGAACCTACCGTATATTCGTTTGCCGATTTGCAAAAAGACGGCGTCACGATTTGGGACGGCGTAACGAATCCCACGGCGGTAAAAAATCTTCGCGAGATGCAGCCCGGCTCGAGGTTGATTATCTACGAAACCGGCGATCACAAGAGCGCGGTGGGAACGGCCACTGTGGTTTCCGTCGACGCCTCGAATCCCAAAACTCCAGAGGTGAAGATCAAGGCGGGAAAGGCAATCGCAAAGCCGATGACGCTCGCGGAAATCAAGGCGAACAAACTGTTCGTCGACTCGCCGCTGGTGCGCATCGGAAGGCTTTCGGTCGTCCCGCTTACAAAAGTCCAATATGCGGCCTTAGCAGGCAGCTGAAAACACCAATCGAATAAGGCAGGGAAGGACCCAATCTCCATGAGCCACAAAGTCGCTGTCGTGCAAGCCTCGCCCGTTGTGTTTGATCGCGAACGCACTCTGAAGAAACTCTCCGCGCTGGCCCGCGAAGCCACGCAACAGGGCGCGCAACTGGTGCTTTTCCCGGAAGCCTTTGTTTCCGCCTACCCGCGAGGCCTTGACTTCGGCGCGGTCGTTGGCTCACGTACGGATGCCGGACGCGAAGATTTTCGTCGCTACTGGGAAAACAGCGTCGACGTACCCGGTCCGGCGGTCGATCATCTCTCGCGCATCGCTCGCACCAACAACGTCTATCTCGTGGTCGGCGTCATAGAGCGGGATGGAGGCAGTCTCTATTGCACGGTCCTCTTCTTCGCGCCTGATGGAAGTTTTCTCGGCAAACACCGCAAGCTGATGCCCACCGCCTCGGAGCGCCTCGTCTGGGGTTTCGGCGACGGCTCCACTCTGCCGGTATTCGCAACGCCGCTCGGCAAGCTTGGCGCAGTGATTTGTTGGGAGAACTACATGCCCCTGATGCGCACCGCCATGTATTCCAAGGGCATCGAGCTTTACTGCGCGCCCACTGCGGATTCGCGTGACTCGTGGCTCGCCACTGTCCGCCACATCGCTGTCGAGGGCCGCTGCTTCGTCCTTTCCTGCAATCAGTTCCAGCGGCGCCGCGACTTTCCCGCCGACTACCACTCATCTTTTGGCAACGATCCTCGCACGGTCATCTGCCGCGGCGGCAGCTGCATCGTGGATCCCTTCGGGAATTTCCTTGCCGGACCAAACACCAAAGGCGAAGCCATCCTCGTCGCGGAGATCGATCTCAGCCAAATCATCCGCGGCAAATACGACTTCGATGTCGTCGGCCACTATTCCCGGGCGGACATTTTCCAACTGTATGTCGACGAACGTCCCAAGCGTTCTGTCACCGCGACCAACGACGCGTCCGCTGCTAGTGCCGAGCAAAATGTAACGGAAGCGAAGTCCGTATTTTGATTTCCGGAGAACTCAATCAAGGCCCGCATGGAATATTCAATCGCTAAAGTGGCTTGGGGTGCTCGGCCAAACCCTCGCGATAGAATTTGAGATTACTTTTGTCCACTGCCACCGTGCCCGTATCCACGGACGTAGGCATTGGCGGCGCAAGGGCGGTGCGCCAATCTTTGAACTGGTGTACGGCGTTGTGGTGCAAGTCGTCAAGGAATTTCAGCCCGTAGTAACTCATGACGTACGGCTTTTGCGTGATCGTGGCGGTGATGACGCCGCGGTCGATCCAATCAAGGGTTTCCGGATCGTTGTCGAAGGCCACAATGGGCAGCTTGCCATCCAAATTGAAACGGTGCACCGCTCCGGCGGCGCCGGAACCGCCTGTCGCCTCCAAGCAAATAATACCGTCTATTTTTTCTTTCTTCTGTATGAGGTCGGAGACCTGATCAAATGCGCTTCGCGCGTCCCCCTTGTCATCCAGGATCTTTGTTAGCTTGAGAGCTGGAAAATTCTTCAGCGCGTCCGCCACGCCCGCCACTCGATCGTCGATGTTACGCTGTCCCGAAATCGTGATTACCGCAATGTTTCCCTTACCATCGACAAGCGCCGCCATGCGCCTGAGACTCTCTCTGCCGGCTTTGAAGTTGTCCGTTCCGATGTACAGAATGCGCTTTGAATCCGGCACATCCGAATCAACGCAAATCACCGGGATGCCCTGAGCAATGGCCTTGTCAATCTCCGCCTGGAAAATTGCGTGGCGCGCCGCGGAAAGGCAGATTCCAGCGGGATTCTGTTCCACGACTTGGCGGAACATTCCGACCTCAGCGTCTGGATCGTAGGTCGCTGGACCGACGAGTTCAGCCTTTACACCGAGTGCTCTGGCCGAGTCCAGGAAACCAGCCTGAGCCTCCTGCCAGTACGGCAAGTTAATATTCGTGGCCACAAACACGTAGCGTTCGTTTTCCTCATGGTAGGGTGTCGCACACGAGGCAATCAGCGCTGCTCCGATAAGAAAAAGAACAGATACGAGCGTGGTTCCCTGTTTCTTCATTGAAATTCTCCTTTCGGATTCTGGCCGGCGGGAGTGTTCCTTCGCACCCTCGCAAAGTTCGCGGTCTAGCACGTGCCTGGTCGGGAAAAGTCGAACGAACGGGAGGAGCACCTCCACTCTCTACTGCGACTGCGCTCCTGATTGCCTCTTGGCTGGGTACTCGATTCGGGACTTAAGTCCAGGCAAAACCATAGGGCGGTCGACCTGCTCCTGTCAATCTCCGTTCAGGCTCCGTGGTGCGGAGAGGCGTCGCGTTCACCCTGCTGTCTTCGTCGCTTGTGATTGGCGCTCGGGAGGCGAGGCGCGTATGATGCGGGGCACAACGAGACGAGGTGATTCGAATGAAAAGAACCATTCTTAGAGTTGTTTTTGTCTTGATTCTTTTTGGGGCCGGGCAGCTTTTTGCGCAGCAGCCGCCGGAAATTCGCTATACCTCTGTGCCGGATTTCTTGAAATTGCCGCCGGCCATTTACTTGGGGGAAGCGGTGGGCGTAGCGGTCAACTCGAAGGGACACGTTTTTGTTTTTTCACGGGGAAATTCTACAGGGCCAGCCTACGCGGCGAGTGGCGCGCAACTTTTAGAGTTTGATGCGAGCGGGGAATTTGTTCGGGAAATTGGACACAATTTGTACGCGTGGTCGTTT
>DATDHE010000527.1:0-10527 GCA_036521695.1 Candidatus Acidiferrum sp. | reverse complement strand
CTTGGCATCCTTGGCACGGCGTACACGCAGAGCGCCGCTGGGGCGGTTTTCTGGATCAGCCTTTCTATCGGTGGATTGTCCGCAGCGTCGCCTGTAGGCTGGTCCATCCCTTCGCTGATTGCTCCGAAAGAAAGCGTGGGCACTGTTGGCGGAATTTTGAATTTCAGCAATCAACTTGCCGCGATAGCTGCGCCGATCGTCACCGGCTACGTCGTGCAGCTGACGCATGCATACGTGTGGGCTTTCGTGGCGGCGACTGCGATTCTTCTCATCAGTATCGCTGCTTATATTTTTCTATTGGGGGGAATGGAGCCCGTCCCTGAACCAGCGCGAATGCCGAGAAGCTAATGGTTCTGCGCGGCGTTTCGCCGCTCGCACCCTTGCATGTTGAACTTAGAGGCTGCCTAATCTGGTTTTTGAGAATTGTCCGCCGCTGTCTTTGCAGGCTGAACCAGCGCTCGCGTTGCGCCGGTTGAGATTCCACCGTCCACGAGGAGCGTCTGGCCTGTTATGTAACGGCTCGACTCCGCCGCAAGAAAAACGACTGCGGCGTCCAGATCTTGGGGCTGCCCCGGACGTTTAAGGGGAATGCGATCGCGGAGATATTCGACCCACTCTTTGTTCTCGTACAGAACCTTGTTCTGTTCGGTACAAAACCATCCAGGCGCAAGACAATTCACGGTGACGCCGTATTTGCCCCAGTCGTCTGCCAGACTCATAGTCAGCTGTTTTATGCCGCCACGGCTGGCTCCATAAGGAGCGAGGCCTGCGTAGCCTGCAACCGTGGTGACCGAACCGATGTTGATGATGCGCCCATAGCCGCGGGCGATCATCCCGCGCGCCACAGCCTGAGCGACGAAAAAACTTCCGCGTAGATTTGTCTCCAGAATTAAGTTCCAGTCTTCCCAGGTTACGTCGAGCGCCGGCTTTCGGACATTGCACCCGGCGTTGTTTACAAGAATATCGAGATGGCCAAACGCAGCTTCGGCCGTAGCGGCCATTTTCTCGATGCTGTCCTGGCGGCGGACGTCAAGCTCGACGGAAAAGGTATGGCGACCCAGCGATTTTATCTCTTCTTCGAATGGCGCTAGTTGATTGATGTCGCGGCTCGTAAGCACAAGGTCGGCGCCCGCTTTCGCGAGGGCACGCGCCATGTATTGACCGAGTCCTCGACTTGTGCCAGTGACGAGCGCGACGCGGCCGCTGAGATCAAACAGACCATCGCTCACGAAACTGTCTCCGGCGAAAGTATGACTTTCATCAAGTTAGGTTCGCGCGCATAAAGTCTTTCAAACCACCGTGGACCTTCCTCCAGTGGGGCCACAGCCGTGATGAACGGCTGAACTTGAATCGCGCCGCTCGCAAGAAGTTCAATGGCGCGTGGATATTCTCCAGCTGATGCACAGGATCCCTGGAGCCGAATCTGGCGCGTGACGACGTTTTGCAGGGGAAGCGTCACTTCTGGAGAAATGTTGCCAACCAAGACGACCGTGCCTCCCTTTCGAACGCTCTCGATGCTCGCCTTCACAGTTTCGTTTCTGCCCACCGCTTCGATAACCACGTCCATGCCAATGCCTCCGGTCAGTCGCAACACCTGCTCGACCACATCCTTTTCTGAAGATAGAACTGCAGTCGCTCCGACCTCTTGAGCCAGTTTGAGCCGCGTGCTGTCTAAATCAGTGACAACCACTCGCGAACATCCCGCAGCACGCAACGCCTGCAGAGTGAGCAGACCGATCATTCCGGCTCCGACAACCAACGCCGTGCTGCCCTTCGAAATCTGCGCCAAGGAAACGCCATGAAGCGCGACCGACACTGCCTCCAGCATCGCGGCCTCATGGAACGAAAGATTTTCGGGCAAGCGATAAAGGATGCGCGAAGGAACGGCAACGTATTCTGCAAAAGCTCCCGAGCGTCGAAACTCGGCGCAAGAAACGCCCAGGACCTCACGGTGGTCGCAGAGGTTCACATCGCCACGACGACAGTTATTGCAGACCCCACAGAAAATCGTCGAGTCGAAAGTGACTCGGTCGCCTACTGCGAATCCACTTACTCCAGCGCCCAGTGCAGCGATCGTTCCGGCAGCTTCGTGCCCCATGACGATTGGCGGAATGCGCCGGCCCGAGGATCCATCGTAACCGTGAACGTCGCTGCCGCAGATTCCGCAAGCAGCCACGCTTACAAGAACTTCGCCCTGGCCCGGCGCCGGATTGGGAAGATCGGCGATTTCCAGGTGCTTGTATTTCGAAAGCAAAAGGGCTTTCACGGCTCGAGCTGATCCTTTTTCAAAGCGAGACTCCCCGTTTCCAGGGAATAAAATCGTCTTGAGCAAGCAATTCCGCTTTCGTACGAGCTTCCCCGCTGGCAACCTGAATCACGCGTTCCAAGATCGCTTCGCCCATTTGCTCGATACTGGTTTCGCCTGTGATGATGCCGCCCGTGTCGATGTCGATGATGTCAGCCATGCGCTGCGCGAGATTCGAATTGGTTGAGATTTTCAGAACCGGCGCGATCGGATTGCCCGTTGGTGTGCCCAGCCCCGTCGTAAAGAGAATCACATTCGCGCCGGCTCCCACCTGCGCTGAGACGGATTCCACGTCGCTCCCCGGCGTGCATTGGAGGTTTAATCCTGGCTCGGTGCAGTATTCCGGATAGTCCACCGCCGCGGTGACAGGAGATGTGCCGCCTTTCTTCGCAGCCCCCGCCGATTTCATCGCATCTGTGAGCAATCCATCCCGAATGTTGCCCGGCGAAGGATTCATTTCGAAGCTCGCGCGCACCGCCTTGGCGCGCGCTGCGTAGTCCCTCATAAGGTGCGCAAAGCGGTCCGCAACTTCCTTCCGGACGCAACGATCAATAAGCTGTTGTTCCACACCGCAGAGTTCCGGAAATTCAGAAAGGATCCCGATGCCTCCGAGCGCCGCGACTATGTCAGAGACGTGCCCGATCGCGGGATTCGCCGAGAGCCCGGAAAAACCATCGGACCCGCCGCATTGCAGTCCGAGCGTGAGTTTTGATAATGGCGCAGGCTGCCGCGTGATTTTGTCCGCTTCGACCATGGCCAAAAAAGTTTCGCGGATGGCCTTGCTCATCATCGCCGCTTCAGAAGGGCTTTTCTGCTGCTCATAAATCAAGACGCGCTTCTTAAAATTCGGATCGCGGCGCTTGATCTCTTCGAGGAGCATGGGAACTTGTGCATGCTGGCAGCCCAGGCTCAAGACCGTAGCGCCGGCAACATTCGGATGGTGAATGTAACCAGCCAGCAGACCGCAGAGATTCCTGGCATCCTCGTATGTCCCGCCGCATCCGGCCTCGTGCAGTAAAAACTTAATGCCGTCGATGTTCTGAAAAACTTTGGGGGAAGCGCTCGCGCGCTGCGTTTCGCCAAACGCGGCTTTCTTCAGCTCGTCAGACTTCCCTTCGCGGTGAAGGCGGGCCAGCTCCGCAACTTGACTGCGGTAAATCTGAGGAGCCGCAAAACCCAATTCCTCCTCAAACGCCTGTTTCAAGACGGCCAGATTACGGTTTTCGCAAAAGACGAGAGGAAGAACGAGCCAGTAATTTCGCGAACCCACCTGACCATCGTCTCTGGGATATCCCAGAAATGTTCTGTTCGCCCACGCGGAAACCTTCGGAGGAGTCCAGCGAGGACCGGCCCCCTCCGATTCCTGAAAAGATGCGGCGGCGTGACGGATGTTGCGAGTGGAAAGTAGATCGCCCCGCCAAAGACTGCCGACCGCCGTGCCCACCAGTACGCCGTACATAATAATATCGCCGCCGGCGCTCACGTCTTGTGTCAGAAACTTATGTTTAGCAGGCACATCGGACAACAAGAGGTATTCGTTCTCCAAATAGCTTACGTTTTCGCCTTTACGCAAATCGGTCAACGCAACAAGGACATTGTCCTTTGCGTCCAGCCTCAGCACTTTTGCCTGCGTTGCACCATTGCCTGGCATCTGCATCCCGCCTTTTTCCCGCTTCTGTCTTTTATTCTATCCGGGTCGTTTCAGACAAGCCAGTGTAGGCAAGAGCTGACGCGACCGCCGAGCACGGGCAGACGCACGGACAATAGCTTGCCGAGTCTCGAAGTTCACACCTATAATCCGATTTCGTTCTTGCGAAGTGCGCCGCGCAGGAGCGCCGGAGGAATCGTGCCCGTCGGAACTGCATTTCATGAGAAAACGCTCGCACTGTGCGAGAGCCTCAACTACCGCGAATGGTCGGGTTATTACACCGTAAGCGTGTACGAGATGCACCACGAGCACGAGTACAACGCCATCCGCAATTCCGCCGCGCTGATCGATATTTCGCCTCTCTTTAAATACCGCATCACGGGAAGCGACGCGACGCGCTTCGTCAACCGTGTGATTTCGCGCGACATTAATAAGGTAGCGATCGATCAGGTGATTTACTGCTGCTGGTGCGACCCAGAAGGAAAAGTAATTGACGACGGCACCATCACGCGGCTCGGTGAAAACGAGTACCGCTGGACGGCGGCGGATCCGAGTTTGCGCTGGTTTCAGCAGAACGCTCTGGCGCTGAGCGTCCAAATCGAAGATACTTCCGAACAGGTGGCAGCTCTGGCCCTGCAGGGGCCGACTTCGGGAAAACTCCTGCATGCCGTGACGGACGCGGATGTGGCAAACTTGAAATACTTTCGCGTGACACGCGGGCAAATCGCGGGCGTTCCGGTGGACATATCGCGAACGGGGTACACCGGAGATCTGGGATTTGAAATTTGGATGCCATGGAAAAATGCGGGAAAAGTGTGGGACGAGCTGATCAAAAAAGGGAAAGCTTTCGACATTCATCCAGCGGGAATGATTGCGTTGGATATCGCGAGGATAGAAGCGGGATTGATTTTGATCGAGGTGGACTATACATCGAGCAAAAAAGCGCTGATTGAATCGCAAAGGTTTTCGCCTGCGGAGATTGGTCTCGGAAAATTGGTGGACTTGAAGAAAGACAATTTCGTCGGACGCGAAGCTTTGGTCCGGGAGAAGAAAAAGGGCGGCGCGAGGCGGGCGCTGGTCGGGCTGGAGATTAATTGGAACGAGGTCGAAATGCTGTACGACAAAATGGGAATGGCGCCGCAAGTGCCGAGCGTAGCGTCGCGCGTCGCGGTACCCGTTTATCACGGCGGCAAGCAAGTAGGAAAAGCAACTTCCACAACATGGTCCCCTACGCTCAAGAAGATGATCGCGCTTGCGTGCGTAAACCGCGATAAGTCGTCGGTGGGCGCGACGGTGAGCATCGAGATGACCGTCGAAGCGGTTCGGCATACTGTTTCCGCAAAAGTGGTGGCGCTGCCCTTCTTCAATCCCGCGAGAAAGACCGCGGTCCCAGTTTTCTAGAGCGCTCGTGGAAATAAACAAGGTGAGTTGGGTCTCACAAAAACTATTAGCACAAAAATGGGGAATGATGCTCCTACGCACCAGGATCACAGCTCAGTGAGCCCTCGCGAAATTCTCTTCTTTGGCTAAAAGTTCATCCAGAAAGCTCCTGTCTAGAAGTTTGCCGCGGAGGATAACGGCGCGAATTTTCTGCGTGTTGTGAATGTCGTCAAGCGGGTTGGAGTCGAGAAGCAGGAGATCGGCGATTTTGCCTTGCTCGACGGTGCCTTGCGTTTGCAGCTTGCCTAAAAATTCCGCAGGGAGTTTCGTTGCAGCTTCCAGCGCCTGCATGGGCGTCAATCCTGCTTGAACCAAAAGGGCCAATTCTTCATGCAGGCTGGACCCCGGGAAAATAAATGGAGCTGTAGTGTCCGTGCCAGCAATGATGGGAACTCCCGCCGTGTTCATTTTGCCGACGAGATGAAGCGATGCTTGCATAAGGCTGGAGCGCAGAGAGAATTCCATCGGCGTGGCGCCTTTGTCACGATCCTTCGCTCCCTTTTGCCAATTCGCCAAAACCTGCAGGGGAATGTACTTTCGGCGAGGATCCCGCGAAGGATCGGTCTCGGGCGTGGGGAAAGCGTCGTTACGGAGCAGGATCAAAGTGGGAGCCTGCCAGGTCCGGTTCTGTATGAATTTTGCGATCAACGCTGCAGCCTGTTCGTTCGAATAGCTCTCCAACAATTCCCTCTGCCACATAAGTTCGCGGTCCCGGGATTGCACCTTCGCCCCCTTTTTGGGGGCAGCAGCAAACTGCTTGCGAATAAGGAGCGGTTCTTCATTAGAACAGGCGCGTAGCACGCCGGTGAGATGTTCGATACTTTTCTGACCCGCATCGGAGGCCTCGCTGGCGGTAACGCGATCAGGCACGTGTCCTACGAAAGCGATGTGCTCCTGGTGGCAGACTTTCGCGATGGCGAAATAAGCATCGCGGCTGAGATTGGACTGCACCTTGATGAAATCTGCTCCATGCGAAATCAAGGAGTGGACGTCTTCGGCAGCGTCCGCGGAATTCGTGACCACCAGTGAAGGCTGGAAGAACGGCGGGTCGCCATCGAGATAAGGACCCGCAAAGAAGATTCGGGGAGCCGGCAACTGGCCGCGCTCTATTTCATGTCGCAGCTTGAGCAGGGATTCGAGGTCGCCGCCCATGTCACGCACTGTGGTGATCCCATTTGCGAGAAGGAGCGGAAGAATAAATTCGCGGCTGCCGGTGGGTTCTGATGCCCCGGTGAGATGGGCGTGCATGTCGACAAGGCCGGGGATTAGAAATTTGCTGGTCGCGTCAATGGTCTTTGTTTTACGCGGAATCAAGACCGCATTGGACGGACCAATGGCCGCGATTTGCTCATCGGCGAGAAAAACGGTCATGTCAGGCTGGGGAGCGGCGCCGGTAGCGTCGATGAGCGTGACGTGGGTGATGGCTAGAGACGGTGGCGGAGTGGAAGAACAGGAACAAGACAAGAGAACTACTGAGAACAACAAAGTCATGCGCCCAAGAAAGTTGCGGCAAAAATGGGCGGGCACTGATTTCATGTGGCTAAGGTGTGCGAGAGATTAGGCTGGGGCTTCATTGCGCGAGGCGGTTATATTTTTTTAGAACCTCGCGCAGTTTGTCGTGCGGGAGCGCAATGACCTTGTGATTCTCGATGCCGATCATGGTTTCAGCAGCGACCATGGCATTGATCACTGCTTCTTCAGTGGCCTGCACGGTCGAGGCGAAAACTTTTTCAATCAGATCGTTGGGAAGCATCTTGAGTTCGACCACGTGATCCGCGCCGTCCGCACCGGGGTTTGCCGTCGAGAAGGCGATGAAAATATCGCCAGAACCGTTACCGGAGATACTGCCGTTGCGACCCAGGCCGAGAGACACGCGGCGCGCCAAGCGCTTCAGTTGGTGCGAGATAAGCGGCGCATCGGTTGCAACGACGACAATTATTGATCCGCGATCCAGTTCGTTGAAAGAACCAGAACTGTAAGCAGCGTCCTCAGGAATTTCCTTTCCGACAGGGACTCCAGCGATGCGAAGATTCGGCCGGACACCGTAATTGCACTGGACGAGCACGCCGACGGTGTAGCTCTTGCCCTTGATTTCGAACCCGCGCGAAGAAGTCCCGATGCCGCCTTTGAATTCATTGCAGATCATTCCCGTGCCGCCGCCTACGCTTCCTTCCTCGACGGGGCCGCCGTGCGCTGAGTCAATCGCATGAAAAGCGTCTTCAGGCTTGACGTGAAAACCGTTGATGTCGTTGAGCCAGCCGTCCCAGGTTTCCGCGACCACGGGAAGCGACCACCAATAGCCAGTGGGATCGGGCTGTCCATGATTGACGCGCCACTGAATGACCGCATCGCGAACCACACCGACGCTGTGCGTGTTAGTGACCATCACCGGTCCTTCGAGAAAGCCCGATTCTTCGACCCACGTTGTGCCTGTCATCTCTCCGTTGCCGTTGAGCGACCACCAGCCGGCAAAAACGGGATTGGACATTGTGTCTTTCCCGCGTGGAAGAACAGCAGTAACTCCTGTGCGTACCGGCCCCTTGCCAACTTGGAGTTTTCCTTCACCAGAGATAAGCGTGGTGTGACCGACAGTAACGCCGGAAACGTCGGTGATAGCGTTTAGCGGACCGGGAGTACCATCGAATGGAACGCCGAGATCGCGTGCGCGGGGCTTAGCGGTAGACTTTTCCTGAGCCGGAACGAATGAGGCAGTTAGGAAGCCCGCGCAGAGCAGCAGTGCAAGGTTGCATGAGAGACGGCGCATCGTCGATTCAGTTCCTCCAGAAAATACACGAACAGACTACGCTAGAAACGAGAAAAACAGCGACATGTTAATCAGGAAACACTCTCGCGAGAGCTGAAGCCAGCGCCGCGGCGACGAGCGCCGATTCCTCGGGCGTGATGATAAAAGGCGGCGCAAGAAGAATGTGATCACCGCGCGTCCCGTCAACACAACCCTGCGTCGGGTAGGTCAGAACGCCTTTTTCCATCGCAGCCGAGCGAATTTTCTCGGCAATGGCTTGCGATGGGTCGAAAGGCGTGCGCGTGGACTTGTCGCGGACGAATTCGATACCGACGAGCAGACCAAGCCCGCGGATATCGCCAACGTGACGATGGGAAAGTAGCGGAGCAAGAGCGGTGCACAGCGATAGGGCCGCGGGAGCAACGCGCGCGAAGAGATTGTGCGACTCGATGTAATCCAGTACGGCGTTGCCAGCAGCGGTTGCAACAGGATGGGCCTGGTAAGTAAATCCGTGCTTGAAGGTTCCGGTGCCGTTTTCAATGGCTTCAACAACATTCGTCGCAACGAGAACGGCGCCGAGCGGAGCGTAGCCGCTCGCAATTCCCTTCCCCGCAAGAATAATGTCCGGCTCGATGCCCCAGTGTTGCACAGCGAAAGGCTTTCCGGTGCGGCTCATGCCGGTCATAACTTCATCCGCGACGAGAAGAACGCCGCGCTTGCGGCAAATCTCAGCGATGCGCGCAACGTAGCCTTCCGGAGGAACCACGGCGCCAAGAGTTGCGCCAACGACGGGCTCGAAAATGAAAGCAGCTGCGGAGTCTGCGTCGTTTTCAGCAAGAAGAGAATCCAGATCATCGGCACAGGCGAGATGACATTGAGGAAACGTCTTTTCGAATGGACAGTGATAGCAAAAGCAGGGAGCGATGTGGCCCCACTCGGCGAGTAATGGCCGATATGGCGCTCGGCGGGCAACGTTGCCGCTGACGGTCATGGCGCCAAGCGTGCTGCCATGATAACTCTGACGGCGCGAAAGGATGCGGTAACGAGCAGCCTGCCCCTTTTCCAGGTGGTATTGGCGGACGAGCTTGATAGCCGTTTCCGTGGCTTCGGACCCTCCCGAAGTGAAGTAAACCCGCCCACTCTTTCGAAAATTCGGCGGAGCCATCGAGAGGAGCCGCGCGGCGAGTTTTTCCGAGGGCGGAGTATGAAATTGTGAGGTGTGCGCAAACGCGAGTTTCGAGGATTGTTCGGCCATTGCGCGGCCGATTTCAGGAACGCCGTGGCCAATGTTGATGACAGCGGCTTGGCCTGCCGCATCGAGAAATTTGCCTCCATCCGCCGAAAAAAGCCAGCAACCTTCCCCACGGACGGCGACGGGAAACGCCTGGTGAAAACTGCGCGGAAAAAGAGCGGCGTCTATTGACATGCAGGCTCGCTGAGCGATTGTAGCAGACTCGCGCGGTCTCTTAGGTTGCGTGCACCGGCCGCGAATTGGCGCCATGTGAAATGCTAAGCTTGCTTGCCCGCCCAAAAATTATGCTACGCTGGCCAAGCTTTGGGGAGACCTGATTGATGCTCATGCGCATTCCTTGCTGGATTCTGCTGACGGCTACTTCATTTATATTTTCCGTAGTTCCGGCAAAAGCCCAAGATGCGCGGAAATCCGTGCGGCTCAGTGTGGATTTGCGGGAAGCCACGAAACACATTTTCCATGCGAAGCTGAACTTCCCGGTATCAGCAGGCCCGCTCACACTTGTGTATCCAAAATGGATTCCCGGAGAACATGCTCCCATAGGGCCGATTGTCAACCTGACTGGCCTGTTCTTTCGTGTGAGCGGCAAAGAAATTGAATGGCGGCGCGATGACGTTGACATGTTCGCTTTTCATTGCCAAGTGCCCGCGGGAACAAGCGAACTCGAAGTCTCGCTGGATTACGTCTCCCCAGCTGGGCCCAGCTCGGGACGAGAAAACCCTTCTGCGACCGCACAACTTGCACTTTTGAACTGGTACACCGTGCTCCTCTATCCGCAGGGGGCGAAGAGCGATGATCTGACTTACACGGCCAGTTTGCAGATTCCGGCAGGATGGAAATTTGGAACTGCGCTGCCGGTGGCAAGCATGACCGGCGCAGCGATTGATTTTCAACCGGCGAGCTTGACGACCTTAGTCGATTCGCCCGTGCTGATGGGTGCTCACATGCGCGCCATCGATTTGTCTCCGGGACAGAAACCCGAGCACCACATTCACATTGCCGCGGAAACCGAAGCTGGGCTGGAAGTCACGGCGGAAACCGTCCAGGAGTGGAGGCAGTTGGTTGCGGAAACGGGAGCACTCTTCGGAGCCCGCCACTACCGGCGTTACGATTTCTTGCTGACAGAAAGCGATCACGTG
>DATDHE010000526.1:0-2512 GCA_036521695.1 Candidatus Acidiferrum sp. | reverse complement strand
GTTTACGCTTCGCCGTAGGCTTCGCAGCCAACAACGCAAAACTCGGGGCCAGGATGGATCGCTTGCTCCTTTCCTGTGAGACTTTTTCATTCTCTACTTCATGCCGGTTTAATCCGGCGCACCCATGATTTATTCGTAGCGAAGAGCTACGATGGGATCGACGCGCATGGCGCGGCGGGCTGGAACGTAACAGGCCGCTAGAGACGCAGCGACAAGAAGCGTGATGACAGAGAGAAAGATCAACGGGTCCGTGGCGCTTACACCGTAGATCATAGTTGCGATAAATCTGGTCGCGATCAGCGCAAAGATGATGCCAAGCGCTGCACCAGCCAGGACCAGCTTTAAACCTTCTCCCAAGATGAGCTGCAGCACATCGCTTCGGTGAGCTCCGAGCGCCATGCGCACACCGATCTCGCGCGTGCGCTGTGAAACTGCGTAAGAGATCACTCCGTAGATGCCAACGGTTGCCAGAGTCAGAGCCAGCGCGGCGAAAAGACTGAGAAGAAACATCATGAAATTGCGGAGCACGAGCGAATGGGAGAGCACCTGATCCATGGTGTGGATGGAGCCTGTCGGGACGATGGGATCGACGGCGGCAACGGCGTCGCGCGCGGCGCGGCTGAGGCTTGCGGGGTCGACGTTGGCGCGAAGGATGATGCTCCTTGGAAACCAGCCTTCAAACATTTTTGACGTCCTGTAGGAAGCTTGCGCGGCGGGAATAAAGGTAGTGGGAGGTGCCGGCTGATCGAGGTAAGACTTCACGTCGCCGACCACCCCGACGATTTCGGACGGCTCCTCGCCCAGGAAAATGCGCTCACCGAGCGGGCTGCGCCCTGAAAAGTGCTCGCGCGCAAACGCTTCATTGATGATTACGACCTTGCTGGCGGTTTCTGAATCGGACTCGGAAAATGCGCGGCCTGATCGCAGGGGAATGCCCATGGCACGGAAGAAGCCAGGAGTGATTTCCCGGTAGTCCGTGCTGTCCCAATTCGTGGAATTGGGCATGCGCACGCCGTTGTTTCCACCGCGCTCGAGCGGCAGCCCAGCAGCAATGATGGCGGCAGCATCGACGCCGGGCAGAACCTCGAGGCGCTGAACGGCAGCGCGGTTGAAACTTTCAATCTGAGCGGTGGAATCGTATTTCGAGCCAATGAGCCAGAACTGGACAGAGAGAATGCGCTGAGGGTTAAAGCCGGGATCGCTGCGAAGAAGTTTCGAGAATGTGCCGATCATCAGGCCCGCACCGGAGAGCAGCACAAGAGAAATGGCGAATTCCCCGACGATGAGTAACTTACGGAGCAGCGCGCGGCCACGAGCAGCGCTTGCGCGTCCAGCGCCTTCTTTGAGGGCTTCGTTTATGCCGGTTCTGCTGGCTTCGAGAGCCGGAGCAAGACCGAAGAGAACGCCCGTCAGGAGCGAGACGAGGAAGGTGAATGCGAAAACCCAGCCGTCGAGATGGACATCGGAAGCGCGCGGCAAGTCGGCGGGCGCGACGGCTAGCAATGAGCCAAGCCCCAAGTAAGCGACCAGCAGGCCGACAGCTCCGCCAGCGAGCGCGATGAGCATGCTTTCGGTTAGCAATTGCTGGAACAGACGCCAGCGAGAGGCGCCCATGGCGATGCGGACAGCGATTTCGCGGCCGCGCAAGCCGCCGCGCGCGAGGAACAGGTTGGCCACATTCGCGCAAGCGATTAAGAGCACAAATCCGATGGCTCCGAGCAAAACCATCAAGTACGGACGCACTTCCGCACCAATCACGCTCTTGTAGGGCAAAAAACTGAGATTCACTTGTCCGTCATAACCGCGGGCATATTCACGACGCAGGTCCTGAGTGATTATATTCATTTGTGCGTCGAGCTGAGCGGTCGTGACGCCCGGCTTGAGGCGGGCCAGAACGCCGATGTTGCCTCCCTTGCCAGCGGTCTTAGCCACTAACGCGAGAGGCGTCCACACATCGGGTGCTCCGCTATCAGGAAGATCTCCAGCGACTGCCAAAGAAGTGAAGCTACGGGGCATGACGCCGATGATCGTGAAGGGCTCGCCGTTCAATAGCATTTTTTGGCCGACTTGTGCCTGATCGGATGCCAAACGGCGCGCCCACAAGCTATAGCTGATGACGGCCACGCGCTGACCGTCTCCGCTGTCATCTTCCTGCGTAAAGTCGCGGCCGAGCAGCGGCCGGATACCCAAGACTCTGAAGTAGGATGAGGAGACCGGCATGCCGCGCAGATGCTCGGCACTATTTCCGGAAGCCATGTTGTAGCCGACAGACGTATACCCGGCGATAAACTGAAAGAGATCCGCGTATCCCTGCAACTGTTTAAATTGACGCATGTCCAGGCCAGCTGCTTCGCTCTGCTCCTTGTAGCTTTTGTTTTGCGCCGGATTTTTTGGACAGTGAATTGAGTGTATTCATGCGGCAGCTCCGAGCGCAAGTAGCTGCTGGCGGGCCTGGGCGGGCGTGAGGTATCCCAGGCGCTGAACGATCCAGCGTCGGTTGTACCGCTCGCGA
>DATDHE010000525.1:0-22420 GCA_036521695.1 Candidatus Acidiferrum sp. | reverse complement strand
GTTTACGCTTCGCCGTAGGCTTCGCAGCCAACAACGCAAAACTCGGGGCCAGGATGGATCGCTTGCTCCTTTCCTGTGAGACTTTTTCATTCTCTACTTCATGCCGGTTTAATCCGGCGCACCCATGATTTATTCGTAGCGCAGTGCGACCATGGGATCGACTTTTGTGGCGCGGCGAGCGGGGATGTAACACGCCATGATCACCACGGCCGTGAGGCCAGCGGACAGCGCAACAAAAGGCGTCGGATCGAACGGCTTCACTCCATAGAGAAGACTCGTCATGGCGCGTGTTACAACGGCGGATCCGAGTGCCCCGGAGGCGATTCCTGCGAGGGCCACCCTAATCCCTTCTCCGAAGACGAGCCGATAGAGGTCGCGTGGTTTCGCGCCAAAGCTCAGGCGAATGCCCATTTCGCGGGTTCGCTGCGTGACCCAATAGCTCATAACACCGTAGATGCCGACCGCGGCCAGAGCCAGTGCGAGCGCTGCGAAGAGAGCAAGCAGTAGGCCATATGACCGCGTCTCGGCGGAATCCTTACGCATGCGCTCGCTCAAGGTGGCTACGTTGTAGACGGGAATGGCAGGATCGATGCGCTGGATTTCCTCGCGCAGCGGGCCGAGCATGGCTTCGGGGGAGTTGTGGGTTCTTACGATGAGACTCATGTTTATGATGACTTCGCTTTGGAGCAGCGCGCCATAGATGACGGGCTCGGCCTCGGGATCCTGGCGCAGCGAGTTGTATTTAACATTTCCGGCAACGCCGATGACTTGTAACCACGGATTGGTGGAATCCGTTCCGCCGTATCGGATGCGCTTACCGACGGGATCCTGCCCCGGCCAATAGCGGCGCGCGAAGGATTCGCTGACCATCACGACGCCGGAGGTGGAAAGAGAATCCCTGGTGGAGAAATCGCGGCCCTGCATGAGCGGAATTCCCATCGTGTGGAAATAATTGGGGCCAACCTCCTGGTAATAAACCGTGTCGGCCTCAGCGTTGGAAATGGGCGCATGGCCTTCGACGGTAAAGCCACGCTGGAAGCCGCCCCAAAGAAATGGATCGATGAACGTAGCTGCTGCTGTTTCGACTCCGGGGAATTCTGCGATGCGCTCGGCTAATTCCGGACCGAAGCGATTTCGTCCGTCTGCTTCGTATTTTCGATCGGGGACGTAGAATCGCAAGGTGACGAGATGATCGGGCCGAAAGCCCGGGCTATCCGCCAGCAGATGCGCGAGGCTGCGGAGCATGAGCCCTGCTCCGATCATGAGTACGAGGGCGAGCGCTACTTCAGAAACGATGAGGAGGCGTCCCGTCTGCCGGCCTCGCAAGGCAACGGAGCTCTTCACCGATTCCTTGAGCGAATCGTTCACGTCCATCTTAGCGGAGTTGAAAATCGGCAGAATCGTCACTAGCAGCGCTGTGCCCGCCGCGATAGCAAACGCAAAGAAGAGTACACCGCTGTCCAAACTGACGTGCGTGAAAGAAGGAAACGTTACGGGCAGAACGGAGACGAGCAGATCGAGGCCCCAAAAGGCGAGTGCAACGCCCACTAACGAGCCTCCAAATGTCAGCAGCAGGCTTTCGGTTAGGAATTGCCGGATCAAACGGCCCCGACCAGCGCCGAGGGCCAGACGGATCGCCAGCTCACGATCGCGGGCAGCGCTGCGTGTGAGGATGAGATGGGTGACGTTTGCACAGGCGATGAGAAGTACGAAAGCGACCGCGCCCAGCAAGACCAACAATGGTGCGCGAAAGCTTCGAACGTAGTCTTCTGTGGCGGGAGTCACCAGAACGTCGCGTTCGCGGTTTTCCTTCGGATAGGTCTTTGCAAGACGCGCCGCAATCGTTTCCATTTGCGTTTGGGCCATCGCGATGGACACGCCCGGCTTCAGACGTGCGAGCACTTCGTGAAAGTGAATGTCGCGGGTGTGCAGATAGTCGTACTTTGCGACCTGAGGCCAGGCCGCGTCCCTCATCATGAACGGAATCCATACCTCGGCTGAATCCGAATAGCCGAGAAAACCTTTGGGAAGCACGCCGACGATCGTGAATTCGTAATCGTTCAAGCGGATTGATTTGCCCAGGATTTGCGGATCGGAGCCGAAGCGCCGCTGCCACAGGCCGTAGCCGATCAGCGCTACGGCGTGCTTCATTGGGATCGCGTTTTCCTCCGGAGTG
Source organism: Candidatus Acidiferrum sp. (assembly GCA_036521695.1). GTDB lineage: Bacteria > Acidobacteriota > Terriglobia > Acidiferrales > UBA7541 > Acidiferrum. The sequence continues at coordinate 20,244 of DATDHE010000525.1, read as the reverse complement.
AATGTGCGGCCGAGAACCGCGGAGACGCCGAGTAAAGGGAAATAGGTGTCGCTGACTTGTTCGCAGTCCAAGCGGTCAGACTTGTCTTTTCCATTGAGGATCATTTCGCAACCGCCGAACGCAGCCATCTCTTCGAAAACACTATTCTGAGCGCGCCAGTCCAGGTAATTCGGATATGCGACGGGAGAGCGTCCGCCCTCGGTGACGCTTTCGTTGACGCGGACAAGCTGCGCAGGATCTTTAAAGGGCAGGCCGCGCAGCAGAACGGCTTTGACTACGCTGAAAATGGCGGTATTGGCGCCAATGCCGAGCGCGAGTGTGAGAACCGCAACGATATTGAATCCGGGATTCTTGGCGAGCATCCGCACGCCGAAGCGGAAGTCGTGGAAAAGTGTTTCAAGGAACGGGAGGCCGCGGCGCTCGCGATAGAGCTCTTTAGTCTGTTCGACACCGCCGAATTCACGGCGGGCGGCGTGGTGGGCTTCCTCTGGTTTCATGCCGCGGCGGATATTTTCTTCGGCGAGTGCTTCGAGATGCGCTTGAACCTCGGCGCCGAGTTCGGCTTCTCGCGTGCGCCTGCCAAACATTCCGGTGATTCGAAGAACGAGGGTGCGCAACCAAGTCATGTGTGTACTCCTGATAGCCCTTGATAGGCTTGCTCGAGCGATTATTCGTGACGCAGGGCCACGACGGGATCGACTTGCGTCGCCCGCTGAGCAGGCAGGTACGCAGCTAAGGCTGCGACTACGCCAAGCAGGAGGCACGATCCGGCAAACGCAAGGGGATCCGCGGAGCCGACTTCGAACAACATGCTGTCGAGCAAGCGGCTTAGCCCGTAAGCGGCAGCTAAACCGACAGCCATGCCGGCAGTCACGAGAAAAGCCATGTGGCTCACGACGCTGCGAAGGATGTCACCCGGTTGCGCGCCGAGGGCCATGCGAATTCCGATTTCGCGTGTGCGGCGCGCGACGGAGAAAGCCACAACGCCGGAAAGCCCGAGCGACGCAAGCAATGTGGCTAGCAATCCGAAGAGGCTGGAAAGCCAGGTGAGAAGCCGTTCTCGTGCGAGGGAATCGTCGATCTGAATTTCCAGCGTGGTGGTCGCGTAGAGAGGCAGGTTTACGTCCAGGTCGTGTACTTGCGCTCGAACGAGGTCGCCGATTTTTTCCGGGTCGCCAGAGGTGCGCACCTGGAGCGTCATGTCAAAGAGGCGTGGTTCTTGCGCGATCGGCGCATAGAAATGGCGGCGCGGCGCTTCCGAAAGACGCACGTATTTAGCATCTTTCACGACACCGATGATTTCCCGGTCCGGAGGCACTTTCGGATCGTCGTCAGTTCCGATTTTTTTGCCGAGCGGATCTTTATTTCCGAAAAAATAGTGGGCCATCGTTTCGTTGATGATGACGACCTTTGGGCGCATAGACGTGTCCTGCTCGGTGAAGTCACGGCCTTCTACCAACGGTATGCCCAAGCTCAGGAAGTAGCCCGGCGAAACGATCGCGGCATTGGGGCTCACGTTTTCGTCTGGGCCGGGTTGATAGCCTTCCACTTTGACGCTCTCCTGATCCCAGCCGCCGGAAATGACGGAGCTGGTGGTTAAGCTCGCGGCGCGCACGCCTGGCAGCGTGCGAACGCGGGCGAGGAGATCGTCATAGAGCGATTTGATTCTTTCCTGGTGATAACCGTTCATGGCCGGATTGAGCGTTGCCAGGAAAACATTCTCTTTTGTGAAGCCGGTATTGATGCCGCGCAAGTTGCGCAAACTGTGGAGAAACAGGCCCGCACCAATCAAGAGCGGCAGCGCGAGCGCCACCTGTAGAAAAATCAGTGCGCTGCGCAGACTGAAGAGGCGTTCGCCAGACGCGATCGAAGGAGAGTCGGCGCGCAACGCGATGGACACGCCGGTCTGCGAGAGCTGCAAGGCTGGAGCAAGTCCGAACAGCAACCCCGTGACTAGAGATGCGAGCAACGCAAAACCCAGAACTCGCAAGTCCATCGGGGCGCGGACGTTTGCGCTGTAGTCTGCCGGCAGAAAACCAAGCAATGCCGTCTTGGCCCAATAGGCGACAACAATTCCGGCGCATCCGCCTAACACGGAGAGCAGCAGACTTTCCGTCAACCACTGACGGATGAGCCTTGCGCGACCGGCACCAAGGGCCAGCCGCACGGAAATTTCTTGCTTTCTTTTTGCATTTCGCGCCAGGAGAAGATTTGCGAGATTCGCACACGCAACCAGAAGCACGATGCCCGTGACGCAGAACATCAGGAGGAGTGGGCGCTCCATTTCACCACGCAGGTGGGCGAAACCCTGATTGCCCGGCTCGAGTTGAATGCGGCTCGCGAGGGCGCGCTCTTTGTCATGAGCGTTGACGCTAGCTCCAAGTTCTTGCAGCTCGGCAGCAAGAACTTGGTGATAGAGAATGTCGAGCGAGGCTTGCGCTTGCGCGACGGTGACGTCTGGCTTGCGTCGCGCCAGAACTGTCATCCAGCGGTGTCGCGGATTCTTCAGCCGATTTGCGGGCACTGGGCGGAAGACCGTGGCCATCATCATGGACACGCGAATGTCGGGGTTGCGCGCCATCTCCGTGCCGTAAAACCGCGACGGGGTGATTCCGATGACGCGGATCGGATTGTCATTCAGGATGATGTTCTTGCCGACGATCGACGAGTCGCTGCCGAATCGCCGCTGCCAGTAGCCATAACTCAGAACGGCGACGGGATGAGCGCCCGGTGTGCGGTCGTCTTCTGGTCCAATCAGCCGGCCAAGAAACGGCTGCACTCCAAGCGTTTCAAAATAATTTCCGGAGACCAATTCGCCGACGGCGCGTTCGCTTTGTCCACCGTAGCTGGCGTTGAAATCGAGCCCCGAGCGCGTCAAGACATTTGCAAAGACTGTGTTTTTGTCGCGAATGGCCTGATACATGGGATAGGAAAAATCTTCTTCTGCTTCCTGAGACCGAACATCCGTGTACTTGATGACCACGAGTTCTTGCGGATTGCGGACTGGCAGGTTGCCGAGCAAAACGGAATTGACCAGAGAGAAAAGGCCGGTGTTGGCGCCAATGCCGAGTGCCAGCGTCAGAACGGTTACGGCCGTGAAACCAGGGTTCTTCACGAGCATGCGCGACGCGTAACGCAAGTCCTGCGCGAGAGTCTCGAAGAACGGGAGTCCCCGCTGGTCGCGATGGGGTTCTTTGGTTTGCTCGATGCCGCCAAACTCCCGGCGCGCGGCGTACCGTGCTTCCTCGCGGTTCATGCCACGGCGGATGTTCTCTTCAGTGAGCGCATCGATGTGAGAACGCAGTTCGATCTCGAGTTCTGCATCCAGACTCCGTTTGCGGAAGATTCCTGCCAATCGCATTGCGAAAATACGTAACCGCTCCATCTCATGCTCCTTCGGCGCGCCCGAGCAAACGAGTCATAAGCGCGGCCATTCGCTCCCAGCTTTCCGTCTCCGCAAGAAGTTGTTTTCGCCCGCTTCGTGTCAGAGAGTAATACTTGGCTTTACGATTGTTGTCGGACACCCCCCATTTCGAGGAAATCCACCCGCGCTGTTCAAGCCGCAACAGCGCGGGGTAAAGCGTACCCTGGTTGAGTTTGAGCAGGTCGGCGGAAACCTGCTGGATGCGCACGGCAATGCCGTAGCCATGCAGCGGGCCGAGGGCATCGAGAGTCTTGAGCACGATCAGGTCTAGCGTGCCTTGCAACACTTCGCCGCGCGTTTGCGCCATTGCGATTCTCCTTTTGAAAAACTACAGGAGGCTACCTGCGCTCCTGTTGATTGTCAACAGGTCGTCTGCTGGTATAGACGAAGCCGCGAGGAGATTGTTTCGTGAATCCGGAAGTTTTCTTGGCCAGCGCGGAGGCTACACCCTAGACGCGCCGAATGCCCAGCCGGTGTGAACTTCCGAACAAGACTCGTTGACCAAGGTACGCCCGGGGACCTACGATGACCGGGCAAATGTACGGGCGAAAACGCTTTAGGGAGAATTCCATGTATTCATGCAAGCAGTCCGCGCGGCTTCGCGCTAGCTTCTGCGTATTGAGTTTGGCAGCGATTTTCGCGCTGGCTCCGTTCAGCGGAGCGCAGGGTTTGGCAAGCAGCGATCTTTCCCGCTTCCGGTCTGTCGGCGACGCAGTTTTATCCCCGGACGGGCATCGCCTTGCCTATCCGGTGATTCTGTACGACCGCCCGGGGCGGCCTGCTCCGCAAATTTGGATCATGAACCTTACCACGCAAAAATCCATTCGCATCGGCGGCGAGAAGGATGTGACGGCCAATGCTCGCTGGTCGCCCGACGGGAAATGGCTGGCGTTTCAGGGCAGCGTGGGAGAGAAACACGGATTGCTTCTGGCTCGCCCGGACGGCTCGGAGATCACGACTCTCGTTGAGAAGATGAACGGCACCAATAGTCCTTTGCCGGGCGGCGGCCAGGACGTTACGTGGTCGCCCGATGGCAAACAGATCGCGTTCATTTCGTCGACGCCGGACGAACGGGCCGCCGAAGCCAGCGGCGATCCTATGGTAATCACGCGCTACTTGTACAAGCCCGACGCTGGCGAAGGCATGACTCGCTTCAACGACAATCAGCGGCTGCACATTTTTGCCGTGGACCTGGCTACCAAACAGGTGCGACAGCTTACACAGGGAATCTATGACGAGCACTCGATTGACTGGTCGCCCGACGGGAAGGAGATTCTTTTTGTGTCGAACCAAGAGCCAAATCAGGACGAGTTTTTCAATTACGACATTTTCGCGCTCAATGTTGCGGATAACAGCATTCGCCGGCTAACAGCCACGGAATACAACGAGTATGAGCCGCTGTGGTCGCCAGACGGCAAGCACATCGTCTATCGCGGTACAAAGCGCGGCTTGACTGATCGCGAGACGACCATGGAAGACACGCACGTCTGGATGATGAACCCGGACGGCAGCGACCGCCGCGAGATTGGAGCGGTGATTGACAATCGTCAGGGCGCGCCGAAGTGGGCACCCGATGGCAGCGCGGTGTACTTCACGGTTCAAGAGCGTGGGAGCAATCATCTGGTGCGACTGCCAGTTTCGGGCGGCGCGCCAGAATACGTTGTGAAGGATATTGGCAACGTTGGAGGCTTTTCGGTTGGCAAGGACGGAACGCTGGCCTACACATTTACTACGCCGCGCGATATGGCGCAGCTTTACGTCAAGACCGGTGGCGGCGCGGCCCGCAGGCTCACAGACTTAAACACAGAACTTTTCGCTGGAAAACAATTTGGCGAAGTCAAGTCGTTCACTTTCGTCAGCAACGACAACAAATTTGAAGTTGAAGCATTTCTTACCAAGCCTGTTGGGATGACAGAGACCTCGAAGCACCCGCTGATCGTGAATATTCATGGCGGCCCGCACGGGCAGAATGGTCCCGGCTTTAATTTCAGGAATCAAGTGTATGCCGCGCACGGTTGGGCGACGCTCAACGTGAATTTTCGCGGCTCGACCGGCTACGGACAGAAGTTCGCCGATGCCGTCTTCGCTGATCAAGACGGTAACGAGGGCCAAGACGTTCTCTACGGCGTGAGTGCGGCGGCGCGCCGCTACTTGTGGATCGACCGCGAGCGCATGGGCATCGAAGGCGTGAGTTACGGCGGCCAGCTCACGGATTGGCTCATCACGCAGACCAATGAATTCAAAGCCGCAATTCCCACTGCCGGAATCGCAAACCTGGTCAGCTACAACTACATGACCTACTACAATCAATACGAAGAGATGGAGTTTGGCCAGTTTCTGCATCAGGGCAACTTGATGGACGTGGCGTGGGAACGCTCGGCGCTGAAGCATGTGGCCGCTGCACACACGCCCACGATGTTGATTCACGGCGAAAACGACAACGATGTGCCGATCGCTGAAGCGGAGCAGTTTTTCATCGCGCTAAAGGATGTGGGAACTGAGGCGGTCTTCGTGCGCTACCCGCGCGAAGGCCACGGCATCCGTGAAACAAAGCATGTAATCGACTGGACCGACAGGTCGATCGCCTGGTACGAGAAGCACTTTCCAAAGGCGGGCGCAGAAGGCGTGACAAACGTGCAGCCTTGATTCGCTCTTCATACGCGAAAGAATCGGCCGCGATCATCAAGGGGCTGGTTAAAGTAGGGAATGAAAGCAAAAAAGAGTCCCGGTAAAACCCGGACTCTTTCGTGAATTCGCTTCCTGGTTCGAATCGGAGAGTTGCGCTTACGACTTTGCTTCTGACCCAGCCGTCGCAACCGCGGCCACTTCTTCGCGGGCGGCGCGCTTGATGCGGGCAGCCTTACCGCGCAAATCGCGCAGGTAATAGAGGCGGGCGCGGCGGACTTTGCCTTTCCCGACCACTTCAATCGAGCTGATCGAGGGCGAGTGCAGCGGAAAAATGCGCTCAATACCGACGCCGAAGCTCACGCGGCGCACGGTAAACGTGGCGCCCGAAGCCCGGCCCTTCTTGGAAATTACGACCCCTTCGAACGCCTGCAAACGTTCTTTTTCCTTCTCGCCCTCACCTTCCTTCAGGCGGACGTTGACGCGCACCGTGTCACCGGGGCGAAATTCGGGGAGGTCTTTGCGCAGTTGCGCTTCATGGAGTTTTGCTATAACCAGATTCATGTTCGTATTCCCTGCAGACCCACTTAGGCGGGGCCAGCTCTTCAAAAGCAAACCGCAATTATAGCCAAATATTCACAATTTACCTAGCGCAATTCGCGAGCGGGAGCACTCCTGTTTGACTTCTGGTATCCCTTAAGGCTATGAATTTGCTGGTCTGGTTCGAGTTGGATGCATGCATATTTCATCAATGCCCGTAGGAGTTCCTAACATGAGCGCTGAAAAGAAGATAGGAGCAAACGTCAAACAGGCGGTGCCATTTTTCAATGTCTCGAATATGGAGGAATCGCTTCGCCATTACATCGACGGACTTGGCTTTGTGATGACCAAAAAATGGATTGACGAAGGCCAGCTCCGCTGGTGCTGGCTGGAGATCGGCGACGCGGCTTTGATGCTGCAGGAGTTTCGCAAAGAGGGGCACGATTCCTGGAAGCCCAGCTGCAAAGTGGGAGAAGGGGTGTCGGTTTGCTTCATGTGCGAGGATGCGTTGACGATCTATCGCGACGCCACACCACGCGGAATAAAGGCCAGCAGGAATCCATTCGTCGGAAACGGTCTTTGGGTGGTGTCATTCTCCGATCCGGACGGCTACCGGATCGATTTCGAAAGCCCGACCGACGTCCCCGAGGAAACGGAGTACTCACCACAAAAGAAATAATCCGCGATTGGCTAAATGCCTAGGCCTGCGCGGGTGCAGAAACCCTTCGCCGAATGACGCTGTTAGCGAAGCGTTCCATTTCTTCAAGCTGCGGACTGAATTGCAGCAACACCAGGTCTACGCCTACGGCCTCGAATTCAGAGAGCCGCTCGGAAACTTGTTCTGGCGTGCCGACGAGCCCGGAACGGAGCCCGCGGTTCGAAACAGAATAGTCTTCGAGCGAAACACGTTGCTCGAGCTGCGTTCCGGCGAGCCACTGCTGGTAATTCGCATTGCCGGCGGCGGACTGGTTGACATCGGTGATGCGGCGCAGTTCCTCCTGCGCTTCCCGCTCGGTTTCGCGTACGATGGTATAGCCCGCGACGCCGAACTTCAGCGACGGGAGGTCATGGCGCGCGCGGCGTTCGCGCAAATCCGCGATTTTTTCGCCAACCCGCTCCGGTGGATCGCCGTGCATCAGGTACGCATCGCACTTTTCCGCGATCAGATCCTTCGCCGCAGGCGATTCGCCTCCCGCGTAAATCGTCGGGTGCGGTTGAGCCACAGGTTTGGGCTCGAGGATATTGTCCTCGACGCGATAATACTTTCCCGCATAAGAAAAATGATCCTTGGCCCAGACGCCATGCAGCACGTCGAGCCATTCGTTGGTACGCGCGTAGCGGTCATCGTGTTGTTCGAATCCGACGCCGTACTTCTTGGCTTCATCCGACCACCAAGACGACACGACGTTGAGCGTGAGCCGCCCGCCGCTGATGTGATCGATATTCGCGGCCTGCTTGGCAAGCAGCGCGGGCAGATGGAACGTCGGGCGCACCGCGACCATCAGTTCGAGACGCTCGGTGACCGCGGCCAGCGCCGCCGCCGTCGACCACGCGTCGAGCGATGGCGCCTCTACGCCCTTGATGTCGTTCAAATTCAACTCCGCGATCAGCATCAGGTCATAGCCGATCTGTTCGCTGCGCTGCGCGAGCTTCTTTGCGTATGGCCATGTCGCCGGCATGTTTTCGTCCGCGACATTTCGCAGCCAGCCGCCAAAAACGGGTAGCCAGTAGCCGTATCTCATCGAATGCTCCCGGTGGAGATAAGCCGTTCGCTCCGGCTGGCTTCGTGAATCCGCGCCTCGCTTATGAGATAGTCCGCCAGCCGCGCGTACGGATTGAAGCCAATCATGCGCTCGGGGTCGGAGACGAAGTTCGAGAGTGCGTTGATGTCGTAATAGAGCAGCCGCCCCGTGCGGTCGTCAATGACGTACTCGATGCCGCCGACTTCGATGCCGGCAACTTCCATGATGCGCTCGACGTCATCGATGACCTGCCGCGGCGGCTCGTAGGCCTCTACCGTTAGGCCTGACTTTGGAGCATCCACTGGGCACGCCAGACGAGTCAGTTCCTCGCCCTTTGTGTTTTTGCAGATGTCCGCAGGGCAGAGGTCAAAAGTGTCGCCGGTAATGTGAATCTTAATCGCATAGAGATATTCGCCGCCGAGAACTTCCACTCGCGTGATCACGCCATCGCGGGCCCTGAAGAATTCCTGCACAAGAGCGACGTTATCTATACCAAACGCCAAGCTGTTCTCCTCCACTGCCCCGCGCAACTCCTCGGCCGAATTGAACTTCTTGATCCCCGCTCCGCTGCCACCGATATTCGGCTTGACGATGAGCGGATACCCGATCCCTTCGCCTGCGCTCAGCGCTTGCGAGGGATGGTTAATTACTCGTGCTTTGGGATACTGCAATCCAAGCGCTTCGAGCACCGTGCACTGCAGGGCCTTCGAAGTTTCGTGAGTGAATGCGCGCGACCCATTGACCACGCGAACGCCTTTTTCTTCCAGATGAGCCAAATAATTGAGCGTGTAGAAGATCCCGTGGCCAATCCCGCGCTGCCATGCCGAAGGGCTCATGCGATTAAAGAGCAGCGAATACTCGCACTCCTTTGCCGCGACATCGTATTGATGGTTCCGCGCATCCACCTTGACCCAGTTCACGCCGCGCGCGTTGAGTTGGTCGAATAGCGGCTTGAACCAGTGCTGCTGCTCGTAGTAAATGGCGATGGGTTTTCCCGAGCCGGACTCCCTGCCGTTTCCGCTTGCCGCGTTGCTCATGGCATTGTGCTCCTCATACACTTAACAATGAAAAAGGGCCGCTTATTCCGAGCGGCCCTGGATTCCTTTTAGGTTTAGTTCTGCGCTAGACCGAAGGACTTGCCATGCCGCTTGCGACGGTACACATACAAGCACAGCATGGACACGGGCAGGCTTGCCCGCGAGCCAAAGAGCCCCGCGCGGTGCGCAAATCATCCTTCTGGTGCGCTGCTTTCACCGAATCTTCAGTATACCGCGGGCCCTTTTTAGCGCAAAAGCAAATCCGGCCGGTTACGCTGGGTCTTCTCTAGAGCGGCGGCGCGGCGCCAATTGGCGACTTCCGCGTGGTTGCCCCCGATCAATACATCGGGCACCTTCCAGCCGCGAAAATCGGCCGGCCTCGTGTAGTGAGGAAAATCCAGGAGAAGGCGATTTGCGAGTCCCGAATCTCCACTTCTTCGCGCTGCGGGAAATTCGGTGTCAGGTCGAACAGGCACGGCATGCCGTGCCCCTACGGGAGAAGGGGAAGGATTTGCGCTGAACGATTCATTCTGCGAAGAAGCATCGTTTCCCAAGGCTCCGGGGATTAACCGCGTCACGGCATCGATGACCAGCATCGCGGGGAGCTCCCCGCCGCTCAGAACATAGTCTCCGACGGAAATTTCCTCTGTGGCGAGATGTTCGGCCACACGCTCATCTACCCCTTCATACCGCCCGCACATGATAACCAGGCGATCCAGCTCTGCATAGCGCCGCGCGGTTTCCTGCCGGAAAAGCGTTCCCGCAGCCGACATCAAAACAATGGCCGTTTTCGGATCGTGCACGGCGGGCAGGTCGGCGCTGCCAAGGCTCCGGCCAAGCAGTGCTTCGACCGCCTCGAAAAGCGGTTCAGGTTTGAGCACCATCCCTTCGCCCCCGCCAAAAGGCCGGTCATCGACGCTGCGGTGACGATCCTTAGTGAACACACGCAAGTCTTGTATGTGGACCTCGACGAGGTTCGTCTCGCGAGCACGCCGAAGGATGCCATGATCGAGCGGGCCAGCAAAAAATTCCGGGAAAATCGTAATCAGGTCGAAGCGCATCTGCAGCCAGTGTAGCCAAACAAGGAAGCGCCTGCCATTGGGTCTTACCCCATCGTCAACGGAAGACTGCGCCGCCAGTCCTGTAGCAGCTAAGGTCAGGGTCGGTTTCTGTACCTCAGAACAGCTTGCCCCACCTATCTTCGCCTCGTACTCTGGTCGCACCAGTTTACCGCCTGAATCCAGCCCTCTTGAGGAATCACGAGATGGCGTTCGTTTGCCGAGTCCGCGAAAACATGCGCATCTACTTGATGGGCTTGCTGTTGATACAGCTTGCGGGCTGCGCCGGGCTATCCTCTGGAGGCGGCGGCACCAACGGCAACAGCGGAGGAGGCACGACGGCTCCCGCGGCACCGACTGGATTTCTGGCGACAGCGGGAAACTCCCAAGTCAGTCTTAGCTGGAACGCAAGCACGGGAGCTACAGGCTATTACGTCCGGCGCGCCACGGTGAGCGGCGGGCCCTACACGCAAATCGCCGGGCCTACCACGAATAGTTACACCAACACCGGCCTGACAAATGGGACGACTTACTACTACGTCGTGTCGGCGTTTAATTCCGCGGGCCAAAGCGTAGATTCTAACCAGGCAAGCGCCACACCTGTTGCTCCTGCCACGCCACCTGCCGCGCCCACCGGCTTGCAAGCCACCGCAGGAAATGCTCAAGTGAGCCTTACCTGGACCGCCAGCGCCGGTGCGACGAGCTATCACGTTAAGCGGGCGACTACCAACGGCGATCCCTACGCACAAGTTGCAGCTCCGGCCTCGGCAAACTTCGCGGACGCCGGCCTCACAAATGGCACGACCTACTATTACGTTGTCTCGGCGCTAAACTCCGCAGCAGAAAGCGCCAACTCTTCTCAGGTCAGTGCCACGCCCGTCGCTCCGGCTACACCACCCGCCGCGCCGACTGGTCTCCAAGCCACCGCAGGCAATGCTCAGGTGAGCCTTACTTGGACTGCCGGTGTCGGCGCAACAAGCTATCACGTCAAGCGCAGCACAACGAGCGGTGGTCCGTACACCCAGGTCGCGGCACCCACTACAACAAACGACGCCGACACTGGCTTGACCAACAGCACGACGTACTACTATGTGGTCTCCGCACTGAACGCCGCAGGCGAAAGCGCCAATTCCTCTCAAGCGTCCGCAACGCCGCTCGCCGCCACGGCCGACGTGACCATTACTGTCAATCCGACGGCAACTAAGCCCATCTCGCCGTATATCTATGGCATCAATTTTTATTCGGGCGTCACCGGCGCGCCTCCGCTCTTGACCTTCGACCGCGACGGCGGCAACCGTTGGACGGCCTACAATTGGGAGACTAATGCTTCCAACGCCGGCAGCGACTATCTCTACGAAAACGACAACTACCTTAGCCCCAGCACCGTGCCCGCAGAAGCGGTGCGAAGTTTCATTGCTGGTGATCAAACCAACGATGTAGCCAGTCTCGTGACCTTCCAACTGCAAGGCCTCGTCTCGGGAGACGAAAGCGGCCCGGTCAGCACGACGAATCCGCCTGACATGACACGGTTCAAGACCGTTGTCGACAAAAAAAGCATCGTCTCCAGCGTTCCTTTCACGCTGACGCCTCCCACGACCGACGCCAACGTCTACATGGACGAATTTATCTGGGCGCTCGATCAAAAGTTCTTAGGCATGGGCATTTTCGGAGCAAGTCCCACGCATCCGACTTTTATCAGTTTGGATAACGAGCCCGAGCTTTGGAACTCAACCCATCTCGAAGTGCAAGGCTCCACGGCCGTTACTTCAGACAACTACATCACCAAGACCATCAATCTCTCTAAAGCCTTGAAGGATCAATTTCCCGACGTGGTGATTTTCGGGCCCGTGCATTACGGCTTCCAAGGCATCTACAACTGGCAAGGCGAGCTGAGCGCCACCCCCAACGGGACAAACTGGTTCCCGGACAAATATCTCCAGGCGTTGAAGACCGCTTCCACGACTTACGGCAAGCCGCTCGTGGACGTCTACGACTTCCATTGGTACGTGGAAGAGTACGATCCCAACGGAACACGGGCCCTTGATCTCACGAGCACGACTCTCACCGCCGCTCAGGTGCAGCTAATCGTGCAAAGCCCGCGCGCCTTATGGGACCCGAGCTATACGGACTCAACTAACAGCAATCCCTGGATTTACCAGGAACTTGGCAGCACTCCTATTAATCTTCTCGGCCGCCTGCAAGCGAAGATCAATGCTGAAAATCCGGGAATGAAAATCTCCATCACCGAATATGAGAACGGCGGCTGGAATCACATCGCGGGCACCATCGCGCAAGCGGACAACCTGGGAATTTTCGGTAGTCAGGGCCTCTTCGCCGCCAGTTTCTGGCCTCCCAACGGAACTTATTCTTACGCTCTCGCGGGATTCCGCGCTTACCGCGGATTCGATGGCGCGAACGCCAGCTTTGGCGACACCTCGCTACCGACAACCTCGAGCAACGTGCAAAATGTCGTGGTTTACGCCAGCACGGACAGCACCACGCCTGGTCGCACAGTGTTCGTGGCGATCAATCGTTCTGCTTCCACACAGGTGACGGCGATCAACGGCGCAACTCTCTCCGGTACCGCTCATTTGTACCAAGTGACAGCAACATCAACTCAGGGGCAAAACCCTGTCGCGCCCGTATCGATCGGCACGATGGCCGTGAGCGGCACTTCGCTCACGATTACCCTGCCAGCCCTGAGCGTGACAACGATCGACGTCCGCTAGTGCGCAGGGCTCTCGGCGGCACCACCCAGTTGGGCGGCACGACCGTCCAGAATCCAAGGACGAGCGCCGTAAAGATCAGCGTTCGAAAAACGGCGGACATCTGCCGGAGAGTACACGCGTTTTGTTACTTTTGATTGAGGTCACGAAGACCATCAGGGAGCACAACGTCGATCCTTCGCGCTCGGGTGTCGATACACACGCAGATATCTACCGCGAGCGGGACGAGAAGCTCCCCGTCGGAAGCATCCACGACAAGAATCGGGGTGCCCGCCACTCCTTCGCCGGGTATTTGCACATCCTTAACCACTCCCAGCAGAGACGGCGCAGTCGCCAGCGAACAAGGCGAGGAAGAAACGGCGGAGTGCCCAGCAAAATCTTCGAACACCAAACATCCCACGAGATCATCCACAAAATACTGGCCCGCTGTGAGCGGCACGCGCTTTTCAATCGGAAGCAGTACATCGAGTCCGCGAAACTTCTCCGCCTCGGAAATCGAGTCGCATCATTCAAAGTGAAATACGGCTTGGCCCTTGTGGTTCTGGCTGAGCCAGCAGGCTTTCAACGGGGTAAGACGCGGCTCCGAGCTGGCGCGGCCGCTGGCACCAAGAAAAACTTCCGTCAATCGTGTCAGCCGTTCGGGAAAATCCGTGAGGAGTTGTGCAGCCACTTCTCCTTTATTGCCGCGGGGCCGTAGGATCCGCGCGACAATCACCCAACGCTGCATTTCGGCGCTCAATCTTCCAGTATCTCTAGCGTGTAGCGCTTCTTCACCTTCATGCCCGCGGCGCCGAGCAGCGTGCGCACCGCTTTGGCCGTGCGCCCTTGCCGCCCAATTACCTTGCCCAGATCTTCCGGATGCACCCGTAGCTCAAGCACGGTCACCTGCGAACCGTCGACAGACTTGACCTGCACTTCTTCGGGATGGTCCACCAGAGCCTTGGCGATAACTTCGACCAGCTCTTTCATCCTTCACCTCCACGTGCTCAATCTTCCCCTGGGCCGTGGAAAACGCGCCCCGGTCTGGCCGGGGACGCGAAAGGTATGGGGACTTCGCTGGGATTACGCGATCTTCTGTTGGTGGATAAAGCTACGAACAGTGCCGCTGGGTTGCGCACCGACTCCGAGCCAATGCTTGATGCGTTCGGCGTTCAGCTTGATCTCCGCAGGTTTCTTCAACGGATCGTAGGTTCCCACCAGTTCAACAACTCGCCCGTCCCGCGGCTTGCTGCTTTCAATCACCACCACGCGATAGAACGGTTTCTTCTTCTTGCCAATCCGGGATAATCGAATAGTGAGCACTAACAGATGCCTCCACCAGATATCTTAGCCTGTACGGGCTGGTGGCGGCAATCGGAGAGTCTGGGGATCCGGTTGTCACGGGGCATCTGCTGCGTATGAGCCCCGCATGGCAAGGATTTGCCTAAAGCGATCCTCAGCCCCTCGGCCTGCCTTAGTCCCGAGCGCACCCTCGCGCGAATCGCCCAGCGAACTTAGCATTCGCAATGTACGGGAGACAGCGCGATAATGCCCGCAGCAAAAAAGGAGCAGCCCATGAGCGAGAAAAACGATTTGTCACGCCGAAAATTCCTGACCAACGTCGCCGCCGGCGGTGCCGCTTTGGCCATTGTTCCCCGTCACGTCCTCGGACGCGGGTTTACTCCTCCGAGTGACATGCTCAACATCGCGGGAGTCGGCGTCGGCGGCATGGGCCGCACCAATCTGATCAATCTCTCCAGCCAAAACTTCGTGGCGCTTTGCGACGTGGACTGGGGTTACGTCAGCAAAGGTTTCGACCGCCTCGACACCGAAATCCCGAATCTGCAAAAGCGCCTCGATCAACCTGATCCACCGCCGACGCCCGGCCAGCCTCCTGTCGAGTTCGATCGCGTCAAGGCTAAGGCCCGCCTTGCGGGAATGATTCGACTGAAGAACGAGCAACTGCCGAAAGTCAAGCGCTATCAGGACTATCGCGACATGCTCGACCACCAGAAGGACATCGACGCCGTTTTCGTCGCCACCTCTGACCACATGCACGCTCCGATCGCCCTCGCCGCCATGGCTCTTGGCAAACACGTTTACGTGCAGAAGCCGCTCACCTGGTCCATTGATGAAGCTCGGCAGCTCTCACGACGTGCCAAGGAAACCAAAGTTGCCACGCAAATGGGTAATCAGGGACATTCCTTAGACGACGCCCGCCTGACAGTCGAATACATCCAAGCCGGCGCGATCGGCGAAATCCGCGAGGTCCACATCTGGACCAACCGCCCGCTTGGCTTCTGGCCGCAAGGCGTGCCGCGCCCCGAAGCCTTAAAAGAACCCGCTGACACTCTTCGCTGGAACGGACAGGGCGTGAACGCTCGCCTTGCCGCAGCAATGGCTGGCGATTACCCGGTCCCAGACAAGCTTTCCTGGGATCTTTTTCTTGGCGTCGGCCCGCACGTCGAGTATCACCCCATCTATCACCCTTTCAACTGGCGTGGCTGGTCGGACTGGGGCGTCGGCGCCATCGGCGACATGGGCGCTCATTTGATCGACCATTCTATGTGGGCGCTCAACCTCGGCCTGCCGTCGACGGTCGAGACGGTTTCGACTCCGTTTAATGGCGTCTCTTACCCGCACGCGACGCAGACCTTTTACGAGTTCCCCGCTCGTAGTTCCATGCCAGCCGTCAAGATGACCTGGTATGACGGCGGCCTCATGCCTGATAAACCGGAGGAACTTGGCGACGAAGATCTCAACAAAGGCGGCGGCGCCCTGCTCATCGGCAGCAAGGGCAAATTGCTTCACGATACCTATGGATTGAAGCCTCGCCTGCTGCCTAAATCGCTCAACGATTCCTACGGCAAGCCGCCGCAAAAGCTGCCCCGCATCGAAAACGAAGACCACGAAATGAACTGGGTGAACGCCGCGAAAGGTAAAACCGAAACTTCCTGCCCGTTCGAATACGCCGCGCGCTTAACTGAGGTAATGCTCCTTGGCATCGTCGCTCTTCGCGCTGGAAAAAAGATCAACTATGATGGTGCAAACATGCGCGTCACCAACGTCGCGCAGGCCAACGATTTCTTGCGCCGCGAATACCGCCAGGGCTGGGCATAACAATAGCGAGTTGGGATTCCTGGGGTTGTATTGCTCTGCCGAACTGGGCAAAGCTATGGAATTCTTTAGCCATAACCAAAGAGGTCGATGAGGATGAGCGTCGCTTGATCCTTCCTGGGTCGACGCGTGGCTACTCTTGGGTAACGCGCGGCTGATGGCCAGCAGGTCCGATCCAGCGGTTGAGGTCTTCCGCAAAGCGATCAGGAACCCTGGGCTGCAACCGCTAGTGGAAAGAGTGCAGGTTCATTCTGTTACAGTACGCGGCTCGAGATCTCTTCCCCCACAAAATGCCATGAGAAAATGAAGCGTGAACTGCCGTTGGTTTAGAGCCTCAGTCCCTGGCCGGGGCGCAATCAGCCCAGGCGGTTGAGCCCGTTGAATGCCGCCGTCTTATAGCATTCCGCCAACGTCGGGTAGTTGAAGACCGTGTTGATAAAGTACGTGATCTTGCCCCTCAGCTTGAACACCGCTTGTCCGATGTGCAGCAATTCCGCGGCATCTTCGCCAAATATATGCACGCCGAGCAGCTCGAGAGTCTCGCGGTGAAATAGCAGCTTCAAGCGCCCATCGGTGTGACCGGAGATTTGCCCGCGCGCAATCTCGCGGTAATAGGCCACGCCTACTTCATACGGTACATCGGCATCCGTGAGTTGCTCTTCCGTCTTCCCGATAAAAGAAATCTGCGGAATGGTGTAAATCCCATACGGATAACTCGCGGGATCCGTCTGCACCTGCAGCCCAAACGCTCGCGCCGCCGCGATGCGTCCTTGCTCCATCGAGACAGACGCTAGGCTCGGGAAACCAATAACATCGCCCACAGCAAAGATATGCGGCTGTGTGGTGCGGTAATCCGCGTCCACCTTGATGCGTCCCCGGTCGTCGAATTCGACCCCGGCAGCAGCGAGATCGAGCTTGTCGATATTGCCCTGGCGGCCGACGGCATAGAGCAAAGCATCGCCATTGATACGCTTTTTACTCACGAGGTTCGCTGCGACCTTTCCCTCGGGCGTTTCCTCCACGCTCTCGACTTCCTCATTGAGCCGCAGCGTGGCGCGGTGATCGCGCATGTGATAGGTCAGTGCCTCCACCATTTCCGTATCGGCAAACTCCAGAAGCCGTGGCCGCTTTTCCACGATAATCACGCGCACGCCCAGCGTCGCAAACATGCAAGCGTACTCGACCCCGATTACGCCGCCGCCCACCACGATCAGCGTTCTCGGAATCTGCGGCATCGTCAGGATTTGGTCGCTGGTAATGATGTTCCGCCCGTTGATGGGCACTTTCGAATTGATAGCGGGCTTCGTGCCGGTGGCAATCACGAAAAACTGCCCTTCCAGTTCAACGTAACCGTTGCCGTTCTCCACGCGAAGATGATGCGCATCGATGAACTTGCCGAAGCCGTGGATCACATCCACGCCGTTCCGCTTTAGCTGGTCCTGCGTCACCGCCACTTCGTTCTCAATCACGCGTTGCACGCGGAAATTCAAATCCGCCATCGTGACGTTCTCTTTGACGTTGTAATTTGACCCGTAAAAGCTCTTCGAGTAAAAGCCGGAAAGATGCAGCACGGCTTCGCGCATCGTCTTGCTGGGAATGGTTCCGATATTGATACACACGCCGCCGATCGCGGCCTGCTTTTCCACCACCGCAACGCGCTTTCCGGCCTTCGCTCCCTGGATGGCGGCGCGCTGCCCGCCCGGTCCGGAGCCAATGACAATCAAATCATACGGTTGCATTCGACGAGTCCAGCGAACTTTCCTCTTCCGGGGCGCCACCAGTCGGGGTAATCATGGTCGTAGGAGTATAAACGACGCTCTGCTTTCGGAGCGCGGGAATGTGCGGTGAGTCGCCATCGCCGCCGGCCAAGCGCATGAAATGTTCCTGCGCAGAGAAGCCGTGCCTATTGCGCACGGCGCGCGGCCGCGAATACGCTCCATCCGAGTCAAGGATGCGCGCCTTGCGTGTGTCGGCAAGATAGGACGAAAGAATTTCGTTGCAGACTCGCTGGCAATGCTGCGGGTCCTTCAGAGGAAACAACACTTCCACTCGCTCGTAGAGATTTCTCGGCATCCAGTCCGCGCTTCCCAAATAGACTTCCGGCTTACCTCCATTTTCAAAATAAAAAATTCGACTGTGCTCCAAAAACCGCCCGACAATGCTCCGCACGCGGACGCGGCTGCTGACGGCGCGAAGTCCCGGCACAAGCCCGCATTGGCCGCGCACAATCAAGTCAATCTCCACGCCAGCACTTGAAGCGCGGTACAAAGCTTGGATGATGGGCGGATCGATGACCGCGTTGATCTTAGCGATAATACGTGCAGGACGTCCGCGCCGTGCATGGCGCGCTTCCCGGTCAACCAGCTCGAGGCACGA
Organism: Candidatus Acidiferrum sp.; assembly: GCA_036521695.1. Classification (GTDB taxonomy): domain Bacteria; phylum Acidobacteriota; class Terriglobia; order Acidiferrales; family UBA7541; genus Acidiferrum. Next base: position 1,620 of record DATDHE010000525.1, on the reverse strand, counting down.
CTTGGCCATATCGCGCGGAGCGAGCAGTAGCGGCTTGTAATTAGGCTGTTCCGCATACGCCGTCAGAAAATTGAAAACATCGTGTACTGCGGAGGTGATCGACTCATCGTTCGTAAGCAAGCTCAGATCGCTGTAGTACCGCGCGGTCGAGGGATTGTAATTCCCCGTGCCGAGATGCGCGTACCGCCGAATCTTGCCTTCTGGATCTTGCCGCACGATCAGCATCAGTTTCGCGTGCGTCTTCAAACCCACAAGCCCATAAAAAACCTGTACGCCTGCATCCTCAAAACTCCGGGCCCAATGAATGTTAGTTGCCTCATCGAAGCTGGCCTTCAGCTCCACCACCACCGTCACTTCTTTTTTTCCGGCCGCTTCCAGCAATGCACTCGCGATCGGAGAATCCGAATTCGTCCGGTAGAGCGTCTGCTTGATGGACAGAACACGCGGGTCGTGAGCCGCGGTTTGTAGAAAATTCACAACCGCGTCGTACGATTCGTAAGGGTGATGCAGCAAATGCGCTTGCCGCCGAATCGCTTCGAACATCGAATCGGCGTCGTGCCCTACGCGCACCTGTCGTGGCGCGAATGGCGGATATTTCAAATCAGGCCGCGGCGTCTCCTCATAGAGGTGAAACAACCTCTGCAAATTCACAGGCCCTTGCGCACGAAAAACGAGCGACTCATCTAATTCGAACGTCGAGACCAGACGGTTGATAATGTCCGGATGAGCATCGGCAGCGATCTCCAAACGCACCGCATCGCCTTTGCGCCTTTGCGAAACCTGCGCATCTACCGCGTCGAGCAGGCTCCGCGCCTCTTCTTCCTCCAGATACAAATTACTGTTCCGGGTGATCCGGAACGGCGCGGATGCCAGAATTTCGTATCCACGGTAGAGTTTCGCCGCGTAGGCGGAGACTATCTCCTGAAGCGCCACATAGTGAATGCCGCCCTCCGTCGCAGGCAGACGCAGGAGGCGGGGCAGGGCGCGCGGCACGGTGAGCACCCCGAAATACGGTTTACCGTTTCCATTCCGCCGGCGCCGCAAAAGAAATGCAATGCACAACGCTTTGTTCAGCACGTGCGGAAACGGGTGCGAGGGATCCACCGTAACGGGCGTCAACATGGGAGACACGCGCCGCTCGAAAAACGTCTTCGCCGCCTGCGCCGCTTTTCCTTCGAGCTGGCTCGCCGGCAGAACGCGGATTCCCACTTTCGCCAGCGCCGGAAGCAACTCCTCGTTCCAGCATTTGTACTGGTCGCGAACCATCACGTGCATGGCCGCCGACACTTTCTCCAACTCCTGCGCCGCGGTTAAGCCATCAGGGCCAATCTCCTGCGACCCATGTTCGATGCGCTGGAGAAAACTCGCTACTCGCACTTCGACAAATTCATCGAGATTGTTCGCCGTTATGGCCAGAAATTTAACCCGCTCCAGCAGCGGATTCCGAATATCGCGCGCCTCTTCGAGCACCCGCCGGTTGAACTCCAGCCATTCCAGGTGCCGGTTGAGATAGAGGCGCGGGTCATCAAGCGCAGTGCGTTTCATACGTTTCCTGGGAGACCAAGAGAGATAACGCAGCTGTGTTACGGGCTGATGAACACAGCAGGGAATGCTATCCTT
>DATDHE010000524.1:0-1609 GCA_036521695.1 Candidatus Acidiferrum sp. | reverse complement strand
TCAATAGTCCAGTTATTTATTGGACACTACACTAGGACTTTTCGGGGAGCCCCAAAAAAATGGGAACTTCTTCCTGGCCCCTGAATCTATTTGAGAACGGCGAGGAGCAGCCGTAGCGTTGCGTCAAATGCACAGACTGGAGGAACATACGAAGATGCCGAGAATCAAACTCGGAGCAGTCGGGGTGATGGGCGTCCGTCGCGCTGGTGGGCATCGGTTTGCTTGGGGTGGGACTCTTCCGCCTTCGGCGGCGCGGTAGTCGTGGTCCGATCCTACGCGACGCGGGCCGGCTCGCCCCGCATGCCGAATAGCTGGCGGCTGATAGCTCGCGCTCGCATTCCCTTCGCCGGTCTGAAAATCTCGTCGCGCCGCCGCGGGTGATAAAGTGAGTGTCCGGCGGATGAGAAACCAGTCGCCAGTGGTGTGGTCCGAACGGATGTGCCCCCGATGAGCCAGCATCCCGCAAGCGTCGGCAAATACGAACTGGAGCAGTTCCTGGGTGGGGGAATGTCGCACGTGTACCGCGCCAAAGATCGCGTGCTGGGCCGAAGGGTAGCGCTGAAGCTGCTTACCGAAGAAGGCACGTCCGACGCCGAAACCAAGGCGCGCTTTCTTCTGGAGGCGCGGATGGCCTCCAACATCAACCACGAAAACATCATCAGCATCTACGATTTCGGCGAAGATCAGGGGCGGCCGTTCATCGTCATGGAATTTCTGGAGGGCGAAAGCCTCCGCGACGCTATCCGCAAACAGCATTTAGGGGATTTTCAGAGCCGGATGAGAATCGCATTGCAGGTGGCGCGCGCTCTGGATCATATTCACGCCCGCAAAATCATTCACCGGGACGTCAAACCCGAGAATATTCATGTCGACGCCGGAGGAAAAGTCAAATTGGTGGACTTCGGCATCGCCAAAGCGGAGGGCGTTCAGTTGACGCGCGCGGGCTTTACGCTTGGCACTCCTCATTACATGGCGCCGGAGCAGGTCCTCGGCAAACCGCTCACCCCGCAAGCCGACATTTACGCCTTCGGCGTTCTGCTCTTCGAGCTACTCACGGGCGCGAAGCTCTTAGGCGGCGGCGGCGTGGAAAAGATTTTCCACGAGGTTCTTCACGCGCCGTTGAATCTGGAGCCGCTAAAGACCGCCAACGTCCCCGCGGCAGTTTGCGCGTTGATCGAGCGCTGCACCGCCAAAGAGCCTGCCGCGCGGCCGCAGACGTTTGCACCGGTGTGCGAGGAGATCGAGCGGCTGGCGCCCAGGGAAAAGCAGCCGAAATCTGTCCCCAAACCCCAACTCCAATCCGCCGCCCCAAAGGCGGCCGAGGGGCTTCCTGCGTTCCTCAAAAAGCGCACAGCGAATGCGTTGTGCGCGTTAAATAAGCTCCCGCCCGCCTTACGCACGCGAGGCGGCCTGATGTTCCTGGCCGGCTCCGCGGTCGTCGCCTTGCTGCTGGCTCTCTACGCGATCGTCGCTCTGGCGCACTTGCTGTAGCGCTAAGGAATGCCAAGGATACTTGAAATCTTGAGGATGGAGCTTTCAGCGATCAGCGCACAGCGCCCGGCGCGGGACCGGGCGTTCACCCGAGTCCCTGACTCCCAGCCGCGCCGGG
>DATDHE010000523.1:0-2968 GCA_036521695.1 Candidatus Acidiferrum sp. | reverse complement strand
AACCCTTTAGTTGGACGAGACGTTTCTGTCGGAATTCTTTTTGGATTGCTGCTCACCTGTCTGGGATTCGTGCGACACGCGGCGCCCGCCTGGCTTCTCTCTGCCGCGCCTATTCCAAGTGTTGGAACGCAGTTCGCGGGTTCCCTGCCTGCGTTCGTCGGTCAAATCCTCGTTCGTTGCAGCGGAAACATTATGAATTCGATCGGTAGCATCGCGATTCTGTTCCTGGGTTGGAAGCTCACCCGCAACAGAATTGTCTCGGCTTCTATCCTTGCCGCGTTTTGGTCGGTGGTCTCGCTGACCGGAACAAACCATATTGTTGATATTCCGGTAGCCCTTTCCTTGGGAATCCTGCTCACTCTTTGCCTGGTGCGCGCCGGCTATTTCCCACTGATTGTTGCCTTGGTTGTGTATGGTGTCGCGAACGCGTTTCCTCTTACTCTCGATTTCGACCGATGGTATGCAGGTCGCTCCGCCTTCATGCTGCTCCTCCTTCTAGGATTGGCCGCCTACGGTTTTCGAGTCTCGCTCGGTTCGCGCTCTCTTTTTTCTTCTGCCGATGATTGATCGAGTCTATGGCCTGGGCATCGCTTCACCGGGCGACATGCTGCGCTCCGGCATGGGCACGTTGGTTTCGCGGATCGGCCGGTCCACTTCTCCCGGCCGTGCCGGCGCTTCCAAACCGTCGGTCAGCAAGTAACCCTGCAAGGCCAAGCCGTTGGTCCACACGCCTTCGAGCGCAGCGATGTACTCGATCTGCAGTTCATAGAGTTTGCGCTGCGCCTCCAGCACCCGTGCATGCGACGCCAGCATCTGCCCATACTTCTCTACCAGCAGGCTATATGCCTTTTTCGCGTGCGGCAGAATTTCGTCGCGGTACTCTGCGACCATCAATTTGGCGTTCGCATACTCATCGACCACTGTGGCTGCACGCTCGCGCAGGGTCAACGCCACGCGTGTTTTTTCCTGCTCTGCGCGCGCCACGTCGGCCCGGGCCGCGCCAATGTTCCCCTGGCTACGATTGAAAATCGGAATCTCGACGCTGGCTTCCGCCAATCCCTCCCAACCTTTGGCCCACGGCACACTCCCCAAGGTTTCGTGGTTGTATTCCATGCCTGCGCGGACCAATATGTCCGGAATTGGCGCCCGCTGTGCACGCGCTAGCACTGCCTGTGCGCGTCCAGTGGCGGTTTCGGCGATCCGCACAGCCGGACTTTGTTTGGCGATCGTTTCGACGGCCTCTTCTTCATTCAGCTCCGGCCAGCCCCTCTCGAGTTCACCCGCCACCGTTACAAGTGGCAAAGCAGGCTGTCCAATCACCGCCGCCAGCGAACGCCATTCCTCCCGCAAAGTGTTTTCCTGCATCCGGGCGGCCATGCGCATTCGTTGCGCCTCGACTTCCGCTTCGAGCACTTCCGATTCGTCCGCCTGCCCGGTATTCATCAACTCCCTCTGCGTCTGTGCCCCATCTTCCGCAATCTTTGCCAAATCGCGCCGCGCTTCGAGCCATTCTTGCGCCGCCAGCACCCGCAAAAACGCCATCTTTACGGCCGTCTCCACGCGCGTGCGCTGCTCCAGCGCTTCGATGTCCGCCAACTTGGCTTCGGCCCCAAAAACCTCACGGCTCTTTAGGAGTTTTCCCGCCGTCACAATCGCCTGCTGCACAAAGAACCCCTGCTTGCCCCCGCCGACCGACCCGCCCCGAATCTCATCGCCGGTGTACCCGACAGACGGATTCGGATAGAGCCCCGCCTGCTGCTGCCTCGCCTTAGCCGCCTGAATCTCCACCTCCGCTTGCCGCAAAGTAGGATTGGACTCTCCGGCCATCTTCTCCACCTGCTCCAACGTGACAACCTCCCCACCCGCGCGCTCCTGAGCCCGTCCCATCCGCGGATAGTCCGGCTTTATCAGCGGAACGTCTCCGTGGTGATGCTGCATCTGCACCGGCGTCGGCATCCCCGCTGACATCTTCGCATCCTGCGCCCGCGCCACCGCGCCGAGGGCCATCGTGCTGGTCAAAAATCCCACAAAAAAATTCACCACAAGTCTCATGTTCATCCTCGAATTCTCCGTGCGCTCTGCACTCTCTGTTCCCTGTGTAAATTCTTTCATTTCATTTCGCTCAAGACCTGTGATCGTGTAGCACCTTATCGCTCGCTTTCGTTCTGCCGATCCGCCCCATCATCTCCTCGTACTCCTCCTCCGGCAGCACCCGCACAAGCGTCATCATCCCCATCATTCCGGCGCTCCAGTTCGCCGGCAGCCCATGTGTCTCCGGCTTTGCCACGGCCTCATCCATTCCCATTTCCATGAACGCGTCCTGCGGAAATCCTGGCACGCTGTTCGCATTTTCCGCGATGGGAGAATGATGCACATGTTCGAACGGCACGCTCTTTGCCAGAGTTTCCATTTGGCTGATAGCCTTGGCATCCGTCGAATCCGCCGTCTCGATGGCACGGTCGCGCAAAAGGTCCATCATGTTGTTCATCATGTGGTGCGGCAGATGGCAGTGCACCATCCACGATCCCGGATACTTCGCGTCGAACTCCACGACGCGCGCCTGCGCAACGCCTACCAGCACGGTATTCATCGGACACCAAGTCGACTCCGGCGCGCGTCCTCCCTCCGTTCCCGTCACCACAAACTGATTCCCATGCAAATGAATCGGGTGGTGGTCCATCCCCATATTCACGATGCGCAACCGCACGCGGCTGCCGAGCCGCGCAATCATTGGCGTAATCGCCGGCGCCGACACACCGTTGAATGTCAGCCAGTTGAATTCCATCCCCGCCGTGTTCGGTACACGGTTGTTCGGCAAAACCGCCCACTCCTGCAAAATCACTCCGAAATCATGATCCGCACGCGGCTGGTAGCTTCTTTCCGGATGCGCCACAAAGAATCCAAGCATCCCCATCATTTCCTGCATGGCCCCGTGCGAGTGATAAAAAAACGTACCCTCCTGATGTAC
>DATDHE010000522.1:0-10783 GCA_036521695.1 Candidatus Acidiferrum sp. | reverse complement strand
AATTATGGCCGGGGCGGGGCTGACGCACGGCGGACTCTACAGCTACTTCGAGAGCAAGAGCGATTTGTATGTCGAGGTGCTTGGCTGTTTCTTCACAGACGGAAGGGAAGAGTTGCTGGGAAGGAGGAGCTGGACCTGGCGGCAGGCGACGTGGGGCCGCAAGTTGTACGGACGTCTCTGTCGCGGCAACATTTTGAGGACGTGGAGAATTCGTGCCCGATGACAGCCTTGCCGAGGGACGTGGCGCGCAGCTGCGCTTGAGACGGTGTTTCGGGCAATGGTGAGCGTGCTGGAGCGCAGCACGGTGAAAAATGCCGGGCCGCAGCGAGACTCTGCGCAAGCAATCGCTGCCTTGTGCGTGGGTGCAATGGTGTCGCGCGGGCTCCAGCTGACCGCGGGCATGCGGATGAAGTGCGCGACGCCTGCATGAGCGTGGCGTTGAAGATTGGAGGATGGGACAAAGAAGGGAAAGTGAAAAATGGAGATTTCAAACGAACGCAACGGGCACGCGCGGCGGCCTCCTAGCTATGACAACAGCCCGCCAAGACTCCGCTGTTCCGCCTCGAAGCGGCTTCCTCGGCATGCTTACGGCATGAAATTGCAAAAGAGCAGGTTCGTCTTGCTTTGCGCTGTGCTTATTGTTTCGGTGGCTACTGTTTTCCTTATTCCGTGCGAGGCTTTCGCGCAGCAGGCAGCGGGGACGCCGAGTACGCAAGAGTCGAGTTCTACGCAGGCGAAAGATGAGTTGCGAATTTCGGCGCATGCGTATCACCAAGACGTGGTGCTCAAGGTTGCTGACTTGAAGGCTATGCCGCGAACAACGGTTTCGGTTCACAATGAGCACTTCAAGGCAGACGAGACCTACGTGGGAGTGCGCGTCGCTGATTTACTTACAAAAATGGGAGCGCCGCTTGGCAAAGACCTGCGCGGCGCAGCGCTCAGCGGGTACCTTGTGGCGACCGGCTCGGATGGTTACGTGGCCGTGATCACTCTCGCAGAAGCCGACCCGACTTTTCATTCCGGAGAAGTGATCGTCGCGGACACGATGAATGGACAGCCGCTGGACCTGAAGTCTGGGCCGTTCAAGTTGGTGGTGACGGAGGATATGCGGCCGGCGCGGTGGGTGCGGAATTTGGTGAGCATTGAGTTGAAATCAGCGAAATAGATTGGCGCGTGACTTGCGAGAGTGAGAGCCGTGACGTAGGTCATTCGGGAGAGGCAAGCCCCTCCCCTATGGGATCGTATCATCGGATCGCTAACAAGCTCAGCTTAGGAAAGCTGCTACGCATTGCCTGCGGGAGCGCGCGAGCGTATATTGACGTGCGACCTTGCGACGCAATCTCAATATCTCCGGTGATATTCGGGGACAATGCAATCTAGAGGCGTTTAGATTCAGAGATATCGGGGGAGGGAACGTGGGGAAATTGTGTGCTTGTATGATTTGTTTTTTGCTGCTGGCGGCAATGCCGATAACAGCGCAGGCTCCGGGAATTTCGGAGATGTACACGCTGATCCGCGCGGAAGAGACGAACAATTCAAAGATTATGTGGATCATCCATGAGATCGCGGATGTGTATGGGCCGCGCGTGACGGGCACGCCGAATTTGAAGGCCGCGGAAGACTGGGCTTTGAAGACGATGGGGTCGTGGGGATTGGTGAACACCCATTTGGAGCCGTGGACTTTTCAGCCGCCGAGCGCCGCGACGCCCGTCCCGGGCTGGGAAAACACAGAGCTATTGGCGGAGGCGGCTACGCCGTTCCATGGACAATTGATGGTCCAGCCGCTGGCGTGGACGCCGAGCACGAACGGAGTCGTAACAGCGCCGGTGGTGCTCCTGCAGCCGCCGGGATTGGCGCCGCCGACCGGCGCTGGATTTAACTTCTTTGGAGGCGCGCCGCCGCCACCGGAACCGAAATGGGCTGCACCACCGATGTTGGCAGCAGCGAAGCCAGTGGAACCGAAGCAGCCAACGCAGGCGGAGCTTGATACCTATTTGAATGCTATGAAGAACAAAGTTCGCGGGGCCATCGTGATGGTAGGGAGGCACGTGGAGGTGCCGGAGGAGATGAACCCCGCGCCAATGCGGCGGCCCGAGGACGAATGGAAGTCACGGTTCGATACGAAGAATCCACGTCCGTTCCGTTTTCCCGAGCAACCAAAGTTGCCGGAAGGGCAGTTAACACGGCAGGAAGTTTCGCGGCAGGTGGATCAGTTCTTGGTGGACAACGGGGCGCTCGTGCGGATTAACGATGCGGGACGATCGCACGGAGTCATCATCGCCCAACAGAATGGAACTTACGATTGGACAAGGGCTGTGCCGACGCTGGTGATGCGCAATGAGGACTATGGGAGGATATGGCGCTTCATTTTAGATGGGACGGCGGTGACGCTGCGCGTCAATATTCAGAACAAAGAATATCCGGAGGGGACGACGGCGTTCAATGCGGTTGGAGAAATTACTGGCACCGATAAACAAGATGAAATCGTCATGCTGGGCGGACATTACGACTCGTGGCATGACGCGACGGGCGCGACCGACAACGGGATCGGTTCTTCGATGATGCTGGAGGCCGTGCGGATTTTGGCGGCGCTGCATGTGAAGCCGCGTCGAACGATTCGCGTGGCGTTGTGGAGCGGAGAGGAAGAAGGGTTGCTCGGGTCGCTCGCATACGTACAGCAGCACTTTGGAAGTTTTGAAAGCCCGAAGCCGGAGTACGCGAAACTGGATGCGTACTTCAATATCGATTCGGGGACGGGGAAGCCGCGTGGCGCGGGCGTGTTTGGACCAGCGGGCGCGGCGGACATGGTACGCGAAGCGATGATGCCCTTTGAGGATTGGGGATTCATGGGAGCGATAGCGTCGGACAGCCGGAGGACGGGCGGGACGGACAGCACTTCGTTTAACAATGCAGGATTGCCGGGGATTGGATTGGCGCAGGACCCGTTTGATTATGGTACGTATACGCATCACACGAATCTGGATACGTACGAGCGGATTTACGAAGAAGACGTGAGAGAAGGCGCCGTGGAGATTGCCTCGGCGGTGTACGCGTTGGCGATGGCTGACGAGATGGTGACGCGATTTAAGGACGCGGAAATGCCGAAGCCGGTGCCGGAGCCTGGACCGGGATCGCAGGCGACCCAGGTGCGGCACGTTCCAGCGAACTAGAGCGCGTGTTACAGCTCGAGAAGCAAAAGTGCGCGGTGCGGAAGACGCATCGCGCGCTTCTTCATTTTTGTGAGCAATGTTGCGTTAGTGCGTGATATTAAAGTTGGCGTGGAGAGACGCGTTCGAATCAGCGCCCACCCAAACGTCGAAGGCGGCGGCGGGTTCCTCAACCCAGGATTTTGTCGCCGTGCTCCAGTACGTCAGTTCGTCATTTCCAAGCGAAAAGTGAACGGTCTTTTTTTCATGCGCGCCAAGGGTGATGCGTTCGAACCCTTTTAGTTCGCGGACGGGGCGCGAGGTGCTGCCGTATTGTTGATGAATGTAGAGCTGGGCGACTTCGTCGGCTGCAGCGGCGCCGGTGTTTTCGAGGTCGACGCTCACGTCGATGGATTCGCCGGGCTTGATTTCGCTGCGGCTGAGCTTGAGATTTGAAAAAGCGAAATTGGAATAGCTGAGGCCGTAGCCAAAGGGATAGAGCGGCGTGCTCTCTTCATCCCAGTAGCGCTTGCCTTGATTTTCTGGAGCTTGCGTGGTGTTGTGCGCGTAATAGATCGGTACTTGGCCGACGTCGCGCGGCCACGTGAGCGGAAGTTTGCCGCCGGGAACAGCGTCGCCGAAGAGAAGATTGGCGACGGCGTTGCCGCCTTGCGTGCCGGGATACCAGGCGTCGAGGATCGCGGGGACGTGCTCGGCGGCCCATTTGATATTGAGCGGGCGGCCGTTGAGAAGGACGAGAACCATGGGTTTGCCGGTTGCAGCTACGGCTTCGAGAAGTTTTTCTTCGTCACCGGGGAGGTCTAGCGATTCTCGCGAGGCGGCTTCGCCACTCATATTTTGGGCTTCGCCGAGAACGAGAATGGCGAGGTCGGAGGAATTCGCGATGGCGACGGCTTTGGACATTTCGTCCTTCGATTGCTCGGGGGTCCAGACTGGTTGCGGCTTCAAATTAAAGATGGCGTCGAAGAACGATGGAATCTTGCGGCGGATTTGGACCCCAGGCGCATAGCTGAGTTGGGCTTGCGCGCCAAGTTTATTGCGCAGGCCCGCGAGGACGGTGATTGTTTCCGCGAGATCTTCCTGGAAGACCCAAGAACCCAATGTGTCAGCTTGCGAATCGGCGAGAGGACCGAGGACGGCGATCTTTTTGTAAGCGTTTTTCTTGAGCGGGAGAAGGCTGCCTTCGTTGCGCAAGAGGACGACGGTGCGTTCGGCGGCGAGGCGAGAGGCGATGCGATGTTCCGGCGTGGCGAGAACCTGGCGGGCGCGAGCTTCATCGACGTAGGGATGTTCGAAGAGGCCGAGGCGGATTTTCATTTCGAGAATGGGGCGGGCAGCGTCTTCAATTTGCTGCACGGTGATTTGTTTGCGTTCTACGGCGGTGGCCAGGCTCTTCGAGTAGGCGGTGAAATTGATGGCCATCTCCATGTTTACGCCCGCGTTGAAAGCGTAGAGCGCGGATTCGTAGACATCTTTGGCGTAGCCGTGATTTTGCAGGCTCTTCACGGAATTCGCGTCGCTGACGACGAACCCCGTGAACTTCCAGTCGTCGCGCAGAACATCGTGCAGAAGCCAGCGATTGCCGGTGGCAGGGACGTCGTTCACATCGAGATAGGCGCTCATGGCGGAGCCGATGCCGGCTTTGACCGCGGCGTGAAAGGGCTTCAGGTAGACATTGTAGAGAAGAGTTTCGGGAATGTAGGCTTCGTCGTAATCGCGGCCGCCGACGGCGGCGCCATAGCCGGCAAAATGTTTCATGCAGGCGAGGATGTGATCGGGCGAGCCAATGTAGTCGCCCTGGAAACCGCGGACTTGCGCTGCGGCCATAGCGGAGCCGAGGTAGGGATCTTCACCGGCGCCTTCGACGATGCGGCCCCAGCGCGGATCGCGCGCGATGTCCAGCATGGGAGCGAAGGCCCAGTCGATGCCGACGGAGCGAGCTTCTTTGGCGGCGATGGTTTGTGCTTTTGTCGCGGCAGAAGGATCCCAAGAGGCCGCCATGGCTATGGGCACTGGGAAAATAGTGCGGAAGCCGTGAATGACGTCGAAGCCGAAGATGAGAGGAATGTGGAGGCGGGTTTGATCAACGGCGAGGTGTTGGAGCCGATTGATTTCGGCAGGATCGGTGACGAAGAGCAGCGAGCCCAGCTGGCCTTTCGCGACAGCGTCGTCGGTGGCTTGCTCTTTGCGGAAATCGAAGAGCTGGCTGAGCTGGCCGATTTTTTCGTCGAGAGTCATTTGTTTGAGGAGAGCGTCTGCGCGCTGACGGACTGCCGCGTCATCGAGAGGAGCAGTGGCGGAGGGAGTTTGACAAAGGGTGAGCGGAACGACGGCGAGGACGAGGGCGAAGAGCAAAACATTTGAAAGAGATTTTCTCTTAAGGCCGAGATAACGGTGCGTTTTCACGAAAACCTCCTCTAAGACCGGCGTGATGCTAATAGGCAGGCGTGAAAGATGCCAGAAGAAAATAGAGAAAAGGCAGTCTTCGCATGGGGGTTGTGCGAACATCGGTACCGCATACGATTCGGGGTTGACCCGTGGATAGAATGCCGGCCGGAGGGCACATGACAAAAACGCGGCGTGAATTTTTGACGGAGACTTCGCTGGGGCTAGTTGGCGCGGCGGTCGCAGGAACGCAACAGCAGAAACCGGGCGAGCCGCCGGCAGGGACGCCTCCGGCGTTTGGGACGGGGCCGGCAGTGGGGCCGGCAGTGTCACCGGGTACATTTGCCGAGGCAGAGAAGGTGGTGCAAGTGGAGATGAGTTTGGTGGATCGCGAGATGGTGGCCGGAAGCTGGCGCGGGAATATGGCGGCGCTGTATGAGCGGCGCGTGGGACCGCACAGAGTGGCGATCGAGGCGGAGGTAGCGCCGTACTCGAAGTGGGATCCGATTTTGCTGGGACAAAAGCGCGGGCCGGAACGCGAGCGATTTGTGCGCAGTTCGAACGAAGCTGGCACTTTGCCGGGGTGGGATGAGGACATTGCGTTTGCGCCGGTGTGGAAACTTTCTCAGTGGATCGAGATGCGAAAAATTAATTCGGAGCGGTTGACGAAGATTTATTTGGAAAGGCTGGAGAGATTCAACGGAAAATTGCGGTGCGTGATTACGTTGACGCGCGAGCTGGCCTTGGAGCAGGCGAAGAAAGCTGATGCAGAGATTGCTGCGGGAAAATATCGCGGGCCGCTGCACGGGATTCCGTGGGGCGCGAAAGATTTGCTGGATACGGCGGGAATCGCAACGACTTGGGGCGCGGAGCCGTTTCGCGATCGCGTGCCAGCAAAAGATGCGGCGGTCGTGAAGCGGCTGCATGATGCGGGTGCGGTGCTCGTCGCGAAGCTGAGCCTGGGCGCGTTGGCGCTGAACGATATTTGGTTTGGCGGGCAGACGATGAACCCGTGGCTGCTGGAAGAAGGATCGTCGGGCTCGAGCGCGGGGCCCGGTGCAGCGACGGCGGCGGGCTTGGTAGCGTTTGCGATTGGGAGCGAGACGGGAGGGAGCATTGTCGGGCCGAGCATGCGCTGCGGATTGACGGGATTGCGGCCGACGTATGGACGAGTGGCGCGAACCGGAGCGATGACGCTGTGCTGGTCGCTCGATAAGCTCGGGCCGATGACGCGAAGTGTTGAAGACGCGATGCTGGTGTTGCAGGCGATTTCCGGGCCGGATGCCGGCGACGTTTCGAGTGTGCCCAGCCGGCTCGATTTTGACGCGGGCGCGAAGGTGAAAGGACTGCGCGTCGGGTATTTCCCCACGTGGATGAAAGAAACTCCTGCGACGAAAGTAGATCGCGCGACGCTCGAAACGGTTCGAAAAGTGGGGATGATTCCGGTGGAGGTGAGCATTCCCGACTGGCCTTACGATTCGCTGAACCTGATTTTGTTTGCGGAAGGAGCAGCCGCGTTCGAGGAAATTACGCTGAATCACGCGGCAGATCAGTTGAAGGTGCAAACGTACGACGCCTGGCCGAATATTTTCCGGCAGTCGCGATTTCTTTCAGCGGTGGATTTTGTTCAGACGGACCGTCTCAGGCGAAAAGTAGCGATGGAAATGGCGCGCGTGTTTTCTCAAGTCGACTTGCTGCTTGTGCCTTCGCTGCGTGATGAAATGCTGACGATCACAAATTTCACCGGCCATCCATCTCTGACTCTGCGAGCAGGTTTCGTCGAAGTGACCGAGGCGCGCACAGATTGGGCGCCGGACCCGAGCAGGCCGCTGCCGAAGTTTTCGCCGCCAAGGCGCGTGCCGCATGGAGTGACACTCATTGGGCGCCTGTTTGATGAAGGGACAGTGGGCCAAGCGGGGCTGGCGCTGGAGAAGGCGTTTAACGTTGTGGGCGAGCGGCCTCCGGGATTTTAGCTCAAACTCATTTCCGGCGAATTGCCGGAATGGGCACGCTACATCGAATCTACCTGAACTGGACGGAGAGCTCGCAACACCTTAATAGTCGAGAAATGCGCGACTAACTCCCCTCTCAAATCTTGAAATGGTGGTCAAGGGAGGTGGAAATTTGGTATTCTTCGTAAAGGTGAGGTACAGGGCTGTATCCTGCGGTTAGGGAGCGGCACCGGAGGCCGGCATGAGCGTTGTTCCTAACTCGGGCAATGGCAAGATTACTGTGCCCGATTTGCTGCAGCGGAAGTCCTGGGCTGCGGGTTCCCATTCCACTTCTCAGAAAATTACTTGTTTGACGGCGTACGACTATCCGACGGCGCGTCTCCTGGATGAAGCGGGCGTCGATGTGCTGCTGGTGGGCGATTCGGTCGGGATGGTGGTGCTCGGATACCAGAGCACGCTGCCGGTTTCGATCGAGGAGATGTTGCATCACACGCGGGCGGTGCGGCGAGGGACGCGGAGTGCGCTCATCGTGGCGGATATGCCGTACGGCAGCTTTCACAGCGACATCGCGGAGTCGGTGCGGAATGCGATGCGGTTTGTGAAAGACGCGGGCGCGGAAGCGGTGAAAGTAGAAGGCGGAGAGCGACGGCTGGAATTGATTGTGCGGCTGACGGAAGCGGAAATTCCAGTGATGGGACATGTGGGGTTGACGCCGCAGTCGCTGAATGCGCTGGGTGGGTTTCGTGTGCAGGGCAAAACTGTGGATGCGGCGGAGCAGCTGCTGAGGGATGCGCGCGCGGTGGAAGCAGCTGGCGCCTTTGCGGTGGTGCTCGAGGCGGTGCCGCGAGAACTCGCGGCGCAGATTACGCGCGAGCTGCGGATTCCCACGATCGGAATAGGCGCAGGGCCGGACTGCGACGGGCAGATTCTGGTGATTCATGACTTGCTCGGGCTGACGTTTGGCAAGACGCCGAAATTCGCGCGGCAATATGCGAATGTTGGCGAGATGATTGCGAAGGCGGCGCGGGAATACTGCGAGGACGTGAGAGGCGAGACGTTCCCTTCGGATGGGGAGTCGTATCACGCAGCGCCGACGGCGAAAGAGGAGAAGGAAGCGCCGGTCAATAGTGACGGCGATTGGTAGAAAGCGAAAAAACAGACTCCTTCCGACAAGGTCGGAACCTTCGGTCGCTGGCTCGGAATGACAATTACGATTTGAAATATGCAGGTGGAGGTTGAGATGACGCCGGAAGAGATGCGCGCGCTGTATGATTACAATGCTTGGGCGAATCATCGAGCGCTCGATGCTGCGGCGAATTTGACGAGTGCACAGTTCACGAAACCGATGGGGTCGAGCTTTGGGTCGGTGCGGGACACGCTGGCGCACATCTGCGGGGCGGAATGGATTTGGCTGGAGCGGTTTCAGGGGCGCTCGCCGGCGTCGTTGCCCGATGTTCTGGAGTGCAGTGATGTGGAGAGCTTGCGTACAAAGTGGGCAGAGCAGGAAGCGCGGCTGCTTGCGTTCGTCGGGAAGCTGACGCAAGAAGATCTGAATCGCGTGATGGAATACAAGACGCTGAAATTTGGCGTGTATAAGAATCCGCTGTGGCAATCAATGCAGCATGTGGTGAATCATGGGACGTACCACCGCGGGCAGATTACGACGCTGCTGCGGCAACTTGAGGCGCAGCCGATTTTGACGGACTTGATGCATTATTATCGTGAACGCGCGACGGCGGCTAGCGCGCGAGTTCTGACCGTGTAAATCCGTGAGACGCACTCCCTCTCTGTGGAAATAATCCGAACAATAGCCTGGATGAAAGAATACGCGCGTGAGGCGCGCGCGGAAGGCCGCGTGATCGGACTGGTGCCGACGATGGGCGCGCTGCACGAAGGACATACAGCCCTGGTAAAGCGCGCCCGGCAAGAATGTTCGCAGGTGATTGCCTCGGTGTTCGTGAATCCGAAACAGTTTGGGCCTAAAGAGGACTACCAAAAATATCCGCGAGACCTCGAGAAGGACGCGGAGAAGCTTTCGGCCGTGCGCGTTGATGCATTGTTTGCGCCTGAGGCCGCGGATGTGTATCCGGATGGATTTCGGACTTACGTCAATGTCGAGGGCATCAGCGAACGGCTGGAGGGGCGTTCGCGTCCGGGACATTTTCGCGGCGTGTCGACCGTCGTCTTGAAATTGTTTGAGATTGTGCAGCCACATTTTGCGTACTTTGGGAGAAAAGATGCGCAGCAGGTCCGAATTATCAGCGAGATGGCGCGCGACTTAAATCTGGATGCGGAGATTGTGGTTTGCCCGGTGGTGCGGGAGGCGGATGGACTGGCGCTTTCTTCGCGCAATGCGTATTTGCGCGCCGAGGAACGTAAGGCCGCGACCGTTCTATACCGCGCGCTTGTAGCTGCGCGAAACGAGTTATCGGCTGGCTTGCGCGATGCCCTGCAACTGCAAACTGTCATGCTGCGGGTTATCGAGGCCGAACCGCTTGCTGACGTAGATTACGCAGAGATTGTGAGCGCGGACAGGTTTGAGACGGTGGTGCGAGTGGCGCGGCCGAGTTATGCGGTGCTCGCGGTGTTTATCGGCAAGACTCGCTTAATCGACAATCTTCTGATCGAGCCTGCTTCGACGGGATCGGAAGACCTCATTTTTCATCTCTGATATCGCAATTTGCGGCGATTATTTTTTCGAGACTTCCGCGAGAACCTCGGCTGGATGACCTTTGGCTTTGACGTTGTCCCAAATGTGTTCGAGCTTGCCGTCCAGACCGATCAAGAAAGTGCTTCGCACAATTCCAAGAAACGATTTGCCAAGGAATTTCTTCATGCGGCGCGAGCCGTAGGCTTCAATCGTTTTGAGATCCGCATCGCTGAGGAGATCGAAGTTGAGTTTTTGTTTGGCTTTGAAGCTGGCTTGGGCTTTGACGGAGTCACCGCTCATGCCGAGGATGACCACGCCAAGCTTATCGAACTGTTTTTTTGCGTCACGAAACTCGGACGCTTCAATCGTTCAGCCGGAAGTGTTGGCCTTCGGATAGAAGAAGAGCACGACGCGCTTGCCGAGGTAGTCGGAGAGAGAAACGTCGTTGCCGGCGTCGTTTTTTAAGCGAAATGCGGGGGCTTTGTCGCCTACTTTGAGCATGTGGGAATCCTCCGTCGTGGCGATTAGATAGAGCCTACGCCGCGCGTAAAGTCAAAACCAAAAGAAAGATGCCGGGCTAAAGCCCGGCGCGACGTCTGCAACCTTCGGATAAAAACCCGCAGGACTCC
>DATDHE010000521.1:0-2732 GCA_036521695.1 Candidatus Acidiferrum sp. | reverse complement strand
CTTCCCGGGATGCTTCTCTTTGGTGATTAAATTGCTGTTTAGGAGGGTAAGCATCCAGTCGGGAGGCTTTTTGCTTAAGGCCATAGCGTCCAACCAATTATTTGCGCCCAACCCATTTTTTTGCCCGCTGAGCTGGGTAGGATAAACTTGAAGCCCACGGTCCTCATAGCCACGACGTCTCGCTGGTTTCCGACCGCTCGGCTCGCCATGGCTTTGACAAATGCGGGATTCAATGTCGAAGCGCTGGCTCCGCCGCGGCATCCGCTTGCCAAGACGAACCTGCCCCATCGAATACATACCTATCATGGCCTGCTGCCCCTGATGTCGTTCGCGTCTGCGATCAGAACCGCGAGACCTGATCTCATCATTCCAGGCGACGATCTTGCGACTCAGCAACTACACAGCCTCTATCAGCAGGAACGACGTTCGAAGAACGAAGAAACCAAAATCTGCGCATTAATTGAGCGTTCACTCGGCGCACCCGCAAGTTTTCCGGTGGTGTACGCAAGATCCGCCATATTGAATCTGGCACAAGAAGAAGGCGTTCGTGTTCCGAAAACTGGTGTCATTGCGAACGCCGATGACCTCAGAGAATGGGCAGATCGAGTTGGCTTTCCGATGGTCCTAAAGGCGAACAATACTTCGGGTGGAGAGGGCGTGAGAGTCGTCCATACACTCGAAGAGGCCGAACACGCATTTCGTGTGCTGCAGGCCCCACCGCTCTTGGCGCGAGCGGCCAAGCGAGCTCTGATCAACCAAGATTTGAGATTGGTTTGGCCTTCGCTACTTCGGACCCGGTCTGTAGTGAATGCGCAGGAATTTGTCCCTGGACGCGAAGCAACCAGCCTGGTCACCTGCTGGAAAGGGGCCGTCCTGGCCAGCTTGCATTTTGAGGTCCTCAAGAAGCGGGATTCGACTGGCCCGGCCACGGTCCTCCGAGTGATCGAGGATGCCGACATGGCTGCCGCTGCAAAGAAAATCGCAGGCCGGCTCCAGCTTTCGGGGCTGCACGGGCTTGATTTCATGCTGGAAGCCCACACAGGAAAGGCGCATCTGATCGAACTAAATCCTCGGACGACTCAAGTGGGGCATCTAACGCTCGGGCCCGGGCGTGATCTTCCCGCGGCCTTGTACGCGGCTGTGACCGGGCAGTCTGTCCAAGAAGCCCCTATGCTGACCGAGAACGACACCATCGTGCTCTTCCCGCAGGAATGGATCAGGAATCCGACGAGCCCGTATCTGCGATCGGGCTATCACGATGTTCCGATGGAGGAGCCTGAGTTGGTGCGCTCCTGCCTGCGCACACGCCAGAAGAGGAAAGCTTGGCAAGCCGAGCAGAAGTGGCTGCGAACTTTCTCAGGGGATCGCATCGGTCGCCCATGATCGCGCCCCGCAAGGAAAGCGGAGTAGGATGGCATCCAGACTCAGAGACGACCTAGGAATGAGTTTTCTTCCCTTGAGCAGGTGTTTTCTTTCTCTTAGCTTCTCTGTTCTGCTCAAAACCGCATACAAATTGTAAGAGGCTTATTTTCAATAAGATAATGTCTGTAGAGGCGTCTCTTTGCGACCTCATGCTTGCTACCTTTGGAAGTCAGATTGCACCAGAACAGACTGGACTACTCTCGGGTCTTCGGACTAAAGGGCCTCGTTGTCTAGGGTGGAGCAAACACTCCTATGCGTAACGAACGCAAATCTGGGCTGTCTCGTGAATTCGGATTAGGGGTTCCGTCCGCCGAGCATCGCGGCTCAGGTATTGATGCCCCCTGTAGTTCGGTTGATCTTCTCAGCAATCGTGCCGCTCGTTCACATGGTCGCAGCCGCACGAGTATTTCATCACCGGACGGTACAGCGAGAGCTTCCGAATTTCTTTCCGAGCGCCATATTCAGCATCGCCCTGTTCAGACCCAGATCCGCAAAAACGTGCACAAGCCACTTCGCGTCATGAAATTTGGCGGAACGTCGGTTGGTGACGCATCCTGCATCAATAGAGTGGTCGAAATCGTTCAGGCTGCGTCACGGGAGAGTAACGTCGTGGTGGTCGTCTCCGCGATGAGCGGCGTGACGAACAAATTAGTCGAGGCGGCCATGCAGTCGGAGGCTGGAAATCGGGAGGCAGTCGCGACGATTTTCGTGGAGTTGCGCAAGCGGCACGACGCCGAGGCTAGCGCGTTGATTCATTCGGCTGCGGAGCGAAGGCGAATCGGTAAGAAAATGCAACAGATTTTGCAAGAGGGCGACGCCCTATGTCAAGGTACGGTGCTCCTACGCGAGTTGACGCTGCGGGCGCGTGATTCGATCTCAAGCCTTGGCGAGCGTCTCGCTGCTCCGCTCGTCGCGGCCGCACTTGCGGATCGCGGAGTGGCCAGTGAGCCGATAGACGCTACGGAAGTCGTCGTGACTAACTCGTGCCACGGCGCCGCTGAGCCATTGATGGACCTGACGCGTGAATCCTGCTGCGCACGTTTGCTTCCGCTCATCCGGCAGGGCATCGTCCCCATCGTGACCGGCTTTATCGGCGCCACAGCGGAAGGCGTGGTCACAACACTCGGCCGCAACGGCTCGGATTACTCGGCAACGATCCTGGGCGCGGCTCTCAACGCGGACGAGGTCATTATCTGGTCGGACGTGGACGGCGTGCAGACGGTCGATCCGCGCCTGGTGCCCGACGTGCGCAGGATTCCCGAGATTTCATACCGCGAGGCGGCCGAGCTCGCATACTTCGGCGCCAAGGT
>DATDHE010000520.1:0-14814 GCA_036521695.1 Candidatus Acidiferrum sp. | reverse complement strand
GGAATAAATTGCTGACGACCGATCTTCGATGAACAAGCTGCTGACGACCGATCTTTCATGAATAGAATACTGACAACCACAAAGGCCTGGCACGACAAGTTTTGTCATTACGCCGATTATCTCCAGCATCCATTTCTGCTTTTTGTGCGGCTGTATTGGGGCATCCAATTGATGCAGAGCGGCTGGGGCAAGCTGCATAATCTCGATAAAGTGACTGATTTTTTCACGAGCCTTGGCTTGCCGTCTCCGGGCTTTACGGCTGCGGCCATCTCCAGCCTGGAATTTTTTGGCGGCTTCTTGCTGGCCATCGGCTTGTTCTCCCATCTGATTTCGTTTGTGCTGACGATCAATATGCTCATGGCTTACATCACTGCGGACAAGGAAGCTCTCCATTCCATTTTTTCCGACCCCGACAAATTCACCGCGGCCGCTCCATACGTTTTTCTGATTGCTTCGCTCATCGTGTTCCTGTTCGGCCCCGGAATATTCTCCGTGGACGCGCTCGCAAGCCGATTCTTTTGGAAAACTCCGCCGGGGAATAAGACTCCCGTTTAGAGTGGCGGGAAGATCGTTCCGTAGTTCTCGCACGCGCAATTCTTGCAATTAGGATACGATGGATTCCGGGTACTCAAGTTCCGGATGGAAACTATCCTTGGCTTCCGCAAACGCACCTGCCTTATTCTTCTGCTTCTGCTCGTTCCCTTCCAGGCCGCAAAGGCGGCTGAGGTGACTTCGACTTTGATGATAGGCGGCTCGCGCATCGACGTGACAATTCAATCGGCCGAGACCCCTAACGCTCCGCTTTCGCAGCCCGACATAACGAAGTGGGTGCAGTTTGCGGCGGAATCCGTCGCAGCCTACTACACGCGCTACCCTGTTCCTCATCTCACGCTACGCGTGATTTCGTTCGACGGAACCGGTGTGCGCCACGGCATGACTTGGGGCCGGGATGGCGGCCTGATTGTCATCCACGCGGGAAACAAAACCACAACCGCGGATTTTGCCGAAGACTGGATGCTGACGCACGAAATGATCCATCTCGCGTTTCCGTCGATGGCCGATGAGCATCACTGGATCGAAGAGGGCATCTCCGTGTACGTCGAACCCATCGCGCGGATTCGCGCCGGCCATTGGACCGCGCTGCAAATGTGGAGCGACCTCGTCCGCGACATGCCCAAAGGCCTTCCAAAAGAAGGCGATGCGGGTTTGGACCATACCCACACCTGGGGAAGAACATACTGGGGCGGCGCGCTTTTCTGTTTTGTCACCGACGTGGAAATCCGCAAGCAAACCAAAAACAAAAAAGGCCTGGAGGACGCGCTGCGCGGAATCCTGAATGCGGGCGGCGATATTAACCAAGATTGGGATTTGGAAAAGGCGCTGAAGACCGGCGACAGCGCCGCTGGCGTCGACGTATTGGAAAAATTATATGCCGAATGGAAAGACAAGCCAGTGCAGGTTGATCTTGCCGCGATGTGGAAAGAGTTGGGAATTGAAGCGAATGGCGGAACAGTAGTGTTGAAGGACGACGCGCCGATGAGCGCCGTGCGGCGAGCGATTGAGATGGGCATTCCGAGCGCGAAAGCTGGCGACAAGGCGTCGCCGGCTGGCGCAGGTGCCACCAAGAAAGGCTCGACCACCGCGAGTCGGCCATTGGCAGTCTTTGCCGGTCGAACGGCAAAATCGAACTGACAATTTGCAGTGCGACCCTTTTCCTCCCCCGTGCTTTTTGGAAAGGTGTGATTCCATGGGACAGCATACTGTATGATTACAGCCGTACAGTGCAGTTGTCAAGCGAAGCAAGCTAGGCGACTTTGCGGGCGGATTTTTCGAAGAGTTCGTGGATTAGGGTTGGTGGGGCCTGGACTGCTCGGCGGCCATACGGCGGAGCTGGCGGAGAAGTTTTTGGGGCGATGCGAGAATGGGAAGTGGCGAGTGGTGAGAACACAGCCGATCAGAGAAGCGCTAAAAACTGGTCGACGGTCATCTCCGCTGCGCGAATCAGTGCTCGGAACGTTCCCGTAGAGAGTTCCTTGTGTTGGGGATTGAGAGGTTGGCGCGCAGATGTGGTTTCGTCATCACGACGTGGCTGCCCCCTTGGCCCATGACTTGCCAGCCCGCCTTGGCGAAAGCTTTGACGGCTTCCTTGCCGGAGATGTTGGCGAGCCGTGTCAGGCGATCACGCGGAGGGCAGCATCAGACAGCTACGACGACGGGTCGTGACGCAGCGGGCAACGTCAGCGGGTGGTGGTGCGGCGGATGGGGACGTTGACGGGGGGAGTGTCTTCGGACTCGAAGTCTCGGGGGCCCGGTTGCACGGCGTGAAATTCGGGACGGGATTCTAGCAGACGGACGCAGCGGTTCCAGCGGAGGATGCTGTCGTCATTGCCGGCGGGGCGGATTTTCTCGGCTTCGGCGAAATGGTGGAGGGCTTCTTCGATGAGCGGGAGAAGGATGTGGGCGGAGCAGCCGGAGTGGAGTTGGGCTTTGGCGCGACGTTCCTGGAGAAGGCCGGAATAGTAGTGGCGCTCGTAGGGATCGTGGAGGGACTGGAAGATGGAGTGGACTTCGCCGTAGCGGTCGGCGGCGGCGCCGGTGAACTGGTCGGTGATGGCCAGGCCTAGCATGCGGCGAGCGAGTTGATGGTCGGCGTCGACGACGAGGATATCGCGGCAGATGGACTCGGCTTCCTCGGGTTCGTTGAGGTAGCGGTAGAGCTCGGCTTTCGCGATGGCTTCCGCGATACCTGCTTTGGAGATGGATTTGAGTTGGTGTGGCATGGAACCTCCTGATTGCGTGGTCGCCATGATCGGCGTCGGTGGCACAGACTTCAGTCTGTGCTCTCTCGCCGTGTTGGCTGCTCGGCAGAACGGCGCACAGGCTGAAGCCTGTGCCACTGGATTATGCTACTTCCCCATGATTTTGCGGAACAGCATCGTTAGCGGATCGTAGAACTGGTCGACGACACGCTCCTTCAGCGGAATGATGGCGTTGTCCGTGATGTGAATATCCTCCGGGCAGACCTCAGTGCAACATTTTGTGATGTTGCAGAGACCGATGCCGAGGTCGTCCTTGAGCAGGGCCATGCGATTGACAGCGTCGAGCGGATGGAGTTCGAGGCCGGCGACGCGGACGAAGAAGCGCGGGCCGCCGAATGATTTCTTTTCGTCATGCTCGCGAATGACGTGGCAAACATCCTGGCAGAGAAAACATTCGATGCACTTGCGGAATTCCTGGACACGATCGACATCGATTTGAGAGATTTTCCAGTCCGTGTTCTGGCGTGGGCGAAAGGCGGGAATTCTTTTGTTGACGGCGTAATTCCAGGAGACGTCGGTGACGAGATCTTTGATGCGCGGGAAAGACTTCATCGGCATGACCATGATCGGCTGATCCAGCGGGAAAGAGTCCACCCGCGTCTTGCAGGTTAGACGGGGCCGGCCGTTGACTTCGGCGGAGCAGGAACCGCACTTCGCGGCTTTGCAATTCCAGCGGACGGCCAGATCGGGCGCGAGATGGCCCTGAATGTAATGGAGCGCGTCGAGAACGACCATGCCGGGAGCGACGGGCACAATGTAGTCGACCGCTTGGCCAGCGGTGGCGCCTTCGCCGCGGAAGACTCGTAACGTTGCGTCAGGCATCGATGAGTTCTCCAAACTGCGCTCGGGCTGGTGAGTCCGAGCTTGCTGTGGACCATTGCCAGGCTAAAGCCCGGGCGCTACAAAAGTCCCGCGAACATCACACTTCAACCAAACCTACTCAGCCATTACGAACTGCTTCAAATCTTCGGGCATGGGCTCGACCGGAGCCTCGCGCCGCTTCATCTCCGCGCCTTCGCGGACGATGATGTTGTGCTTTTTCTCCCACACGGGATCGTAATTCGGGTAATCGATGCGGCTATGCGCGCCCCGGCTTTCTGTGCGCGCGAGCGCGCTGAGCGCGACCGCTTCGGAAACGGTGAGCATGGATTTCAGTTCGCGCGCAAGATGCCAGCCGGGATTGAAAAGCCGTGAGCCTTCCACGCTGGCCTTTGCCGCACGCGCCTTCAATTCTTCAAGCTCGGCGAAGGCCTTCTTCAGATCTTCTTCCGTGCGGAAAATTCCGACGAGGCTCTGCATGACCTTCTGCAGATCGCGGTGAACGGCATAAGGGCTCTCGGCACTAGGATTGGAGAACGGAGCAAGGAGTTCCCTTTCGGCTTCCGCGATTTGCGCATCGGAGACTCCGGCATTGGAAACGCGTTTGGCGTGATCCGCGGCTGCCATGCCTGCGCGGCGGCCAAAAACCAGCAAATCGGAGAGCGAATTTCCGCCCAATCGATTCGCGCCGTGGAGACCGGCTGCAGCTTCTCCTGCGGCGAAGAGACCGGGCAAAGTGGACTCCGCCGTTTCGGCATCGACGTGAATGCCGCCCATCACGTAATGGCACGTGGGACCCACTTCCATCGGACCTTTGGTGATGTCCACGTCAGCGAGCTCTTTGAACTGGTGATACATGCTGGGAAGTTTTTTCTTCACGTACTCCGCGGGTTTGTGAGAAATGTCGAGGTAGGCGCCGCCGTGCTCGGTCCCGCGGCCTTCTTTTACTTCGGTGTAGATGGAGCGAGCGACGACGTCGCGCGTGGAAAGCTCCATGCGCTTGGGGTCGTATTTCTCCATGAAGCGCTCGCCAAGTTTGTTGCGCAGGATGCCGCCTTCGCCGCGGACCGCTTCGGTGACAAGAAGCCCTTGCACGCCGGGCGGCCAAACCATGCCTGTGGGATGGAACTGTACAAATTCCATGTCCATGAGCTCGGCGCCGGCCTCATAAGCGAGCGTCATGCCATCGCCGCTGTACTCCCAAGAATTGGAAGTGATGGGCCAGGCTTTTCCGATGCCGCCAGTGGCAATGACGATGGACTTGGCTTTGAAAACGATGAAGCGCCCATTTTCGCGCCAGTAGCCAAACGCTCCAGCGACGGGGCCGCCGTCGGTGAGCAGGCGCGTGACGGTGCACTCCATGTAAACGTCGAAGCCGAGCTGCACGCCGCGGTCCTGAAGCGTGCGAATCATTTCCAGGCCAGTGCGGTCGCCGACGTGGCAGAGCCGTTTGTACGTGTGGCCGCCGAAGGCGCGCTGAAGAATCGCGCCGCTGTCAGTGCGGTCGAAGAGCGCGCCCCACTGTTCCAGTTCGCGGACGCGGTCCGGAGCTTCCTGCGCATGAAGCTGTGCCATACGCCAATTATTAAGAAATTTCCCGCCGCGCATGGTGTCGCGGAAATGCGGCTTCCAGCCGTCGGCAGTGTCAACGTTGCCCATGGCTGCTGCAATGCCGCCCTCGGCCATGACGGTATGCGCTTTCCCGAGAAGGGATTTGCAAACGACGCCAACACTCGCGCCTTTCGCGAGAGCTTCGATGGCAGCGCGCAGTCCAGCGCCGCCGGCGCCAATGATTAGAACGTCGTGTTCGCGAGTCTCGTAACTAGTGGTCACAGGATCCTCAGGTCATGGATAGCGCCGCTGGCCACCAGGCGCACGTAGAAATCGGCGGAGCCAACGGAAATCAGGCTGCACCAGGCCAAAAGCATGTGCCGCTCATTGAGAAAACTCACACCACGCCAAGCAGCGTGGCGGGGCTTGCCGAATGAAGCGCAAGAAAAGCAATCGAGTTTGCCTCCGGCAAGGTGTCGCAGCGAGTGGCAGGAAAACGTGTAAAGCGTCAGCAGAATGACGTTCGTGATCAGAACGAGGGTGCCCAAGCCGACGCCGAAATGGCCGTCGAAATTGAAGGCCTTAATAACGTCGTGCCAGAGAAACAGAATGAACACGACCGCAAGATAGAAAAAATAGCGGTGAATATTTTGCAGGATGAAGGGAAACTTCGTTTCGCCGTGGTATTTGCGGTTGGAAGGTTCACTGACGGCGCAAGCCGGCGGATCGAGAAAAAATGCCCGGTAGTAGGCTTTACGGTAGTAATAGCAAGTAGCGCGAAACCCGAGGGGCCCGGCGAGGATCAGCAGCGCTGGAGAAAATTTCCACCAATGATGCAAGGGATCGATGAGCGGCGAATAGAAAGGCGAGAGGTACGGCCCCCATTCGTAAAACTTACCCTCGAAGGCCCGCAGCGTTGCGTAAAGGCCAAAACCGCCGAGAAGAAATATTACGAGCAGTATTTCGACCCACCAGGCGTCGCGGCGCAGCGTGCTTCCAAGCCGCGATTCGGGCAAGAGGGTTGGCGAGCCAGCCATCTAGGGACCTCCAGGGTGGCAGTGAGTAAGTCAGCGTCTAAAGTGTGGCCAACGGATTATATCCAAGACGCGGCGGAACGGCTAATTCTGAGAGCAGGCCGAGCGGCCAAAAGGATTGGCTGTCCAAATTGCCAATGTTCAAGCGTCTATCTAGTGGCAGAACAAAATGCCTTCGAAAGGGATAACGGAGGCTTGGGAGATTGGCAATGAGCATCGGAAAAACGTTTCTGGTCATCGGAATCGTGCTGACAGTCGCAGCGATATGGCTTGGTCACCACTGCTGGTTCTTCGCTGTAGAAGCGTTCATAAAACTTGCGGCGGCTGTGTTGTTCTTGGCTGGCACGGTGTAGGTGATGTAGCAAACTGGCACTGGAAAAGAAATCTTGGCGTGCATGTCCAAATCGCCTCGTTTCGAACGTCACTCTAATAGCGGAACAAAATGCGGGCTAAAGAAGCATAACGGAGGCTGCAAATGAAATACATGCTGTTGGACTATGTGGGTGAAGCCGGCTGGCCCCAATTGACGAGGGACGAGCAAATCCACTGGTTGGGTGCTTATAAAGCCTACATGGAGGCGATGTCAAAGGCTGGAGTGCTGAAAGACAGTAAGGGCCTGCATCCTACCTCGGCTGCGACCACGGTACGAGTCGCGGGCGGCAAGACCCAGGTCCTGGATGGCCCCTATGCCGACTCGAAGGAGCAACTAGGCGGCTTTCATATCATCGAGGTGGCCGATCTCGATGCAGCGATTTCCTGGGCGGCACGCAGCCCAACCGCACTGCACGGTGCCATCGAGGTGCGTCCAGTCCGGGAAGGCACGCTCCTGACCGATGACCTTTCCCAATACATTAAGCCAAAGTAAGCCGCGCCGCGGCGCAAGTTTAACAATCACACTTCAACAAAAATAAAGGAGAAGAGTCATGCGCAAATTAATCGTTTTCAACATGGTGTCGCTGGATGGTTTCTTTGTGGACGGCAAGGGCGATATGAGCTGGGCCCACAAACATGATGCTGAGTGGAACGCTTTCGTCAGCGGGAATGCAACTGGCAGCGGCGTGCTAGTCTTGGGCAGGAAGACCTACGAACTTATGGCAAGCTACTGGCCAACGCCGATGGCGCTCCAGAATTCTCCGGTGGTCGCCAAAGGGATGAACGATATGCCAAAGATCGTTTTTTCACGCACTCTGGACAAGGCCTCTTGGAACAACACGAAGCTACTCCACGGGGATCTGGCATCAGAAGTCCGAAAATTAAAGCATGCATCCGGACCAGACATGGTCATTCTGGGAAGCGGCAGCATCGTCTCCCAATTGGCGCGGCAAAATCTGATCGATGAATACCAGCTTGCTCTTAGCCCCATCGTGCTTGGCAAGGGCCGCACGCTTTTTGAGACCGTCAAAGACAAGCTGAACTTGAAGCTGACGACGTCGCGCACCTTTGGCAACGGCACCGTCTTCGTGTGCTACTTGCCGGCCGCATGAGCGACAACGCCTCTAGCCAGCGCGCCGCAGTTGTCCAAATCACCCGCGGCCGCACGTCATTCTAGTAGCGGCGCAGCTTGCCCGCCAGATACCAATAGAGGAGACTCGAGATGCAATACTTGCTGATGGCTTATGTGAACGAATCTGCTTGGCCCACAATGACGAAGGCCGAACAGGAACAAGGCATGGCGGCTTACACCGCGTACCGGGAAGCTTTGACAAAGGCTGGTGTCCTCACGGGCAGCAACCGCCTTCAGCCAAGCTCGACGGCGACGACCGTGCGGCTTGCCAATGGCAAGTCGCAGGTGCTCGATGGTCCCTTTGCGGAATCAAAAGAGCAGTTGGGTGGCTACTTTCTCATCGATGTTGCCGATCACGATGCGGCAAGCTCGTGGGCTGCCCGTTGCCCGGCCGTCGGCCACGGTGTCGTCGAGGTGCGTGCTATCTGGGGAATGCCCGCGTGATCCGTGGCCTGATCGCATGAACTTCCACGATGGCTATGAGCAGGCGCGCAGCACGGCAGACGCCGTCGCCCGCCGCAGTTATGGCAAGCTCGTTGCCTTTCTCGCGGCGCGCACGCGGGATGTGGTAGCGGCCGAGGACGCGCTGTCGGAGGCCTTCGCTTCTGCGCTGGCGGATTGGCCGCGGAATGGTTGTCCGTCAAATCCGGAAGCCTGGCTGCTAACCGTGGCCCGGCGAAAGGCGATCGATATGCACCGAGGAAGACTTCGGCATGAGATCGCTGGCGAACAAATGCGCATCATGGCGGAAGGCCTGGACGCTGCCGCGGCCGAATCGGAAATCCCGGATCAGCGTCTTGCGCTGATGTTTGCGTGCGCACATCCTGCACTCGATTCCGCAATCCGCGCGCCGTTGATTTTGCAGGCAGTGCTCGGACTCGATGCCGCGATGATTGCCTCGGCGTTTCTCGTGTCTCCGGCGGCTATGGGCAAGCGGCTCGTCCGTGCCAAGGACAAGATCCGGCAAGCTGGCATCCCCTTCAACATTCCCGAGCACGAGGAGCTTCCTGCCCGCCTCGACACCGTGTTGGACGCTATTTATGCCGCGTTCACGGAAGGTTGGACTGACCCTGGCGGAACCGATGTCGCTCGCCGCGACCTCAACGAAGAAGTTTTCTTTCTCGCCAGGCTCGTGACGGAGCTCCTGCCGGACGAGCCTGAGGCGCTTGGCCTACTCGCCCTCATGTTGCATGCGGAGGCTCGGCGCCGCGCGCGCCGCAACGCAGACGGCGAATACGTTCCGCTCGCCGAACAAGATCCTGCACTCTGGGACTGGCAGTTGATCGAGGAGGCCGAGTCCCTGCTCCTTCGTGCCAGCACCTTTGGTTCGATTGGGCGCTATCAACTCGAAGCTGCGCTTCAGTCAGCGCATGTTTCTCGTGGCCGCACAGGACGCGCCAACTGGGCCGACGTAGTGCATCTGTACGACGCACTTTTCTCGCTCGTGGGTTCACCGGTGGTAGCCATCAATCGCGCGCTTGCGATCGCAAAGCTGCATGGTGCCAGCGCCGCTCTCGATGCCATGCCGGACGCCGACACCGATGCGCGACTCGCCGAATACCAACCTTACTGGGCCGCGCGCGCCGAACTGCTGGCCAAGTCGGGCGCACAAGCTGAAGCTCGCCACGCCTACGAAATCGCCATCGGCCTCGAACGCGACCCTGCCGTCCGCTGCTTCCTGCAACAGCGACAGTCTGCATTGTCGTAGTGTCTTACTCGCCGAGCGTTCGCCAAATTGATATCGCTGCTTAGCTTAAAGGATGGAATCAATCTCAGGATCGATGGAGGCGTGCGTGGCGGGGATGCCGTTGATGCTGAATTTGACGCCGTCGCCCTCAGAGAAATGGAAGAACCGGCTGATGTGGTAGTCCTCGTCGTAGGAAGAAAATAGCCGCTCGGTTTCGGCGGGGGAGAGTTGGAACGCGGATAGAGCGACGGACTTGCCGAACTGGCCCGCTAAAGAGAGATAGAGGTCAACGAGTTGGCGGAGGGTCATACCGATGGTTCGGCGAGCAGGTTCTGCGCACATGGCTAGCTCTCTACGCAGTGTACTGCGAGCAGGCCGCCAATAAAAGGGATCAGTGGATGTAGGTGCCGGGCTTCAGCCCGGCACCTTTCTTTCTGTGCTCTGTGAACTCTGCGCCCTCCGCGTGCTCTGTGTAAGATTCTTTTTCTGTAACCAGCTAGTTTGTAGGCGGACTTAGGGATTGGTAAGATATCGGGCGGGAATCCAGGAAAAAAGGAGGGAAGATTATGAGTATCGCGGTCGGACAAACGGCGCCGGATTTTACGCTGATGAATCAAGAGAAGAAAGAAGTGAAGCTATCAGATTTCGCGGGGAAAAAGAATGTCGTGCTGATGTTCTATCCGCTGGACTGGAGCCCGACCTGCACGTCGGAACATGCCTGCATGGTGAATGACATGCGGTCGTTCGACACGCTGGACGCAGAAGTGCTAGGTGTAAGCGTGGACAGCGTTTGGTCGCACAAAGCGTACGCCGAGAAGATGGGCATTAAGTACTCGTTGCTCGCGGATTTTCAGCCACGCGGAGCGATGAGCGAAAAGTATGGCGTATACCTGGCAGACAAAGGGATCACGGGTCGGTCGATCGTGATCATCAATAAGGCGGGGAAGGTCGCGTGGTGGAAGGATTACGACATTCCGGTTGTGCCCGATTTGAAAGAAGTGGCCGCGGCGTTATCGTCGGTGAAGGCGGCAACAGCGTAAGAAATGAGTTAACCCAGAGAGACAGAGCTCACAGAGAAGAAACGAAAGAGGGCCGGCGATTGCCGGCCCGTTTCGTTTGGCACGCATGAGTTGCGGTTACTTTGAGGCGATGTCGTTGCGAACGACCGCTCCGCCCTTCATTACAAACTTCACCGATTCCAGAACGCGCAGGTCGGTCAGCGGGGGCCGTTGACGGCAATAATGTCTGCGTAGTGGCCGGTCTCGATGACGCCGACTTTGCCGGACCAGCCGAGAAGATCGGCGGCGCTAATCGTGGCGGCCTGGATGGCCTCGATGGGCTTCATTCCCCACTCCACCATTTTCGCGAATTGTCTGGCGTTGTCACCGTGCGGATAGACGCCTGCATCGGTGGCAAAAGCCATTTTTGTGCCGGACTGCCAGGCGTGGCGAAAATTTTCGCGCTGCAGGCGGCCGATTTTTTTTCCTTTTCGATGGATTCGGGGAGCATGCCGGCCTTTGCGCCCTCTTGAAGGATGAAATCGTCGTTGTAAATGTCGAAGTCAAGATAGGTCCCGTGCTGCTTGGCAAGCGCGATGCCTTCGTCGTCGATGAGGCTCGAATGCTCGATGGAATCGATTCCCGCGTTAATGGCGTCCTTGATGGACTGCGTACCGTGAGCGTGAGCGGCCACCTTGCGGCCGAGTTTGTGCGCTTCTGTGGCGATGGCTTGGAGCTCTTCGAAAGAGTATTGCGGCGTGCCGGGCTGGTCGCCTTTGCTGAGAACGCCGCCGGAAGCGCAGACCTTGATGACGTCGGCTCCATACTTGATGATTTCGCGGACTTTTTCACGGGCGGCCCACGGGCCATCGGCCACTCCTTCCGCCTTGTTGTGGTACTCAAACGGTAAGAGATTGTTGTCGCAATGCCCTCCGGTGATGCTGAGCGGAGGTCCGGAAACCAGCATCCGCGGCCCTTC
The DNA here is from genome assembly GCA_036521695.1 of Candidatus Acidiferrum sp. Lineage (GTDB taxonomy): Bacteria > Acidobacteriota > Terriglobia > Acidiferrales > UBA7541 > Acidiferrum. The sequence goes on along the minus strand of DATDHE010000520.1, from coordinate 3,423 downwards.
GATTTCTCCGTCGTTAATTCCGTCGCGCACGGCGACGTCGGTGTAGTTTGTTGCACCGACGTTGCGAATCGTGGTGAATCCGGCGCGGACCGTTAGGCGGAGTTCTTGACGCCGGTAACAGCTTCTCGCGGCACGGAGATGCCGAGGCCCGCGTACCCGTTGGCAGACGGATCGAACGTGATGTGCGTGTGCACATCAATCAAGCCGGGAAGACAAGTGACGCTCGAGAGATCGACTGGCGTGACGCCGCTCGGTAATTTAGCGGAAGCGGCGGCAACGACGGAAATGATTGTGCCGGTATCGTCAAAGAGGACGACTTGATCGCTCAGCATGCGACCTCCGCGGACGTCGAGAAGTTTGCCGCAACGGACAGCGCCGGGTGCAGCGCTCCCGAACGACACAAAAAAGAGGCAAACGATGAGGGCTAGTAGCGTTTTGCGCATGTGTTCTCCGTGAGAGGCAAATTCGAACAAGAGAGGATATATCGATGAGCGAGATTTTGGAAATGCGTGAGCCCTGCCTTCGGAAACGAGGAGAAGTTTAGCGTGGCTAGTGGCTGGCCGGCGCGGCTGGAGCAAAAGAACGAACGTAAAGGACAAGTTGCCAGCGTTGCTCTTCCGTGAGCTTCCTTTTAAACGCAGGCATGGGTTTTCTGCCTTCGCTAATTTGGTAGAAAATCTCGCCGTCCGTAACGCTGTTCATGTGGTGGGCGTCGACCAGGCTAGTGGGAGAGGGATAGTAGCTGGCGGCGTCTGGTCCATCACCCTTTCCGGTTTGGCCATGGCATTGCGTACATTTGTGCATATAGATGACGCGGCCAGCGGCCAAGGCTGTCGCGGAAGGCTGGATGGGATTCGGACGGAGCTTGGCTTCTTCGGGGACTTTCCACGGTCTGTTTTCATAGTAAGCAAAGACGGCAACAACGCAGAGCGTGACGAGTATTAGCGCTAGAAAGAGTTTGCGCGCGAGTGCCGCGTTCCCGGAGTTAGTTGGCATAGCAAAATTTTCGCACACCGCATTTGAAGACGGAAACAAAGAAAGACGAAACATTACGCAGAGAACACGGATACAACGCGAAGACGTAACAGCCAAGGAGTAGGGAATGCGGCTGGGCTCACTGGCCGCGGAAGATGAGCCAGAGAAGTTCGGCGTTGAAGAAGAGGATGGCGGCCGCGACGATCCAGGCAATGACCACGGTGAAGCGGGAGTTGGTGAATTCGCCCATTTTGTTGCGGTCGCCGGTGAATTGAACTAACGGAATCACAGCGAAGGGCAACTGGAAGCTGAGAACTACCTGGCTAAGGATGAGTAGCGACGTGACTTTGCCTTCGCCGGCGATACCGATAACAAGAACCGCGGGCAAAATGGCGATCGAGCGTGTGATGAGTCGGCGCAGCCACGGCTTGAGACGAATCTGCAGAAAGCCTTCCATGACGATCTGGCCGGCGAGCGTGCCGGTGAGCGTGGAGTTCTGGCCGGAAGCGAGAAGCGCGCAGGCAAAGAGGGTGCTGGCGAGGCTGACACCGAGAACAGGACTGAGCAGTTTATAAGCGTCGGCGATTTCGGCTACGTTGTGCAGACCGCGAGTGTGAAAGGCGGCCGCGCCGAGAATAAGAATTGCGGCGTTGATGAAGAGTGCGAAACCGAGAGCTACCGTGGAATCGAAAATGGCGTAGCGCATGGCTTCTCGGCGGTCGCGAACGCAGCTGCCGAAGGCGCGCGTCTGCACAATGCTGGAATGAAGATAGAGATTGTGCGGCATGACTGTAGCGCCGAGGATCCCGATGGCGATGTACAGCATTTCGCGGTTGTGCAGAATTTCCGCGCGTGGGATGAGGCCGACGACGGCCTCGCGCCAGATGGGGTGCGAGAAAAAGATCTCGTAAGCAAAACAGCCGGCGATAGTCGCTATAAGAGTTACGACGAAAGCCTCGATGATGCGGAAGCCGCGGCCCTGCAAGGCGAGGACGATCAACACGTCAAGCCCGGTGATAATCACGCCAGCGAGGAGCGGCAGCCCGAACAGCAGTTTTAGTGCAACAGCGGAGCCAAGAACTTCCGCGAGGTCGCATGCGGCGATGGCAATTTCGCAGACGATCCAAAGCGCGATCGAAGTGCGCCGAGAGTAATGCTCGCGGCAAGCCTGAGCCAAATCGCGGCCAGTGGCGATTCCGAGCTTGGCGGAAAGCGCCTGCAAAAACATCGCCATCAGATTGCTGATCAGGATGACGCTGAGGAGTGTGTAGCCGAATTTCGAGCCGCCGCCGATGTCCGTGGCCCAGTTGCCGGGATCCATGTAGCCGACGGCGACGAGGTAACCTGGCCCGGCAAAGGCGAGAACTTTGCGAATCCAGGAAGCAGTGTGCGAGATGGGGATGGACCGATGGGACTCGGGCAGCGAGGGCAAGCTCGCTACGCGGGAATTGGCGGAAGAGGACGAACCAGTGGCCGTGGATTCAAGGCTGGTTGCGGTTTCTGCTTCGAGTTGGGGCGGGAACATGGGTGACATAATGCTTTTTTACTGATACTCAGTAACTGAATTTTTGTTAACTACAGTAAATGTCCATACTAAACTAGACTTAACAAAGAAATTTGTCAATAGGACTCAGACGGATTGTTCCTTCCTCAGGGGCTGAGCAAACCGAGCGCGTCCCCTGCCGGCGAGCGCAAGGCGAAGCGCTGTGATACCTTCAACAAGCCATGAAACGGAAAAACAACTAAGGGGAGAAGACGATGGAAGAGCAGCGGCCGGTGCCAGGGCAAGTGCAGATCAAAGCGGACGAGAAGGAATTGCAAGGGCAATACAGCAATTTGGTGATGCTTCACCACAATTTGGAAGAGTTCACGCTAAATTTTATTTACATTTTCCCGAATGGGCCGCAGGGCAAGCTGCTGAGCAGCGTGATCGTAAGTCCGGGGCACGCGAAGCGCATCCTGCGGGCGCTGGCGGAAAATATCTCGCGCTATGAAGCGCAGTTCGGGCCGATCAGGGAAGCCCCAGAGGGAAGCGGGCCGACGCCGAATGTGGGCTTCGTGCAGTAACGGGTGTGTGAAAGCCATGGAAACCCAGACCTGGGAGGTTCAGAATGGCTATCAGAAATCCAAACGAGCCGCGTCTTGTGCAACCGCCGAGGCGTGTTAAACTACTTCCCTGCTTTGTAAGAAGGGCCTGTAGCTCAGGTGGCTAGAGCGCGCCCCTGATAAGGGCGAGGTCGGTGGTTCAAGTCCACCCAGGCCCACCATAAATCACAAGTATTTATGCGGTGATTCTCACTTTACCCCTTTTCGGGGCGCGCCCTCAAAAAACCGTTTTGTCAACAATTTGCCAAAAATCCGGGCAAGCCGATCTGGGCGCAATTAGGACGTTCCGAGCCCCTTTGCCAACTCCATCGCCAAGCCGAGGGAGACAAAGCTCAGAGCGAG
>DATDHE010000519.1:0-10792 GCA_036521695.1 Candidatus Acidiferrum sp. | reverse complement strand
AAACGAGCAGGGCTTAAGCGGCTTACTTGGCGGACTCGATCAGACGGTTCTGATTTCGGGTCAGTGGCTGCTACCGTGAGTGGCCATCACCGATTGTCCCCATGCGCCGGCACCTGATATTTAGGGCCGGCCGAAAGATGCTTGATAGATTAGCCCCAATTGCCATGCGTTACGGACATGCCCTCGTCGGACGAATAGAGTAATGATCTCCATTAAGGGCAGACTTTATTCGTAGCATGCTCACGGCATTCCAAGACCCCCCGGTCTTGCCGCGGCGTGTATCACGGCGTGCCATAGCGCGGCAGATACCGACGACGGCTATGCGGTCAGATGTATAGGTTGCATCTGTCGCCACCAATCTCTCGAAGCTAATCTACGGACCCCAGCCTCACCACGAGAGTTTCAGTCCGAACTGGATCTGCCTCGATGATGTAGTTGTTTCATTAATCGCCCCCGCGCCCGGCACCACATTTCCACTTTGATCGAAAACCGTTTCGTTGGCGATCGGAGGTGCGAAGTTTGCGCGATTCAGGATGTTGAACATCTCCGCCCTGAACTGCACTCTAGCCGATTCCGAGATTCGACGGATCGGGAAATTCTTTAGGACTGCAAAATCAAGGTCCATCAATCCCGGCCCAATCAAGCTGTTACGCCCTAGGTTTCCCATCAATGTGCTCGGATTGGGAAATGATAGGCACTGAAGTTTAATGTAGTTGTTGGGATTCCCGGTGTTGACCAGTGAATTGCAACCAGGGCCTGCCAAACGATTTGGGTAGGCCCACGGGTCCGAACTATTCAGACCCAGCGGGTCGCCGCCGAGGATCGCCGTGAAGGGCACGCCGCTCTGTGCGGTGAAGATTCCTCCAAGCTCCCAGCCGCCGAATGCCAATGACCGGAGAGCACCCTGTGTCCAATCCTTCGGGACCGGTAGCTCCCAAAGGAAATGCGAAGTCAAGGATTGCGCGACGTTGAAATCCGACAAGCCTCGCCGGCAGCTGTTGCAGAAATAATATGGACTCGAGATCGAGTTCTGGAACGGGTCACCGATTACGCTCGCGGAGCCCGTATCAATCGCCTTGCCCCACGTATACCCGCCCTGAATCGTAAAGCCGGAGCTCAGTTTCTTGATCACCTGCGCTTCCAGGGCGTCATAGAAGGAGTTGCCGCCCCAATACAAAGCACGAATCGCACCCACGTTGGGATTCAGCCGTGTGCCGCTGCCCGCCGGAGACGGCCACATCAATCCTTGTGGAGTCATCGTCGGGAGCACGCTGTTGGCGTCATCCTCGCGGTTCAACATATGTACGCCGCGGTTGCCTACGTACCCGATCATCGCCGTCAAATTGCGGCTCAATTGCCGCTGCAAGGTTAGGTTCCAGTTCATCACGTAGTTTCGCGGAGGATTCGGCTGGACATAACCGGTCTGCAAGGATGTCGGGTCATTCGCAATGAGTGTCGCCGCGGTGTTCGGGAAAGATCCGGCCGGCAAGTTACCGCTCGTGCCAATCTTGTAAAACGGCGCCGTTTCACTGATAGCCAGAGTGAATTCATAGATCAGAGGCAACACATCGTAGACACCAAACGCGGCTCGTACGGAAGTCTTGCCGTCGTGGAAGGGATCCCAGGCGAACCCTACGCGTGGTTCAAAATTGCGATACGTTGGGTTCGAGAAGTACGGCGATCCCAGGGTGGGCGCGATCGCGGTCAGGGACCGAAGATTATCTAGCTTCCCATTCACTTCCGTCGGGACTGTCGTGAATTCATAACGTACTCCCAGGTTCACCGTGAAATTGCGGCGAACGCGCCAATCATCCTGAACGTAGCCAGCCATCATGGTTTGCCGAATGTCGCGTGGGCTCAGCGACCCAGGAATTGTGGCGCCAAGGTTTGCTGGCTGGTTGGTCAGAAAGGCTGAGAGCGATCCGAACCCGTAGAGCCCTGTCGGAGCAAGGTTGGCGGTTGTATCGTTCAGCATTCGCTCCATAGCCCAGCCAAACCGCAAGGAGTGGTTTCCCCGCGTGTAAAAGGCGTCGTCGTAAAATTGAAACGAATTCCAGTTATACAAGAACGTCGGGAGCGCACCCAAACCGCCTGTTTCCAACGTCAGTCCGGGCACACTGATCTGCGGCGCGTATTGGCCGGGGAAGATTCCAAAAGACGTGTCTGTGGCGAGCGGGCTAACCCCGTTTTCAGGCGAATTGACGGTAGCAACCACCCGGCTGAAACCGAATCGCACGGAATTGGCATAGGTCGGCGTGAAAATGTGGTTCTCTTCCACGGACACGATCTGCCGGCGAGACAGATTGCTGTCAACCCAGAGGTCGAGCGGGTCAGGAGCGAGAACCGAAGCCCTGTCGAATACGTACGTACCAAACAGGCTGTCGCGATCCCCGATTTTCTGGTCGATGCGCGTGGTAAAGAAATCCTCGGAAGTGGAAGTAGGAACCTGAGTGGTGTAGATGCCGGAATCGCCAGTGCCGGGCGCGCACGAGGCAAACGGGCAGATGAGCCCGCCGTTGGGTAATGGCCAGAAAGCCAGATACCGCGCGGCTTGCGGATCCACCGTGACTAGGTTCGTCGTCGAGCAGTTCGGCGGGGCGCAAAGATTCCCGTTCCGCGCCGCCTGCGATGGCACGGTGTCTACCGCCGTATTGGTCAGCCCTTGCCGCAAGCCCTCGTAGTTGACAAAGAAAAAAGTCTTGTCCTTCTGGATCGGTCCGCCCAGCGTGGCACCAAACTGATTTCGCCTGAAAGGCGGAGGAGCCGCACCATCAAAGAAATTCCGTGCGTCGAATGCGCTGTTGCGCAGAAACTCGTAGAGACTGGCATGAAATTCGTTGCCACCCGACCGCGTGATCGCGTTGATCACTCCACCCGATGCGCGTCCGTACTCCGCCGAATAATTGCTTGTCAACACAGTGAACTCACGGATCGCATCAACTCCCAAATCCACGCCCACCACACTGCCGGGCGCTCCATTCGAGTAATCATTGAAGCTTACGCCGTCCAGGCGGTAATTGTTTTGTTGCGGACGCGTGCCGGAAATCGTCATTTGATTCCCATATCCGCGGTTTCCGCGAGGAGCGTTCACGCCGTTAGGTTGCTGCACCGACACGGTATCGACATCCGCCTGAAGAGTTGCGAGTTGCGTCCAGTCGCGTCCGTTCAATGGCAAGTCGCGTACCGTGCTCGCATCCACGTTTCCGCTTATCGCGGAAGCCGATAAATCTACGCTAGGCGGTGCCATACTGATGACAATCTTTTCGCTCACTTCTCCGCTCTTCAGCGTCAGATTTATGGTCTGGGTCGCGCCCACCCCGAGTGTGACATCATGCTGGATGCTGGTCGCATCTCCCGCCGCGGTCACCGCGATCTCATACGTTCCCGGAAGAAGATTCGGCGCGGTATATTGGCCGCCCTTGTCGGTCTTCGACGTTCGAACCACACCGGTCACCACGTTTTTGATGGAAAGCTTGGCGTTTGCGACCGGGGTCCCCGAATCGCTCGAGATGACACCCGTAAGAGTCGCACCGGCCACCTGGCCATAGACTGGCCGCGCATTGTTAATTCCCAAGCACAGCCAAAGCACTGCCAAGGCCCACAGCAGTCTCTTCATTCGTGCAAACATTCTTTTTCTCCTCAAGAATCCACTGCCGATTGTTTTTTGGTCCTCAGCTAAAACCTGAATTCCAGTTTCTTGCTTTCTGACGCTCCGCTCGCGTACTTCCATTGCTTGACGGCATCTTCAACCGCCGCCACCAGCACTGGGTTTCCGCCCACAGTTCTCACCTCATTCACAACGCCGTCGGCTCCGATGCTGATTTCGACTTTCACCGTGCCGGTCAAATTTATCCTCCGCGCGAGCTCCGGATAAACTGGATCCACTTTCTTAATTAGCTTGCGACTCTCCTGGCCCCAGCTGCTCACCGAAGAAAACAAAAGAATCAAGCCGAACGCCAGAATTGCGACACACCGAACCATCTTCAGGACGCAATTCGGCGCCCCTCCTTTTCGAAAATCCATCAAATCTCCTTGTTAGTGTTTCCCCGAGTCGAAGCTAAGGTCAGACATCCACAGACTTCAAAAAAAACATCTAGCAGAATTCGTAATGCACTGCAGGTCAGTGCCCATCACCTCATCCCTCACTGACGCCTCAAGACGCACAAACGAATCCGCCTCGGAAGCGACTGAAAATAACCTTCTTACGGACGCAGGGAGGAATTTTCTAAACGCGGAGCCGATGTGCTGTGCGCAAAGAACTGTCTCAGAAGAACGGAAGGATCGATGACCCCGTCTCAATTTGAGCCGCGTTCCGCGCACAAAACTGAGGCTCTCTGCGTTTGGAATCGAGGTGTCGGTTTCAACTGCCTGGTAAGTCGTGCGTAATCGGAAACTTCAAAATTCCACATGGACCGTTACCGCGTTATTAGGACTTGAGCGGAGCTGAGATTATTGCTGGGTCCCAATCTTGACGGAGACGCGATAGCGCCGGTAATTCGCATAGTGGTGCAGGTTGCGATATTTTTCGTTGTTAATTTCCATGAATACGTCTACGTCGCTGGGCACCCACAAGGAATTCGGCACGTCCTGAAGTCGCACTTCACCGAATGTCGTTTCTGTTGTCAGCTGATCGAGTCCAATTTCGGGGTTCGGCACGAGTAAATCGCTGCGCATGCGGACGATTTGGAATCCCTGCTTATCGACCCACAAGATCCCTTGCTCCAGCATTTCTACTACATGTCCTCCCGTTCCCGCCATCGCGGTTGTAAAGCTAGCTTCGCCAGGTACCTGAGCAAACCCAAGTACATACGTCTCTCGCGAACCAAGTTCTTCATCGCCGAGGTAGCGGAATCTCGACTGCCGCTGAGCTTTCGTCGAGAACCTGATGCAGCTGAGCGCGTAGCCGGAGGTGACCAGGTAACCCTTCTCCAGGCCGATCGGCCCCAGGCGAGTCCCCTTGTCATCCATTCGATATTCCGCGCTTGCTCCCCATTCGTAGCCATGATGAAGAATCAAATAGTTGTCCTGAACCCGCTCCTTCGCTTCCACTTTCCCTTTTGCGTTCAGCTTCTCCTGTGTCACGTCTTCGCGAGCGATGAGGTCACCGATGTTGAGGACGAAATCGTCCACGGTCCGGCCCAGGTTCTCCAGAATGAAGGGCAATTGTTGCTGGTTCGCTGCGGACTCTAGGCCATGCAATTCTGGGAGGCTTTCAGTGAGCCGTGCCATCGGCCAATCGAGGTAGGGATGGGCATTCGCATAAGCTGCATTGCTGGCACCTAGCGAAGCCGCGCCTGGACTGCCGTCGTCGTTGACCTTGCCGAGTTGTTCAGACCCAGCCGTAAAATCCTCCGCGCGCCGCGGCTGCGAGTAATAACCCTGTTGCGTGCGCGCGGTCAGCCCGGGTTTTGCGACACGAATTTCCAGATGATGGTACTCGGTGGATCGATCCGCGGTGGGATTGAACGAGATCTCGTAGTAAGTTCTTAAATCCGCAACGCATTGTCGCAGTGCGGAAGCCATGTCGTTGCCCGGGTGTAGTGCCAAACCGCCGCTCTCCGTCGCGCTATCAGCGGGTCTGGTGTGATTCGCAGGAACGTCCTCCAGGCCCATGTCAATGTCCGCGGTGCCCGAAGGATCGACTATATAGAGCGTGATCTGGCCTTCTCGAAGCTGCTTAGAGATCTGCGGGTCGGAATGCATCGGCCAACGGGGAGAGAGCCAGACGATCAGCTTTCGGCCGGGCCTCTCGCGCTCTTCCGCTATGAGTTGCGCAAATCCCGTGCCGCGGTCTGTGTCTCGTCCGGTGCTGCGCGCAGGAATCCTAAAATGATCCAATGCGTTGCTGATTGCTTTCCCGTCTCGCGAAAAGCCCAAATGAAGCTGCATTCCCGTCTCTGTAAGAACAGCGAATGTCATTGGGTAGGCCAGGCGGCCTTTGTCGGCATTCAGGAATCGCTTGATCTCTTGGCGCTCGATGGCCAACTCTCGGGCTCCGGCGTTCACCGCGTCGATGACCAGTTCGACTTCCGCGCGCGCCTGCCGTCCATCCACAGCTTCAAACGAAGTAATGGTCTGCGGCGCACCGTTATCTAGCAGCGTGAGATCTTCTAGTTGGAGACCGCTCACGGGCCCTCCAGACCTGTCCGTGACCACAACATCAAGATGCACGGAAGCGCCGGCCGGCGCGGTCGAAGGCGTAGGATCTTGGGCGACGGTTGGAAGCGCGAACAGCAAAAGCACCAGAATTGAGCGCCTGTTGATAAACATAGACGCCATCCGCGGCGTATGAGGTCTCTCTACATGGGACGCCATGATGGCTGCCCTGGTTACAAGCTCAACATTTCGCCGATTACTCTTGTGGATTTAAGATTACTCGAAGATCGTCCAAGTGCCTGGTCAGCCCGACTGCGTCTTCGACGCGTCACTGGTGCCAGAAACTTGGCGAGGTTGGTTCATTGATTCGACAGGAGTTATGCGCCAAGTTCCTGGAGAGTCGTAATCGGACATTTGAGGATCGGACCGATTTCATTTTTCCGGTAACGGCAGCTTTAATCGTCCAGTAGACAGGTGGGCATCCCCAACTTCTCATAACCCCGTTCGCCAACTTCTTAGCTGCTGACGATGCAACCACAAAGTTCTTCAGCGAACGACTGTCCCTCGGAGAATTTAAGAAGCATGCTGAAATGAGTCGCAAACAGAAAGGCGAGCGATTCAGGGGGCTTAAAGGATTCCTGTAATTAACCGGCCTGTAACCAACTTCAGATCTCGGCCATCGAAAATACGAATAGCACGGAAGCGAAAAGATGATTTGTGACGTCTATAGATGTTGGGTAGGATTCCTCTAGTGAAGATTCTCATCCCCATGACCGCTGCCTGTTGTCGTCTGCAAATGACGGCGAGGGCCGCTGTGTCTTGTATGGGTGAAAATCCAGCTTTGTAAAAGCTCTTAATACAAGATTTTAGCCAACCCACCGCCGGAACCGTGGCAGGTGGGTTTTTTGTTTTTACACGGAGTTCTATGACGCAAATATCAGAAGTCGAGCTCCGCAGATCGACGCGGGCTTCCGCCAGCAGTGATGGAATCGGGACGCAGGCCCCGCGGCGCTTGAATCACCGGAGGTCGCTCGAGTCGGAGAGCATCCATATCCTGCGCGAAGCAGCAGCTGAATTTGCGCACCCGGTGATGCTGTACTCCATTGGCAAAGACTCATCCGTGATGCTGCGCCTGGCGCAGAAAGCGTTTTTCCCAGGGAAGATTCCGTTCCCCCTTTTGCATATCGACACCAGCTACAAATTCCCGGAAATGATTGAGTTTCGTGACTCGTACACGAAGCAAATTGGCGCGCAACTTATCGTACACAAAAACCAGACGGCCCTGGATTCGGGAGCAAACCCTTTCGCGCTGGGAACACAAAAATGTTGCGGCTTTTTGAAGACAAGAGCGCTGCTCGAAGCGTTGACGGCAGGGGAATTCGATGCCGCGTTTGGAGGAGCGCGGCGGGATGAAGAGAAATCGCGAGCCAAAGAGAGAATTTACTCGTTCCGCGACCCGTTGGGGCAATGGGAGCCGAAAAGCCAGCGGCCGGAGCTCTGGAATATTTTCAATTCCCGGATTGACAAAGGGGAGAGTATTCGCGTTTTTCCGCTTTCCAATTGGACGGAGACCGACATCTGGCTCTACATCCAGGCGGAAAATATTCCGATCGTGCCGCTGTATTTCGCGAAGGAGCGCGAAGTCGTGTTGCGAAACGGCTCGATCGTATTGATCCACAACACAAAGGAACTCTTGCCGGGTGAGAAGACGCTCATGGTGAAGTGCCGGATGCGTTAGTTGGGATGCGTTCCGTGCACGGGAGCGATCCGATCGGAAGCGGACACGATTGCGAAAATCGTCGAGGAAATGGTGTCCTTCCGGGGCTCGGAGCGCCAGAACCGCGCGATCGATCACGATGAGGAAGCCTCGATGGAGCTTAAGAAACGGGAGGGGTACTTCTGATGATCTCCACGACCGAGGAGAGGACGCTTGGGGGCTCAGAGGAGTTCCTCGAACAGAGCCGGGAGATGGAGCTGCTGCGATTCACGACGGCAGGAAGCGTGGATGACGGCAAATCTACACTGATCGGGCGGCTCCTTCACGACTCTAAGGCAATCTATGAAGACCAGCTGGCTTCGGTGAAGAAAAGCGGAATCAACCGTTCTTCGGGTCCCATCGATTTTTCCCTGCTGACGGACGGACTCCGCGCGGAACGCGAACAGGGCATCACCATCGATGTGGCCTACCGTTACTTTGCGACTCCACGGCGGAAATTCATCATCGCGGACACCCCGGGGCACGACCAATACACGCGCAACATGGCCACGGGCGCGTCCACTGCGGATCTTGCCGTAATTCTGGTTGATGCCACAAAGGGGATCCTTCCGCAGACGCGGCGCCATGCGTTCATCGCCTCGCTGCTGGGGATACGCAACGTTCTCGCGGCGGTGAACAAGATGGATCTCGTCGATTACCGGGAAGATGTTTTCCTGGGCGTTGAACGGGATTTTCTGAAGCTGGCAGCACAACTTGAAATTGCGCACACACAGTGTGTGCCAATCAGTGCGCTCGAAGGGACAAACGTCGTCGACAGAAGCAAACGGACGTTTTGGTATCACGGGCCAACCCTACTCGAACACTTGGAGACTACTCCGATCACAGCGGTCGATTCGCTTGAGGGTGCGCGATTCCCGGTGCAAATGGTGATTCGTCCCGACAGTATGTTCCGCGGATTTGCCGGACGCGTCGACAGCGGAGTGATTCGTCCCGGCGACAAAGTGGTGGCGCTACCGTCGGGGCGAAGAACACGAGTGCGCTCGATCGTAAGCTACGACGGCGATCTGACGGAAGCGTTTGCACCGATGCCCGTGACCCTCCAGTTGGAGGATGAGATCGACCTCAGCCGCGGGGACATGCTGGTATCGCCCGAGAATGGCCCGCGAGTGTCGAAGAGGTTCCGCGCCATGTTGGTCTGGTTGCACGAAACACCGCTGGAAGTAGGCCGGACCTATCTCGTGAAGCACACTACCCGCCAAACAAAAATTCGCGCTCTGCAGATTCACCATCGCGTGAATGTGAATACGTTCGATCAGGAACAGGCGAGTGAGCTAAACATGAACGAAATTGCATCAGTCGAATTTGAAGCTCACGTCCCACTTTTCTTTGATCCCTATGCCAGCAATCGGGCAATGGGAAGTTTCATCCTGATCGATGTAGTTTCTAACGCCACTGTTGGCGCCGGGATGATTCAAGACGATTTGCACGACCGACAAGGGCAACAAGGCCTGGGGCTTCCGCCACTGGACATTGTTGCGACTGGCGTCAGTGCGCAGGCCCGCTACGAGCGCCACGGGCACTATCCTGCCACTTTCTTGCTGGAGAACCGGCCAGCTCTTGCGTCCCGGTTGGAGCGGGCCCTCTTCGAGCGAGGATTTGAGGTGCTGCACGTAGACGGAGCCGCAGCATCGCCCGGTGCAGTCGCGCAGACGATTCGGGCAATGCTGGGGATTGGAGCCGTTTCCATTTATTCCGGAGATGTACTCTACGCCGAAACGAAAGAGCAGCTGGTTGCTGACGTAAAGGCCAAGTTGTTCGAGCTCTCCCGAGAAAACGAAAACGCCAATGACGAAGAGCTATTCCGGCGCGCCTTGGCGCTGGCGGAGTCCTTGGGGTTCGCAAAGCTGGAAAGCACCGAGGAAGAGGCCAATTAAATGGACGTGGATCGTCTCGCTCTGGAATTGGAAAGTTTTGCGCCTGGGAAAGCGCTCGAAACGGTGCTGGCGGCGAGCCCGATCGCCCGTGTCTGCCTGACCAGCAGCTTTCAAGCGGAAGACATGATAGTGACGCATCTTCTGCGGAAGCGCATCCCGGAGATTGCCGTGCTCTTTCTCGATACTGGATATCACTTTCCAGAAACGTACGAATATCGCGATCGAATGACGAAGGAGTGGTCGCTCAATCTGGTTAACGTACTTCCTGCGCAAACGGTTGCTGAGCAGCAAGCGGCCTTCGGGGTTCTGTATCGCAGCCAGCCCACTAGGTGCTGCCAACTGCGAAAAGTCGAACCGCTCATGCGCGCTCTTGAACCTTTTGAGGTTTGGTTCACGGGATTACGGCGAGAACAATCCCCCACACGGAAAAATCTGAAGAAAGTGGAAGTTCACCGTCTGCCGACGGGAAAGAATCTGTGGAAAGTGAGCCTGCTCGCGGACTGGAATTGGGAGCAAGTGTGGCAGTTCGCGATTGAGAGCGGAATCCCTCATCTGCCGCAATACGACGAAGGATACTTCAGCATCGGATGCCAGCCCTGCACCGCTCTACCATCTGATCCTAATAATCCCAGGTCCGGCCGATGGGGTGGAACGAAGCTCGAATGCGGAATACACACTTTCTCCACTCCGGTGGAAAGATGAACTTGCTCATCGGATTCCTCATTGCCATAGCTGTCGGATTGACGGGCATCGGTGGGGGAAGTTTTACGGTTCCTGCATTATTGCTGCTCGCCGGACTCACTGCAGGGGAAGCGGTGGGAACAGCCTTCTTGTTTGCCGGTGTATTGCGTTTGATTGCGGCGCCTTTCTATCTGGTAGGGAAGCAGATTCATACACGTTACCTTTGGCTTTTGCTGCAAGGAGCGGTTCCAGGCCTGTTTGTGGGCACTTGGGCGCTTCGCTTTTTGAATCGAGATGCGGGGAGTCCAGTTGTAATTCTTCTGCTCGGTGTGCTCCTGGCGGCCTCATCGGGTGTGACATTTAT
>DATDHE010000518.1:0-12184 GCA_036521695.1 Candidatus Acidiferrum sp. | reverse complement strand
ACTTCGAGATTTCAAGAGGGGGAATTTAGACAGCATCCGATCAAGAGAACCGCTTCGCCACCACCAACCTGCCCTGCGTCCAGGGCTCAGAAAAGGAATTTTGCCCTTACTCTGGAGATGTTGGCGACCAGTTTTCAGCTATTTTGGACAGCAGTGATGGAAAATAACACTGTCGGCAACCAGTTGGCTCTGGGCATTGAAGGACCCTTTCACCTCGACCGACAGCCCATGAACTACAGCGGTCATGGCAGGTGCTTTTTCCGAAATGCTCCCTCAGGTTCCAGAACTTGCGTAGCAGACGTCAGGATTACGGTCACGTTCTCGGAATTTTGAGACTGAACCGTCATAGTGGGTAAGCGTGGATTGTAGACCGTCTTGACGGATTTGTTTGGTTTACTACGCAGCGTGGAGCGAGTCTGAAACAAGTTCGGAGGCGAGGTTCCAGGGCAAAAGTTCCTCGATGCGGTTGATGGGATGATCGGCGATGCGTTCCAACACGTTGCGCAGATAAGCCTCGGGATTTAGACCGTTGAGTTTGGCGGAACTAATGAGACTGTAAATCGCCGCGGCGCGCTCGCCCCCGGCGTCTGAACCATTAAATAAATAATTTTTCCTACCCAACACCACGGCACGCAGGGAACGTTCTGCGGCATTATTGTCGATTTCGAGGCGACCGTCGTCGCAGTAGCGCAGCAACGCTGCCCATCGTCCCAGCGCATAGCGAACGGCCAGCGCGGTATCGGATTTCCTCGACAGTTTCCCCAACGTCTCCTCAAGCCATTGCTTCAGCGATTCCAACAACGGCCTGCTACGCGTGTTGCGGATCTCGCGGCGCTCCTCTGGGAGACGTCCCCGGATTTCTTTTTCGATGGCATAGAGTCCCGCGATGCATTCTACGGCCTCAGCGGCAACCGGAGATTTGTGAGCCACCAGCAGGTCGTAGAACTTCCTGCGCACGTGCGCCCAACAAGCGGCTTCCTGGATGCGACCGCTCTCGTAAACTTTCTCGTAGCCCGCATATGCATCCGCCTGCAGTGTACCGGTGAAGTCGCGCAAGTGCGCTTGCGGGTGCTCTCCCTTGCGATCCGGGGTGTAGCAGTACCACACTGCCGGAGGCGTCGCATCTCCGGCCGGCCGGTCGTCCCGCACATACGTCCACAGCCGCCCGGTTTTTGTTTTGCCGCGGCCCGGCTCAAGCACCGGCACCGGCGTGTCATCGCCGTGAATCTTGTGACCGGCCATCACGTGACGGCGCAGCGCTTCGACCAGGGGCGCGAGCAACCGACTCGTTCCTCCCACCCAGTCCGCCAGTGTCGAGCGATCCAGCTCCACGCCTTCGCGTGCATAGATTTCCGATTGACGATACAGCGGTAGATGATCGCTAAACTTGGAGACCAATACGTGGGCCAGCAGTCCGGGACCAGCAATACCGCGCTCGATCGCTCGACTCGGCGCTGCCGCTTGCACGATGCGATCGCAACCGGTACAGGCCAGCTTCGGGCGAACCTGCCGAATCACTTTGAAGCGCACCTGCACGTACTCCAAGATTTCGCATACGTCTTCACCCAGTGGGTGCAATGCTCCGCCGCAGTCCGGACACGCCTTTTGCTGTGGCATATACTTACGCGTTTCGCGCGGCAGGTGCTCCGGCAAAGACCGCCGCACCGGTGCGGCCACTGGCTGATTAGGGTGAGCTGGTCGCGCAAAAGTGCTGGCCGCGGTTTTTCCCGCTTGGCTCGTTTGCAGCTCTTCCAGTCGCAGCTCGAGTTGTTCGATCTGACGATCCAACTTCTCCGAAGAGCGCCCGAACTTCATGCGCCGCAACTTGGCAATCAGCAGTTTTAAATGCTCGATTTCCGCGTCGCGAGAAGCCAGTTGCTCGCGCTGTGAAAGAATTTCCTCTTGCTGGGTAGTGAGCTGTTTTCGATGGGAGAAAACTTGTTCTTGCAGGGAGAGGATGAGGGACTTCAGTGCTTCCGAATCCAGTTGCTCAAGATCGCGCGGTGTGGCGGCATCCATTGCACGCAAATATATCGCACTTTGTTTTACAGCATGATTAAAATGTCTCCGAAAATAACAAAATAAATAAAATCTTTTCTTTCACACCGCCATCTGCGGTTCGTAGCTGCGTATCGGACGTCGCCAGTCGATGCCCTCGAGCAACATCGATAATTGTGCGGGCGTTAGCGCTACCGTTCCGCTCGTGGCCTGCGGCCAGATGAATCTTCCGCGCTCCAATCTTTTCGCGAACAAGCACAACCCGTCACCATCAAACCACAGTACCTTGATCAGGTCACCGCGCCGTCCTCGAAAAACGAAGACCTGGCCCGAAAACGGATTCTCTTTGAGCGCGGTCTGCACCATCCCGCTGAGTCCCGTAAATCCGCGACGTAGATCCGTCACTCCTGCGGCGATCCAGATCCGTGTTCCTGCAGGCAGCCCCATCATCCCAGCAAACACTCGATGACCGTACGCAACACCACCACGTCCACGTTCCCTGCTACGCGAACCGTCCCTTTGCTGAGCTTGATCTCCAGCGACCCGACCGCGGATGAGGAAAACGCAGGTTTACCGCACGTGCTATCTGACAAAGTTACCGGCAGGAGCTTGCTGGACAGGCCTTTACCAAGCCGCCCTTCGCGATACTTCTTACGCCAGTAAAAAACCTGATTGGCATTCACGGCATGCCGCCGCGCCACACGTGCTACCGACGCCCCGGCTGCTAACGTCTCTTCGACGATTCGTCGCTTTTCTTCAACCGATCTTCTCTGCCTCTTTTTTACCTGGCTGGCGACCTCAACGGTCATCTGCTCGGATGTGTCCACTTACCCCTCGTGGACACTTAGCAATGTGCCCACTACGGGCAGCATCCTTAATAACTCACACTTCGTCTACACGGTTCAGACATGACGCTTACCATAGTGGCGCCACTCCTTCCATTTCTGTCACCCCTTTCACCTGGGTGCTTTGCGCGGCAACTACGCCACAAAAAACAGAGGCGCTACGAAATCCAGAACCAGATTTAATGCGAGTGTTAAATTCTTATTTCCATTCATCTTTCTGCCGTCCTCTCGTGTAGAGCTTCCGCCGCGGAATGTCTGTTCAGGCGAATCAAATTAGATGTATGGGACAAGTAGAGTTCTTGGCGTGTCAAAACTTACAACGCTCAGCTCAGGTTGCGTTCGAAGACGAAGGCGATGACAATGGACGCGGGTATGGGCTGTCCCTTAATCGTCGCCGCATTGAATCTCCAGGTTTTAATCGCGTTGATTGCCTGCTGGGTGAGGGGCTGGACGTCATTAATTACACGAACTTGCTTCGGTTGGCCGCCCCGGCCAACTGTTAGGTCTAGCACGACGGTCCCCTGGACCACGCTTGCTGCGGGGTAGTTCGCGAATGTTGCAAGAGTGATCTGCGGCGGGGAATACTGCAATGCGTCCGGGTAAGTCGGCTGCGTAGGAGCGAGAACTAAGCTCTGGAATGCCGCGCCGCCCGCTGGGTTGAAGACGTTAAAGATCACCGTCAGAGGAATCTCTGACGGTACCGGACTTCCTTTCAGCGCTGCGGGCCGGAAGGTCCAGACCTGAACGGCATCCTGCACGGCGTTGGTCAACAATGGAATGTCGCGCAGAACCTGCATGTTCTGGACTTGCGCGTTCCCGTCGAGATTAAGGAGCAGAGACACGGCCCCGGTAGCCACGGTATTCACCGGGTAGGGGATATTGCTGGCGCTCAGAACATCTGGAGGGAGGTATTGCGGAACCTTATCGGCACCAGACCGCCCAGGCGTCATTAAAAGGCTCGCCACGAGAATCGCTCGCACAACAATCATGTACGACAATCTTGTGTTCATTCCGTTTACATCCCTCAACGAAGGGAACCGCGGTGATCGAAACCCGCGGCGTGCCATATTGCAACTGCCCGCGCGATACGACAGGCGCGGTCGCAGGTTGCTCAAAAAAGCGCAGAGATTCTCGATCAGGCTCCCTCAGCTTTTTCGATCGGCAGCTCGCCGCTGTCCGAATGATTGAGGTATTTGATCAGCAAAACATCGTTGCCCTTCTCGTCGTAGATAAGTTCATCGACGAGTTCTTTGGCAACCAACACCCCATAACCGCCGGCGCGCATGCCATGTTCTTCACGGTAGTTGGCGTGGCGTATCGGATCCTCCGGAGGGTTGGACAAGGCACTGTGGCGAATTTCATCCAGCGAAAAACCTTCTCCCGGATCTTTAACACGGCACATGACCATGTGGCGAGAACGAATGTAAGAAATCTCAACGAATTTATCCGGATCGAAATGCGCGCCGTGCTCGATCGCGTTCATGAGTATCTCGCGGAAAGCGGTTGCGACATCTTCTCGTTCGACGTCGGGTAGATCAGCGATCTCATTGATGAACTGGACCAGGCGTTCGGCGGTTCTCATATCGCAACTCGCCGCGAGGCGGATCCAGTTGGGCGTTGCTGAGAGAATCTCGATGCCTTCATCCCAGCATGGGCCTTCGGCGGCAAAACGGATCATGCTCGCGAGCGATTCCGGCGAAAAGGGCTGGGAAAAGAAACTGAAAGCGCGCTCACGCATGGAGGCGATAACATCCGCTGGCGTCGCCTCGTCGGTGAGAATGATCAGCTTGGTATGCGGCCGAACACGCCGGATCATGCGCAGAAGTTCAACATCCTGCTTGCCCGACGTTTTCTGGCTCGTAAGGATAAGGTCACACGGAGTCGCTTCCGCCCATGCCAGCGCCGCGAGGTTATTAGAGACGTGCCGGATACACCAGGCATTGGAAACTAGCGTGCTTGAGAGGACCTCGTCGACCTCGGGATTGGCGTCAACCACGAGTGCGGTTCTAACGGCAAACGGTCGATTCTCAAGATGTGGCGCGGAGCTCATACATTACAATCTCGCAGACTCTAAGGGAATCCAGCTCTGAAAACTATTGTCAGAAATACCAGATATTTGTGGGTGCCAAAAGAGGGCGGGCGTTAACTCGATTTACTGATGGTCACTGAGGCCGATGGGAACCCTGCGGTTTAACGCGGCTCACTGACAGGACCCGTCATCCACAAATTGGCCGCTGGCAGCCATTGCGGCCAAGGAGTGCCCGCAGTTGACGATTTTCTGATTCAATGCGTCATTCGCAAGGGCTTCGGGGGCGATGTAATCAAGCGATTGGCGCGCGGCTACATAATTGCTGCTCAACGTCTTCATGTTCTCGAACTCGTTGTTTAGCAACTGGGCGGCACTTTGATCAGAATCGGTTGACGCTGCTACCGACGCCAATCGAAGGCCCGCAGCGGCCTGGATGCGATATCCAGAGAGCCAGCTCTCAGCCAACGGGAATCCATTTTGAATGGCATTAGCAAGTGCACTGTGCCATTCCCTTACCAGAGACATTGCTTCTATGCCTGCCTTAAGAAAGGCCTTGGAGAATCCGGGATTTGCGGGCGGAGTTGGGGGCGCGGGTGCCGTTGATGAAGCCGCGGCCGCGGGAGTCGTGTTTGCAACAGTAGGCAACGTCAACGTGATCTGGTTTCCGCTAAAGCTCAGGGAGCCATTCGCAACTCGCGCCAAGGTTTCAAGGTCAACATAGGACCGTCCGTTCATCTGAACCACGGTCACTTGTCCCAGCTGGCCGTTCACAACAAGGATACGGGTCTGCTGCGCGGCTTGCGACAAGGCAAGCATCGGCACAACCAGGGTCATGGTCAGTACCAGCGGTGCTAGGGATTGTCTTTTTCGCATGGTGAAGCTCCTACAGGGTATCCGGTCTCTTCCACCATACCGTAACGGGTTGCCAAGCGCGGAGGCATGCTAGGGGGAATGAGGTTCGTCGCTTCTAGTGCACGAGCCGATTGGAGTGGAGGGGGCTAACTCCAATCGGCTTGTGCGTTCTTATGGTTCTACTCAGTGTGGCTTTAGAGAGCGAACCCTGTTCGCCAATCAGGCTCTTGGGCTGGCAAGTCGTGACATCGTGCCACGAATAGCCATTGCCGCCAGAGAGATCCCGCAGAACAGCATTCCAAACAAGCCGATGAGTGGTAGCTCGCTCGCAGTCTTGGGGAGCTTCGTGGGAGCCGGCTCAGGTGCTGCAGCAGCTGTTTCGACCGGAGCTGGCGCTGGAGCTGGTGTTGGCACAAAAATCAGAATCGCGACATCCGGCTTTGGCGCAGGGGGCGGCGGCGGCATGGTTCCCGTTCGCTTCACTATCTGTGCAACCACAGTGGCGGGCTGCTCGACCACCTGCTGAGCATCTACCTTCATCCCTTTCTTGAGGCCGAATGCGTCCGTCACCTGTCCGTTTACCGTGAATTTCTGGCCATTGGGAATCTTGAACTCCTGGTTCTTACCGTTTTCCATCGTCAAGATAACTGAGTTTGGCGGGTTAATGAACCACACCGTGCCACTAACGGTTTTAACGGTGGTGATCATTTTTGGAGTGGTCGTTGTGATAGTCTGTCTTTCAATGACCATGCCCGGCTGGATCTGGTGAATGTTGAGCTGTTTTCCATCCACGGTCACGGTCGTGCTTTCCGGAACGTTGTCGAAATGGCGCAGTGTTCCGTCCTCAGCCTTGATAACGCAACTGTTGCCGGAAACGTAGACGACTGTGCCCTTTTCGACTTTTACCGTCTTTGTTGCGGCTCCGTCTTGCGTCGTTTTCGTTGTGGTCTCTACTTGCCCGGACGCTGTCAGGCAGAAAGCGAAACAAAGGCTTCCTCCAGCTAACAGGCCACGCAACATAGTTCTCGAGAACCTACTTGAATTCATCTTGTTTCTCCTTTTTATTAGTTTTCTTGCCCGTAGAAATTGAGTTGGTGTTTGCACTCTCATCCGCTCGGTCAGAAATCTCATAAGTCGCTGTCACTATGTATCGTTGTGGGGCGTTCCCTACGTAATAGAAGGGAAAACATGTGACAAGGGTCAGCGTGGGTGTAGAGGTGGGAGCCAGGACCGAGACATTCTCCGGCTCGACAATCTGGATTTGGGTGACGACGTAGAGGTCCGTTTGTCCTTGCCGCACGACTTCGATGATGTCGTCTTGGCTCACGTCCTTGAGCCCACGGAAAAATCCGTCTCTGTGTCCCGCTATCCCAAGATTGCCCGGCTTCCCGATTTGGGCCGTGCCAAGAATTCGGCCGACCCCACGATTCAGCGTGAGATCATCCGTGTCGTTGAACACGGGTACCTCGAGGTTGATCTTGGGAATGCGAAGAATCGCAAGTGGAAGATCTGTCTTTGCGGAGAGGCTCTCCTTGTAAGCGATGACGCGTTTGGGGTTCCACAGCGTGAAATCTATCTCGGAGTCTGCTAAGGAACCATCCTTCAGGCGGGCACTGGCATCGCTGACTTGCACTGCCGCGGTGTTAGCTCGGAATAAATTTATGGCTGCGCGTGACGCCATGCTTCCATAGATCCGTGCACCTGCCCATATGGCTAAGAGCGTCAGACCGATGGCCAGGAAAATACGCTCGCCTTTTCGAATTTTCATGAGACCGCTTGAAACCATCTCTCTCATGCTGCTCTTGGTACTACCGTGCAATTCCACGTTCTGGCATACCGCTGCCAGTGCGGTGGCTTTTCGTCGGCTCGAAACCAACCAGTGTCAGATAAAGCCTTTCCGGGCACGTGGTCTGCTGCCCATCTCGTCGGGTTGACACACTCCGCGTCTGGCACCCAACGCTATCGGGACAAGGTCCAGCGACCGTGGGGTTCAAGGTAGGGGTTTCTACGGTATGCTGGAACTGTCAAAAGTAACAGATGAGAAGGGCCTTGGATATTTGGACGGTAGGGGAGATTAACCATGCGGAAGGACTGCTAGTGATGATATGCAGCGTTCTGAGGCTGGTTCAAGAGGTGGACGCGCTTGGTGGGCCGGAGTAGATTTTGCTCTACCTATTCCAAAAGGCCGGCGATGCCGCCCGCGAGGTCATAATAGCCGGCCACACCCTTAGTTTTTTACCTTTCACCAGACCCGCGATCACCGTGGAGGCCTCTCGCAGGAGAGCTGCTTGGATTTTGACATTTGCCTTGGTGGCCGCTTCCAGATTGGGACCGGCCTGATCTACAGCAGGCTGAATATTATTTTGCTGCGGGGACCCACACATTGTCGGCTGCTGCGATATCGGCGTTGGCGACATCGGTTGAAACATCTACCCGCTGGAGTCCCTCCTTCTTCCGGGGCACTGCCTGAAACACCAAGTAGTATTGGTTGTCTAAGAATCTCTGCAATCGATCCAGGTAGGGCTTAAAACTGACTACATTTTGGGTTCCCAGCGCGTAATATTCGCCACCGGTTTCGTCAGCGATTTTCGCGATACCGGATTGTCCGAGCTGCGCTTCCCAGGCATTCCGGCCACGCCGACCGGCGCCCGTGGCATAAATAGAATGCACGATGACGCCGTAGCGCTGGCTGTTTCTGCTTGCTGAATCCGCATCCGGGCTAATGGTGGGCATCGTGCTGGGTCCCGACACCAGACTAGGCCCTCCCCCAATGCCGCGCGGAGGGGTCGGCCCAAATGAAGACCTTTCGCCACGGAGCCGGTCAATTCCGTCAGCGATCATCAGCACCTCACGGCGCACTTTTTCCTGCGGCCAGCCCTTGACCAAGCTCATGAGTGACAAATAAGGACTATCCATGGATGACACAGTTCCCCTGGGTAGACGCACTGCCTTGGCCACGAGGGCGTGGTCGGGCGAGAAATTCTGCGTGATCTGGATCGTCGCGTTGGACATGTAAGCAACGCCCACCGCGGTTGACGCAGGCTGAGCATTGATGAAATCCCGGAGTTCGCTGAGGTTGTTTCCAATCGCCGGGTCACAGGTGTCGTCGATCAGAATAAACAGCTGGAGAGCGGCATTTTCACCTTGAGCCGGGATCAACTGATTTACTTTGAGGAAGTCCTTGCCCTGTTTAACCTTTATGTTGTCCGGGCGCAGCGCAGGAACCTCGCTGCCGTCACTCAGGGCCTGGTCCGTGATAACCATGTGAACCTGAGCCGTGCTTGAACTGGCAGTAGCTTGCGAATGCGCAATCCGTACGCTCAAGGCCAGCAGACATAGCGTGCAAGAGAGGCCCACTAGGATCTTGTAGATTTTCATTACGCTCCTCCAAAGACGATACATATAGAAGACAGGACCTAAAACTGGATACTGTCATTTCTAACAGTAGGGGAGGCCCATTCCGAAAACACGCCTGCAGCCAACCTGAGTGAGGCACTTGCGCGCTGCGAGTGGTAATCGTCGAATCCAAGTATGTCGGCGAAGGACAATTCCAGGGTCGTTAGTTGGAACTTTGGAATCGCGTTGGATGGCCCGAGGAAGACCGAACTCATGCAAGGGAGGGAGGGTCCTGCTAGCTCTTCGTCTGACATCCCGAAGATCGAGAATTGGTTCGCGCCCTTGCTACCATGCTGAACACCGCGTTCGAGATGCATACGAAGATGGCGAGACCCAGAACTGCCAGCACCGGATGAATCCCATTCGCGAGGCCCCTTGCAATTTTGGGAGGGAGACATTTTTCAGGGAGGAATCAGGTTTCTGATCCACTCAAGTCGGAGGCGTCTCCCTCCAACGGAAAGTTATCGCCCAAAGGAGCCTTTCGGAATTGGCAAAACTAACAGTTGGGATGCCTGAAAATGAAAAGGCAAATTCGCCGCTCGCGATCGTTAAACCGTTCATGGAAGTTTAGGTGGTGTGGTACTGGTTACAAGCGCCGTAGACGGCCGGTGCCTGTCTTAGGGCGAACCGCGAGGCTTCGCTATCCGGTGCAGCTAATCCTCATTCGACTCTAGAGTATCCGCGTTTATAGTACGGAATCCCATATCCTGCGAATTTGTCTTTCGGACGCAGTTCGATATGCAGCTTGTGCCACTTGGTTTCGCCTTCAGTAACGACGCCAGCGTTTGATTTTTGGGCTGGCTTATAAGTGAGAACGTATTGATATCGTACCGCGAGTCCGAGGGTCCGAACGATACGCGGAAGATCCTCTAAATTTCGGGCGGTAAAAACGCTGCCCCCAGTGGCTTCTGTCAGTGTTTTCAGGTTATGAGGTCCGTGCTGCTCTGCAGGGCCGATGTAGTCATGCGGCGAACTGGCAAGGGGAAAGTTGGGAAACTGTTGTTTTGTATTCTTCGCCGGCCAAGGGGATGGTTTCGGTTTATTCTGCGGAGCGGCGAAAAGATCAGAAAGCTCGAATGACGGTCCCGCCATCACTGCGAAGACGGGCACGTCAGCTTCTTGCAAGAACCCTTTGATGTCGCGCAAACTGTATCGGCTGTGGTTGTCGCCGCCATCCGAAATAATGACTACGGCGCGGCGTTTGTTTACCGCTTCGCGTTTAAGCGCAGTTACACCCGCGTAGATCCCATCAAAGAGTGCAGTGCTGCCATTGGTAGGAGTAAGAAGCGAGGGTAGTCTCCGCCCCAGGTCCTCCTGATCGCCCGTGAAAGGCGAAAGCCGCGTGACTCGGGTTTCCACACCGAACACGGAAAACTCATCGTGGAACGGAACGAGTGGCTGGTCCGGGTCGAGAATCGAAAGCGTGGCTTCCTGGACGAAGGGAATTTTATTGGTCATGCTGGAGCTTAGATCAGCCAGAATCACGAACGAAACAGGCTGGCGCTCCCTCTCGCAGGACACGATTCGTTGTTCTACGCCATCTTCGAGGATAAGAAAGTCACTTTTGTGGAGGTCTGTAGCCACGGAACCCTTATCATCAAAGATCGTTACCGGAATTTGCACCAACTCGACATTTGTAACGATGCGCACGTCGGGTCTCGATTGCGCAGATGGGCCGCCAACTGGCCACACCAATGAGCCAACGGCGATAAATAAGAATATTCTTCGGTTTAGAGCCATTTATCCCCCCGAACCGGCACCAATTGTCCGGAGATATATGCTCGCGTTGCTATTCTGTCAACGAGTGCCGGTATTATGTTACCTAGCAGTCGTTTGAGGAGGCGTGTTTCTTCGACATAGCGGCCGTAATGGGACTAGGCGGACAAAGCAAGAGCCGAAAATGACTGGCTCGTGGCTGTGAAAGCAGTCAGTCTAAGCAAGAACGATGCTAAGAGCGCAAGGATAGATTACAGTTTTGCTCCTCCAGTTGAGGGTCAGCCTGCTTTAGAGCTCGGACGATCAAACCTCCTCCTCAGTGTTGCGCGTCCGCATGATGGAGCGCCGTTTGCAAAGGGCGCCAGCTCGGCTCCTGAATGGTAAACTCCTGATAGTTCGACCCGCATGATAGACAAGACATAGCCAACCCCCCTCTGATGTCCTATAGGAATTGCCCATTGGCTGCTAGGCCCCCGCCGGGTTCCTGAGTATAACCGGGATTACGTCTGTCTGTTCAAAATTGCACACCTCGGGCAGGTGGCCTTCCTGGGGTGGCGGGTCAGGATGCATAACATTGCAGCTCAGCTAACCGGCTGTATCGGAGTCCGTCTAGGGCGAGGCCTGTGCGGAGAGTGGTGGAGAAACGAACATATGTCCTGCAACCGCTTCTTGAATGGCTAGTAGAAGATCACTCATGATTCGGGGTTTCAGGACGTACCCCACAGCACCGGTAGCCAAGCATGCCTGTACAAAATCGGAGTCGGAATGAACTGTCAAGAAAATGATCCTCGCCGCGCAGCCCGATTCGCTCAGGTGCTTGCTTGCCTCTATACCACTACGAACCGGCATGGAGATATCCGTGACGATCACATCGGGATTAAGGTGTGTCGCGGCGTCGAACAGGGATTGGCCGTCAGACACGCTTCCAACCACTTCGCATGTTGGTTTCAACAAGCTTTCCACCATGCTTAGGAACGGTCGATGGTCATCCGCCAGCAGGACTCGTACCTTCCGCAATTGGTCCGCCTATCGAATGCGCGGCGCGACATTAGGCCTTTGCGCTTTTCCGAAGGAGGCGCAAGGGACATTCGCTTCTCTCTCGCGGCTGATCCGGACATGATTCGAGCTTATTCGACCCGAAGAATGTTTGAATAGTGTCAACAATACCAGTCGAAAATTGATCGACCATCGAAGGAAAAGTCACGTTTCGAGAACTTTATGGCCTGGATCCCTAGAACCCGTAACTGACTTATTCCAGATGCATATACGCGCGTGGCGAATGACTCAAAAAGGGGGTGTGTGTTAAAGTGATGCCCTCGGTATAGCACGCTTTTGGGTGGCGTACCGA
>DATDHE010000517.1:0-12902 GCA_036521695.1 Candidatus Acidiferrum sp. | reverse complement strand
ACGTTGTGATCGAAAGGATCAACGGCTAGAGGGGAGGTCCAGTGGCACCTATATTTGATGTCCGTCGGCGGTGCATCCAGCGTATGAAGATAGGGGCTTACGGAGCGCGCCGCTTTGATTCGTGCATCCCAGCGGGTCACTTCGTCCCCATAACATGTGGCCCACACGACATTGGGATCGGCGAGGTCCGGGATTGTAAAGCCAGATTCACAGCCGCCCATGTGACGATCCCACCCCGTTTCTTGTGAATCGATAGGCACGCTGGGCCCACGCATGTTTCCGTCATCCTGCATATTGCTATAGAAGTAGTAAGGAATCTGGTCGTCGACGGCTACGTGATACATCTGGCCGATCGGCAAAGTAACGCGGTGAAAGCCGCGCCCGTGCACGGTGGTGATAATCAGTCCGGCGTCGTCCGTGATCACAAAGCGATCGGGATTTGCAGGGTCCATCCAGATATCGTGAGTATCTCCGCCCCAGCGAACTTCTTGAAAATTTTGACCGCCATCTAGCGACTGATGAAAAGAACTGTTCGCCACCAGGACTTCGTTATCATTTCCCGTGGAGACGGCAATTCTGATGTAGTATCCGGCCCGCCCAATCAGAGCTCTCTGGTAATTGACGGCCTTCCAGTGCGAGCCTGCGTCGTCCGATCTCCATACCGAACCTTGATCTTTGGTCTGAATCAACGCGAAGATACGGTTCGAGTTTGTCGGCGCAACGGCCACGTCAATCTTGCCGAGCGGAGAATGAGGCAAGCCGTGCTCTTCGATCCGCGTCCACTTCGTTCCACCGTCGCGCGAGACATACACCCCGCTGTCCGGGCCGCCGCTAAATTCAGCCCAGGTATGCATTTCCAGCTGCCACATTCCGGCAAAGAGCACGCGCGGATTGTGCGGATCCATGGAAAGACCAGAGCAGCCGACATTCTCTCCAGCAAAAAGCACACGTTCCCAGTGCTGGCCGCCGTCCACTGTGCGGAAGACACCGCGTTCCTGCTGCGGGCCAGTCGCTCGTCCAAGCACGCAGGCAAAAACAACATCGGGATTCGAGGGATGAACGATGATTCGGCCAATGCGGCCGGTCTCCTGCAGCCCCATATTGGTCCAGGTCTTTCCGGCGTCCGTGGATTTGTAGATTCCATTGCCGATCACATCGCTATCGCGGATGACCCAAGCCTCGCCTGTTCCTGCCCACACTACACTGGGGTCAGTTGGTGCGACCGCAAGCGCGCCAATGGCTGCGGCGGGCTGCTTATCGAAAATCGGAGTCCAACGGTTGCCGCCGTCGGTCGATTTCCAAACGCCGCCGGAAGCAGCGCCCGCGTAGTACGTGCTCGGATCGCCGGGCACTCCAGCCACTGAGGCAATGCGGTTTCCAACGCGCGGACCAACAAAGCGGAATCGAAATTGGCCCTCTTCATCCGAATCCGAGTCTGGTTGCTGAGCGTGTGCCGTCGAAACCAAGCACAAAACCATCAGAAGTGCGAGGCTAACTTTTCCGCTTCGGATGAGCGCGAGCGCCACGAGAACCTCCGGCAAATAAGGATTTTGGAATTCGATGGCCCAGATCAAACTGGATCACGCCGAACGCGCAGAGTATACATTATTCCCCGAGCTCATCGCGGCGCTGGCCTCCAGCATAGATTGGCACGGAATGAATGCTCTGAGAATGTTGTGGAGAGTATGGTGCCGGCGGAGGGAATCGAACCCACGGCCTAGGGATTATGAGACCCTCGCTCTACCACTGAGCTACGCCGGCATAGACACAATTCTTTCATGCTACGAAGTCGGTCGCAAACGTGTCAAGCCTTCCTGCGGGTGACAGCAGGTGAGCCATGCAGACTTTTCCGACTCCAGCATTCCACCTTAAATGGGAATTCTATAACGCGCGTGTTTCGGCTCACGGCGCAGATGAGAAGGTGCTTACTAGCAAGTCCTATAGTTTCTAGTACTACCGTACCGTTGACCCTACAAGTCCCAAAACCTATCCTGCGCAGGTAGTGAACTTACGGTCCCGTCGCTCTAGGCGAAAGCATGGCGAAACGGCGGGACGGGCAGGTGTGTACTGATACGGAACAGGTCCGTAGCGCGAGCTACTTGACATCCCTGTAGTTAGGGATAGAGTGTCTCTGGGTGTCGTTCATCCCCGGAGGCAACATGTCCAGGAAACTCGCAGTGGTATTTCTCGCCATGCTCGTTTTGGTGGCGGCTATGGGCTTGAAAACCATTGTTACGGCGCACGGCGATGGATCCGTAATTATGGCAAACGGCGGCGCACCAGCGCCACCGACACCGTATAAGAATGGCGGCGCGCCAGCACCACCGACGCCCTACAAGAACGGTGGAGCACCAGCACCACCGACGCCTTATTGATCGCTACGCGGCATAAACAGAGGTTGGCCTAGCTTTCCGCGGAGCGGGATCAGGGGCGTAGAGAGGAACGAACGTGCCTGGTCCATTTGCGTGCCTTGTTTGGTTCGTATGCATGCTCTGTGAAGCGGCCGTGGTGGTGTGTGCGCTCAAGAAGCGCGCGTTTCGCCGTTATCTTCTCTTGAATTTGTACATGGGCGGAGCTGTGCTCAGCGAGCTGGGGAGATTTAAAATCCTCAGCGAATACGGCTTCAACTCCAGGCAGTACATGTACTTCTACTTTTATTCGGATGCGATTCTCACGATCTTTCTTTATTTCGCCCTGATTGCCCTCTACTCCCACGTTTTCAGCGAAATGAAGGCA
Organism: Candidatus Acidiferrum sp.; assembly: GCA_036521695.1. Taxonomy (GTDB): domain Bacteria; phylum Acidobacteriota; class Terriglobia; order Acidiferrales; family UBA7541; genus Acidiferrum. The sequence continues at coordinate 10,166 of DATDHE010000517.1, read as the reverse complement.
GAGCGCTACGTTAAGATGGGCGCACTCCTTTTGCTCGGCGGGACTGCGGCATTTACGGGTGCTGTTGTCCTGCAATCCTCCGCAAAGCTTGTCACTCACTTCGTAGTGGATCTCTCTCAAAACCTTTACTTCGTGGGCTTAGTTCTCACCTACGTCCTATGGGGCGCCATCCTAAAGCTGCGCGAGACACGTACACGGCTCATCCAGCTTGTCCTCTCGCTGGGCGTCTATTTCAGTTTGTTCGCCGCCAACTACGCCATTCGAAACTTGTACCCGCCCCTGAGCTCTGTGTTTGTCCCGTTGATACAGGTTTTTGGGTTATTCCTCCCACTAGCTTGGGCATACGCCTTCTGGCGCTTACCTGAAGAAGCCAGACTCGTGCCTGCGCGCCTTGCGGTGATCCCCCGATGATGGCCGCAATCATTCTTGTCTGCTCGGTAGTTTTCTTACTGCAGTTCTTCGTGTCCTATTGCCGCTCCTTGATCGCGGCTTCCATCAAGCATCCTCTTTCAGCGGAGGTGCAGGACGTCACTGGCATAAAGAGCGCCGCGACCGGCGACGATTTTGCCCGCGTCGTTCAGCTTCTGCATCTTTGCCCGGATCGTCCGGAAGACCGCAGCGGAATTCAAGCCATCGGAGCCTATTTTGGACTCTTGGGGTTTGTGCGCGCCAGCGTAGCTCGACTCATTCCTTCACTGCTTGCCTGGACGGAAACCGAACGAGGGCAATGTACCTATTTCGCGGCGGTGACTCTCGAGCGCCGCATTGCGTTCAGTCGAGACATGTTCGCCCAGCAGCTCGAAACTTAACGATGGGCTGTAGCTGGACTCTTCCGCTGTCCTCGTGCCAAGCTTGACTGATTAGCGACATCCACGCCTCAATCTCAGCTTGACTTTCCCAGGTACGTGCTACTCTCAACTAGTTCTCTCCTCACCGGAGTGGACGCGTCCGCAGCGCAAAAACAACCGGTGACAAAAACATGTCTGCAATGTAGTGCCGTACTGCCTTCCAGCGTACGTGTCTGCAATTTTTGCGATTCATCCCTTACGCTAGATCTTTCCTCGGAATCGGCTATTTCTGCGCCTGGTGTTCAGGAACGATCTGGACTACCGACTAGCCGGAATCAAGCGCATGCCGGACCGGGCCGTAATTCGGATCCTGCCTGGCGTGGCGAGCTAGCACAGCGTCTCCAAACCTACCGGGTCCGGAGGCGAAGGGTTGCGCCCAACCTTGCTCAGGCAGCACTTCCGTTCGCGCAACCTGCGGCAGATCCGCCGGTTCATGCTTCCGTCAGTGTTGCTGAACCTCCGGCAATGGCCGATGATGAATTCGCTTTCACGATCGCGATCGGCAGAAACGCGGCGACGCGTGCAGACGCACGAATGGTCATTGACGTATCCCTGCCTCCGGCGGCAGAGCAGGCCTTCGAACAAACGCCCGCCAGAGACGCGCGCTCCGAACAAACCGGCTTGTATCCAGTCGCCTCTATTGACGAGCGCCGAATTGCAGGACTAATAGACGCCGGCTGCCTGCTCTTCGCGTACGGCGCCTTCCTCACACTCTTCGGTTCGCTTGGCGGGCAATTTACATTCAGCAAATTGAGCGCAGCCGTGTGCGTCACGACCTTTGTAATCGTGTACTTGCAATATTTTGCGCTCTTCACTGTTTTCGGCGGAACCACACCCGGCATGATGCTTCGCGGCCTGCAAGTCGTCAGTTTTTCCTGCGAATCTCCAACGCCGCGCCAAATGCTTTGGCGCAGCGTTGGCTATATGCTTTCTGCAGGCACTTTTTTCATGGGTTTTCTGTGGGCCATGTGGGACGAGGACGCCCTCACCTGGCATGACCGTTTGTCACACACTTATCTTTGTCCAGCACGAACGTTCGCCGACATAGACGTCACTCACCCTGCTCATAGCCGCTGAAGCCGGCGAAAGTGGCATCCATTTTGAGTTTTCTTAGCCGCTGATCGCATGCGCGATGCCAAGAATTTTTTGCAGACTGAGTTCCACATCAGCCTCCGTAGTCGCCCAGGAAGAGACGCTGACGCGCATCGCGGATTTTCCATGCCACACAGTTCCGCCGCACCAGCATGTGCCGTCTTCCTGAACAGCACGAATCACTTTCTCTGTGATTTCCGCGCTGCCGAAAGAAACGAGCGCCTGGTTGATGACAACGTCATTCAGCACTTCGAATCCTGCGGCGCGAAATCCATCGGCAAACGTTCTTGCGTGCGCGCAGGTTCGCTCTATTAAGGAGCAAAGCCCTTCACGCCCCATTGACTTCAGAGCAGCCCACAGTTCTACTCCGCGGGCTCTCCGTGATGCCTCCGGCGTGTGGTACATCGGTTCACGCAGGGCGCCCGCTTCGAGGTAGGCGGCCGTCATCGTCATCGCGGCGCGCAACGCAGAGCCGTCTTTCACCAGCACGATCCCGCTATCGTAATTAACGTTCGGCCATTTGTGCGCATCGGTGGCCCAGGAGTCCGCCTGCTCGAATCCATCGGTCAGGTGCCGATACTTCGGCGATACGCCCGCCCAAAAACCAAATGCGCCGTCCACATGGACCCAGGCTCCTTGCTCGTGCGCGCGGGCGCAGATTTCCGCAGCCGGATCGAACGCTCCACTGTTCACGTTGCCGGCCTGAATGCACAAAATGGTGCGCTCGCTTAGCCGCGGCAGTTTGTCTGTGCGCATTCTTCCTTGGGCATCCGCTTCAACGCGGACCAAGCGCTTCTTGCCGAACCCTGCAAGGCTCAGCGCTTTAAGTAGCGAGGCGTGAACTTCGTCACCAACCACGACTTCGATGGGCGGCGCTCCAAACATGCCATCATCCGCGACATTCCAGCCTGCGTGCGCAAGAAGAGCCTGACGTGCTGTCACCAGCGCCGTAAAATTCGCCGTCGTCGCGCAGGTCACCAGCCCGCCTTCGCATTTCTCCGGCAAGCCCAGCGCCTCGCATACCCAGCGCAGAACTACCTCTTCCAGCTCCGCCGCCACCGGCGACATCACGCGCAATGCCACATTTTGATCCCAGGCTCCCGCCAGCCAATTTGCCGCGAGAGACGCGGGCAGGGTGCCGCCAATGACGAAGCCAAAGTACCGGCCACCCGTTGTCGCAACTGTCGCTGGAGAGCCGATTTCATCCAATTGCTCCAAAATTCGCATTGGATCGCTCGGCGCGTTTGGAAACGGTTCACGGAATTCTGTCAAATTGCCCAAGTCTTTTTCAGTTGGCGTGACCCGGCGTTCCGCGATTCCTTGGACATATTTGCGCGCAATCCCTGCGGCCTGCTGCAAAAGTTCATCTCTCTTGAAGAATTCATTTGGACCTGTTTGCATCGCCATTTGGGACCTTTCCGAGAGGCCGTGTTTTGGAGAAGCAACACATCGGCCAGTACGGCGCAGCCAGCGCCGACCTTGTCAAAGATGAGCTCAGACTAAAGGATTGAAAAGGGAAGGAAAGAGCCGAATTGTCTGCTACTTCTTGATTACAGGTTCATCGGAAGCGATCTTGCCATCACGGATGAAGATAATCCTGTGCGCATGCTGCGCGATGTCATTTTCATGCGTGACGAGAATGATCGTGTTTCCTTGCCGGTAGAGATTCTCGAAGAGCGCCATGATCTCTTCGCCGGTCTTTGAATCGAGGTTGCCAGTCGGTTCGTCCGCCAGGACAATCGACGGCGAATTGACAAGGGCTCTGGCAATCGCCACGCGCTGCCTCTGGCCGCCCGAGAGTTCGTTTGGTTTGTGCCCCATCCGGTCTATCAGATCCACGCGCTCAAGCGCCTTCTTCGCTTTTTCGATGCGTTCCTCGGCTGGCGTGCCGTTATAGATCAGCGGAAGTTCCACGTTGTGCAGCGCCGTCGCGCGCGGCAGCAAATTAAACGTCTGAAAGACAAAACCAATCTCTTTGTTACGAATGTACGCTAGTTCGTCGTCATCCAAATCGCTCACTAGACGTCCCGCAAGCCAGTATTTTCCCGCGCTTGGAGAATCTAGACACCCAATGAGGTTCATCAGCGTGGATTTTCCCGAACCGGAAGGCCCCATGATGGCTACGTACTCGCCCTTGCGAATCTGGAGGTCAATACCGCTGAGAGCGTGCACCTGCTCTGAGCCCATTTCATACACTTTTGTGAGGGCTTCCGTCTTGATCACGATACCGGAGCTGACCAAATCTTCCCGGTACGAATCCGTTGCTGTTGTTGTCTCCACGGGCATGCATTTCTCCCTCGCTACGCTATCTTTGTCAGCTCTGTTGATCGTCCTGTTGTTTCTTGGGGGCGGAGTTATCTATCTTCACGCTCGCTTCTGGCTTCAACGTTCGCAGCGCTTTGTAGCTGCCAACCACTATCTCGTCCCCGACTTGTAAACCTTTGGTGACTTCGATGTCGGTAACGCCAGTGATTCCTGTTTCCACTGGACGGAAGAATGCCTTTTTGCCGTTAACGACAAAGACGCCCTGTATTTCGTCCTTCTTCGGATCGCCAGCCGCAGCTGGTGGAGGCGCTGCCAGTGTAACTCCCGAACTTCCCTGACCCTTCGCGTTCTTGGCCGCTTCCTCGAGATCCTTCCGGGTGCGCACTGCCAGGGCCTGGATCGGGATAGCAATCACGCTCTTCTTCTCAGCGGTTTTGATCTTCGCTGTTGTCGAAAGCCCCGGACGCAAATTGTCCGGGGGGCTGTCGAGTCTCACAACCACCTTAAAATCCTTGGCTTCTTGCGTGCTCGTCGTCGATTGTGTGGTAGCCAGACCGGAGCTCCGCAGCGTCGCCTGCGAACCAATCTCCGTCACTTTGCCCTTGAACACTTTTCCAGGCACGGCGTCGATCGTTACGTCGGCGTCTTGCCCCAGTTTCACGTTAACGATGTCCGTCTCGTCGACCTTCACTTCAGCGGTAACGATGGACATGTCCGAAAGCGTCATTAAAAAACTGCCGTTGGAGTTCTGAATGCCGGGCACGACGTAGTCGCCTACGCGTTCCGGCAAGTAGCTCACAATTCCGTTGATCGGCGATGTGTACGTGGTCTTCGAGAGCACGTCCTTTGTCCGTACCAACATCGCCTCATTCTGATTGACCTGTGACCGTGTCTGCTCCAGTTGCGCCTTCAGGGACTGCACCTTTTCCCTAGCGGAATCTACCGCCGCTACCGCCCCGTCATACGTGCTCTTCCGTTGGTCGAAATCCTGTTTCGGTATCAATCCATCTTTAAAGAGTCCTTGTCCGCGCTCCCAATCCAGCTTGGCCTTTTCCATGTTCGCTTGCTGAGAAACCAGGTCTGCCTGTGCCGCCTTGAAACTGGCGTCGGCCGCCTGCACTCCGGATTCCGCGGAGTGGATGGCAGCCGACTGTGCCTGTACGTCCGCGCTTGCCTGAACGTTTTCCTGTAGCAAGAGCCGGTCGCCCTTCTTAATATGGTCGCCTTCCTTCACGAGAATCTCGGTGATTCGCCCGAATCCCTGAGCCGTCACGTTCGTATAAGTGGTGGGTTTGATCTCTCCCGAGGCTGTTACGAGCGAGACCAAATCGTCCTGAGTCGCCACTTTGGCCGTCTGAACGGTCACCACACCCTTGTTTGCCTGGTTGACGCTGAATACCACAATCCCTATCAACACCCCGGCGACGACTACCCCGATCACTGCCTTTTTCCACGTCTTCATGTGATTCCTCTTCAATCCACCCCGGAAGGGTTACTTCTACCGTCCCCGGGCAGGCCACCCGAACGGGGACACGATTCCGTTGAATTCTTGCCCGTCCTCTACATTACATACGCCCTTGTGGGTCGAAATGTTTCGCGAGAGGTTGCTGCGGCGCACCGCGCGGTTTGCGCTCCCTGCCGGGAGCACCTGGGGCCGACAGGCGGGGCAACTCGGCCCAAGTTCAGTAGGCTGGGCCCCAATGTCCCTTACATTCTAGATTCAAAACAGCCCAAAGGAAAGAACTCCTCTAAAGAGTTCCTCAATACCCTCGCGACAAACCGACCTACCCCCCTATGACGTACCACCGCGCATTTTGTTAACGGTAAGCCGTAGCTTTCGTGGCATTTTGCCCCTCTATCTGAACTGCGATTGATGCTCTACTTTCGTGACTAGTCGGGTGGGCTTCTCTGAAGTAGCTGTTGGTTCTGAGAAGATTCTACCCACAAGCGGCGGAGAGGTGGCAGAGCGGCTGAAGGCGGCGCTTTGCTAAACCCACCTGCCCTGTTTGCACTCGCTGATTTTCAAGTGTTTTCAGTAATTTACAGTGCTCTCATTTGCATTCGGAGAGCTTCATTCACAGGTTAAAGTGCACCAAGAGTGCACCAGTTGAGACCCCTTTCGAGAATCTTCCACCCGCTGAGCCTTCCGTGTCATGCATACAATATACGTATATTCTTTGGCCGAAGAAGCCTTCTTGCTCTACAAGCGGTCTGACCTAGATTAAAGAGCCGCGTGCCGATCCTCGCAAGAGAGTTCTTGACATTGTGTATCATATATTTTATACAACCTGTAACTTTACCTTGAGTAAACTGAACCCTGGAAGGAGGAACTACAATCCTCCTGCCGTCTCTTCTTGGAGGGTAAAAAGCTATGGCATCGCGATTCAGACTGTCGGTGTTCGTCTTTCTCGCTCCATGCTGCGCCCCGCTCTTCGCCAACGCCCAAGGCACGCGCGAAGACTATCAGCGCGCCAGTCAGTTTCTCTCTGGCAACCTTCGCCACCGCATTTATATCGCCGAAGTCACGCCGCACTGGATCGCCAAAACCAATCGCTTCTGGTATCGCAAAGCTGGCATGACCGCGTCGGAATTCATCTTCGTCGATCCCGCACAAAACAGCGCCAAATCCGCGTTCGATCACGACCGCCTCGCAAAAGCTCTCTCCGATGCCACCAAACGCGAATACAAATCCACCGAACTTCCCTTCGACACCATCGACTTCTCCGACGACCTCAAATCCCTTCACTTCCAAATCGAATCAAGCGACTGGCGCTGCGACCTCGACACGTACAAGTGCAAACCCGAGCGCGCCGCCGAAATCGGCCAATACGAAAATCTCTCGCCTGATAAAAACTGGATCGCCTTCATCAAGGACTACAACCTTTATCTCCGTTACATTCCCACCGGCACGGTCTCGCAGCTCACTCACGACGGCGAACGCGGCTGGAGCTACGCCACTCCCATCTCCGGCCTTCGTCCCATGGTCGCGCAAGGCACCGACGACATCCGCCAGCGCCCCGCCGTTTTCTGGTCCGAGGACTCGTCCAAACTCGTCACCTATCGCATGGACACCCGCACCGCCGGCCGTTTCACTAATCTTCAATTCGTTCCGCCTGGCCAGCTCCGCCCGCGCGCTTTCTCTGTCGTCTATCCTCTCCCTGGCGAAGTTCTCCCGACCGCCGCGCCCATCATCTTCGACGTGCACACCGGTGCCCGCATCGACGTCAAAACTCCTCCCATCGAAATGCAATTCCAAGGCGGTCCTGGTTTCGAGTGGTTCACCGACAACAACAGCTTTCAATATGAAGTCCACGGCCGGGGCATAAAGTACATCGAGCTTCGCGTCGTGGATGCCGAAACCGGCGAACAAAGAGTCGTCATGCGCGAACAATCCGAAAAATACGTCGACCCTGGCGAAACCTACTCGCACATCATCAAGGAGACGAACGAAGTCCTCTGGACTTCGGAACGCGATGGCTGGAACCATCTCTACCTCTACGACGCCAAATCGGGCGCCCAAAAAGCACAGCTCACCCAGGGCCCATGGATCGTTCGCCAGCTCCTCGATGTCGACGAAAAATCTCGGCGCGTGTTCTTCACTGCCGGCGGCCGCGAAAAGAATGAAGATCCCTACCAAACTCACCTTTACAGCATAGCTCTCGACGGCAAGAACTTGACTCTGATAAGTCCGGAAAACGCCAATCACAACGTCAGCATTTCCCCCGACCATCTGTATTTTGTCGACAACGCCTCACGCCCCGATTTGCCCGCCCATGCTTTTTTGCGCAGCGCAAAGGACGGCTCGCAAATCCGCGTCCTGGAGCAGTCGGATGTCAGCGAACTTCAAAAATCCGACTTGAAATTCCCCGAAGCCTTCCAAGGCAAAGCCAGCGACGGCACGACCGACCTCTACGGCCTCATCTGGAGTCCATCCAATTTCGATCCTTCCAAGAAATATCCCGTCATCGAGATGGTCTACACTGGGCCGCAAGGCTTCTTCGTCCCCAAAACCTTTGCGCAACCCATTCGCGGACTCCAGTCCATGGCCGAGCTAGGTTTCATCATGGTGATGGTTGATGGCCGCGGCACCACCGGGCGCTCGCGTGCTTTCCACGAATTCTCCTACCACAATCTCGGCGGCGCGTTCGAGGATCATGTCGCCATGATCAAGCAAATGGCCGCCAAATTACCCTATATGGACCTCTCGCGCGTCGGCATCTACGGAACTTCCGCTGGCGGTTACGGCGCCGCCCACGCGACCCTCGTGTTTCCCGACTTCTACAAAGTTTGCGTCTCCATTTCCGGCGACCACGACGCCCGCCTCGACAAGGCTTGGTGGAACGAACTTTACCAGGGCTATCCCGTCGGCAAGGACTACGAAGAACAATCCAACGTCACTCTCGCCGGCAATCTCAAAGGCCACCTCTTACTCGTCCACGGCGATATCGACGATAATGTCCACGTGGTCGAAACCATGCGTTTCGCCGACGCCCTCATGAAAGCCAACAAGGACTTTGACATGCTCATCATTCCGAATATGTATCACGGCGAAGGCAGCAATCTTTATCTGGTCCGCCGCCGCTGGGATTACTTCGTCCGCTATCTGCTCGGCGTCACTCCCCCGGAAAACTTTGAAATCCACGAAGACCCACTCCCCACTTTCGGACGGCCACAGTAGCGTAGGCTTGTCTTCGGTGCGCGAAGGCGCTCCGGCGGGCCATCTTAAGAAGCGGCTGACCCGCCAGGAACGCTTCCGGAGGATGCCCTAACTGCATCCAAGCGCGATACGCTGACTCGGCGCAGAGGCGCAGTTGACCCACTGGCTTACGCCATCGTCATTTGCTTTGCTTCCTGCATCGGTTCCTCAAGAGTTCTCGAGCTGAGCACCAACAGGAAGTCAGCTCCGTTTCCGGCGAGGTGATCTTGTCCCAACCTGGCGACGCAACCGCCGAGTAGCCAGGCGCGATTACTCGCGCCCAGCCCTCTAAGAACCGTGCGTAACACTTTCGCGTTACACGGCTCGAGCACTCAACAACGCCTCCTTAACGAACGAGGACGCGGTCTTATTCAAGTGCAATTAAGACCTACTCGATACGGGCTTACAGCCGATTCGCACGGCGATGGAAAATTCACCAGGCGTGTGGGAAGCCGCACCAACGGCTTGCGCCGTCGTCATTTGCTTTGCTTCCTGCATCGGTTCCATAAACGGTCTCGAGTGCGAGCACCGGCGAAAAGTCAGCTCCGTTTCCGGCGACGTGATGTTGTCCCCAACAGGCGACGCAACCTCTATCTGCGCTATTACCGCGCAGCATTCGCTTCCTTTCGCGCTCCCATACCCACATCGCCATTGTCCGCCTCACGGCTTCCTACCCCACGTTTGTGGGGAACGATACGGGTTTACTCTGTTCCGCTGATTGACATGTCAGGTAGTTTAGGCGCCCTCTGTACGCCGGCAGTGTTGTATTGCCCATGACGGAGGAGATAGAACCCTCCGTGCCCACTGCAAAAAGAGCGCCGAGCATCTTCCGCTCCCTTCGGGTAACGACGCTTGCGAGAGTTTGCATCTGCTCACCGTGCTACCAACCCTAGCCCCGATCCGGATCGATGCTCCCAGATGCACCGTTGCCTCGCGGTTCCAGTGCCAACCTTTCGGTTGCGGGATTCATTGTCAGAGTGCTACATAACAGGTCGTTGCCTTCCCGCTAGGACTCCTAGGGTACTCGTCATGGGAGACGAGGTCCGAACGGAAGAGAACTTCTTCCGAGGGACAATCACAATCAACAGCTTTACAGGTCGCAATCGATCTGCCCGATTACAGGACAGCCTTCGCTTGCTCCCATTTCCGTTACCCGCATCGCCATCGGTGCCATCTTGCGATGGACTTTCCCCTTGCGAGGAGCGCTACGGGCTTACCCTGTTCCGCTGAAATGACGCAATCGGTTAGATCTGCTCTCTACGCCG
>DATDHE010000516.1:0-6043 GCA_036521695.1 Candidatus Acidiferrum sp. | reverse complement strand
CGAGATAACCTTGGAATGGGGAAAAAACCGGAGACACACAGGCGACGGTTTCTTGTGAGCATGTGCGGCGCCATCCTGGCGTTGAGCGCAGCAGTTGGCGTGATCTTCCATCAAAAGGCTCTCGCGGGGCAAACTCCAAATACGAATTCGCAGGACTCTCGCATAACCGTCCGCTACACCGACGTCCGAAAAGAGGCCGGAATCACTTTTCTGCAAGACTCCACGCAAACGGAAGAAAAATATTATTTGGAGACCATGGGCACCGGCGTCGCTTGGCTTGACTACAACCAGGACGGCTTGATGGATCTCTTTTTCGTGCAATCCGGTGAAACGGATGCTTACAAACCTGCACATCCGCTGCGTTCCGCGCTCTACCGCAACAATGGCGACGGCACCTTTACTGACGTCACAGAGAAAGCTGGCCTCGGCGGCACGGGACATTACGGGCAAGGCGTCGCCGTCGGAGATTACGACAATGACGGCTATCCCGATATCTACGTCACCGGCTATGGCCGCGCGATTCTCTACCACAACAATGGCGACGGAACTTTTACGGACGTCACCGCAAAAGCCGGCGTAGCAGACGAAGGCGGATGGTCCACCAGCGCAGGATGGTTTGATTATGACAAGGACGGCTGGCTCGATCTGGTTGTCACCAATTACATTGAATGGACGCCGAAAACGAATCTGTGGTGTGGCGAGCGCCGCCCCGGTTACCGTTCGTACTGCAATCCGAACAACTACAAGGGGCAGAAAACCAAGCTCTATCACAACAATCACGATGGCACTTTCACCGACGTGAGCGATGCATCCGGCGTCGGCAAACCCGAATCGAAAGGCATGGGAGTGGTCCTCGCGGATTTCAACGGCGACGGCTGGCCAGACATTGCCATCGCCAACGACACATGGCCTAATTTTCTATTTCTCAATAAGCACGACGGAACCTTTCAGGATGTCTCGCTCGTTTCCGGTTTGGCGGCCAGCGAGGACGGGCGTTACGAAGCCGGCATGGGCATCGATGCCGCGGACGTGGACGGCGACGGCTGGCTGGACGTTTACATCACGCACCTCGATTTCGAATTGAATCGTCTCTACCACAACAATCATGATGGAACGTTCGACGACTACACGTATCGCTCCGGCATCGGCAACAAAGCCATCCACCTGAGCGGCGTATCCATGAAGTTCCTCGACTACGACAACGACGGCTGGAACGATATCGTGCAATTGAACGGCGCCATGCTGGACAACGTTGCGCTGTATCACGGTGAAGTCAGTTACAAAGAGCCCTTGCTCATGTTTCACAATTTGGGAAAGGGCCAGTTCGAAAAAGTTTCCGAGAGCACATTCGGTCCTGACTTCTCCCGACCCATCGCCGGACGGGGCCTCGCTACCGCCGACTTCGACAACGACGGCGACATCGACATCGCGATCAACGTACGCGGCGATTATCCCGAACTCCTCCGCAACGATGGCGGCAACCAAAATCACTGGCTGGAAGTTCTGCTCATTGGCACGCGTTCGAATCGCGATGGTATTGGCGCTTCGCTCAAGCTCACCTCAGAGGGATTCGTACACGTCGAGCAATCCAAAGGCGGCATGAGCTATATGTCGGCGAACGACTCAAGGATTTTTTTTGGACTCGGCAAACGCACGAAGATTGAATCTTTGGAAATTACTTGGCCTAGCGGGCAGGTGGACAAGCTGACGAATCTTCCCGTCGATCGAATCATCGCGGTAAAAGAAGGCACAGGCATCGTGCCGCACTCGTTCCCCAAAATAGCGCCAAAGGCAATGAGTCGATGAAGAATCCCCACCGGCGCCGTTTCCTCGGTTCTTCTTCGGTTCTTTTGGGCAGCGCGTTGTTGGACGCGCTTGTAAGCCCTCTCTGGAAATGGAAACGCTCTCTGCTCCTTGACGCTGCGGCTGAACCAATTCCTCAAACGCCGAAACCGGACAGCTCCCCATCACCATCGGCTTCGCCAGTTGTATTCGTCGACGTGGCCAAGGAAGCTGGTCTGAATTCCCCAAACGTCTGGGGCGGCGTCGATCAGAAAAAATACATTATTGAAGCCAAAGGCAGTGGATTGGCTTTTTTCGATTACGACCATGACGGCTGGCTCGATATTTATTTAACGAACGGAACGCGCTTCAATACCAACTGGCCGCCTGGGAAAGTTCCCACCTCTCATTTGTACAAAAATAATCGCGACGGAACTTTCACCGATGTCACGGAAAAATCGGGCCTGGCACGCACCGGTTGGCAGACCGGCGTCTGCGTCGGCGATTACGACAACGACGGCTGGGACGATCTCTTCTGCTGTTTCTGGGGACACAACCTTCTGTTTCACAACAACGGAGATGGGACGTTTACCGATGTCACGCGCAAAGCCGGCGTTTACGACGAACAGGTCCGCTGGGGTTCCGGGTGCACCTGGCTCGACTATGACCGCGATGGACGCCTCGATCTCTTCGTCTGCCATTACATCAAACTCGATCCGGAAAAAACTCCGTCGCCGACGGAGCCTCCCGTTTGCCAGTGGAAAGGCATTCCCACGATGTGCGGCCCGCGCGGTCTTCCCGGAGACACCAACCTCCTGTATCACAACAACGGCGACGGAACTTTTACTGACGTCTCGGAGAAGTCCGGCATCCTAAAGCCAGGCCCGCGTTATTCCATCACGCCCGTTTCCTACGATTTCGACAATGATGGCTGGCCGGATATTTATGTCGCCGTCGATTCGCAGCCCAGCATTCTTTTTCGCAACAATCACGACGGCACGTTCACCGACGTCGCGGTGATCGCCGGCTGCGCGTATAGCGAAAATGGCCATGAGCAAGCAGGGATGGGCATAGGCGTGGCCGATTACGACTGCGACGGATGGTTCGATATTTTCAAAACGAATTTTGCCGACGACACCTGCAACCTATACCACAACAACGGAGATGGTACCTTCAACGATGTTACGTTCGCCTCCGGAATCGGCGTCAACAATCAGTACGTCGCCTGGGGCTGCGGGTTCCTCGACTATGACAACGATGGCTGGCAGGATCTTCTTCAGGTCAATGGACACGTTTACCCGGAGATTGAAGGCCACGACACCGGCCAGACTTTCAAGAATCCGCGTCTGGTCTACAAAAACCTCGGCGATGGGCGATTCAAGGACGTTTCGTCCGAGATGGGCACCGGCATCAGCGAACATTTCTCGAGTCGCGGCGCTGCCTTCGGCGATTACGACAACGATGGCGACATCGACGTCGTGATCTTAAATATGAACGATTTGCCTTCCCTGCTTCGCAACGACGGCGGCAACAAGCAGAATTGGATCAAAATAAAAATGATCGGGACAACGTGCAATCGCACGGCCATTGGCGCGCGCGTTCGCGTAGTGACGGGCAAGCATGCCCAAATGGATGAAGTTCACAGCGGAACCAGCGTCATGTCACAGAGCGATTTGCGCCTGCACTTCGGCCTCGGGAAAGCCCAGAAGGTGGATCTCATCGAAGTGAAATGGCCGACTACTCAGAAGCTGGAAAAATTCATGGATGTGAGTGCCAACCAGATTCTTACTATTCGTGAAGGCAGCGGGATCGTCGCGGCTGTCAAACCCAAAACCAAATAGCCAAAAAATAGCTAGCCCCTAGCTTTTAGCGCTGGGGAACGGCTTCTGGCTGGTCCTTCAGAATAATCAAGAATTGCCGAAGTTCACGCCGTTGCCGCTCGCTTTCGGCAGCCTGTGTTTTTTCGGCCTGTTCATACGCTTGAAATTCTTCTAGCGCCTTCGTTTTCTCACCCGTTCGTTGATAAGCCAGGCCCAGTTGGCGGTGCGCTTCGCCAAGTAGCGGGTTTACTTCAATCGCCTTCTTGTAATCACGAATGGCCTGCTCAAAATCGCCGCGTGTGAAACACACAATTCCAAGTTGAAGATAACCTTCATCGAGCTTGGGATCGATGGTCACGGATTTTTCGAGAAGCGTTTCAGCATGTTTCATGCCCGGCGAATTTTCGGATCCTTTTTCGCGTTTCCAAATGCTGATCGCGTAGTAGTAATTGGCCAGCGCATTCCCGGGCTGCTGTTGCGCAAACTGAGCCAGCTTCTGCTCGCTGCATGGGAGCGGCGCCGGAGTCGTCTTTTCGATCTTGCCAAGGAAAAGATACGGTGCCGGGTCGGTGGGGCTCATATCAGACGCCTCGCAAAGGCGGCGGGCTGCCTCCTCCCAAGAACCACTGGAGTAGAGAGCCGCGCCAAGCCCCGTCAGCATTCTCGCTGAATTAGGATGCGTCCTCGATCCTTTGCTAAAAACCTCCACCGCCGGCTCCGCCGCTTTATGGAGAAGCAACTCAGTCCCCCATTCGAAATAGTTCTGCTCACTCGGATCCATGCGAGCAGCCTTTTCATACTCGCGCACCGCATCCAGAGGATCACTTAGTCGCTCATCAAACTCGCCCAACAGACGATGTCCTTCTGCATCGTCTGTGATTGCAAGCGCTTTCCGGACTTGTTCACGAGCTCCCGCAAAGTCGCCCTTGGCTCTATCGGCCAGGGCCGTCTCATACTGTTTGCCGGAACTCCCGGAAGACGCTTTCTCCGGCTCGGTGGATTTCAGCGTGAGTGTTTCCTTGGCGAGTGATTCGCTGGTTTTCGAACTAGCCGCGGATCCATGCAAGCCAAGATTGCTCCAGTCGGTAACACCAGCGACGGTAAAATTCGGTTCGTCACTGAATTCCATCGCGCCCGGCGCGGATGGCGATGACGCGGAAGAATAGGGATTCGTCGACTGCGGCTTCAGGAGTACCAAATCCACATGCTTTTTGTCCCCCAGCGACAAAACCAGCGAGTCTATGAGTGCGTCGCGCCAACCTGATTTTTCCACCCGCACGGTATACGTTCCGGGGTGCCCTGCGGAAAGCACAAAAGCCCCGGCCGCATTCGTTTTCGTCTCGACTTTGGTTGAATCGCCTTTTTCTTCAAGAAGCACAGTCGCAGCGGCCACGGGCTTGCCAGCGATATCCCGAATCGTACCCTGCACAATGGCGGCGCCGGAGTATTGAGGGAGTGGGTCCTGCTCGAAAGCTACCGCGCCTGAAAAACTTATCAGCGCGACGATCACCACGCCAAGGGCAGTTCCGATTCGATTCAGGGTTTTTCCGCATGAGCGCCGCACTCAATGCCACCATTTCATCATCGATACCAAATGCTTTTCACAGCGCGCAAGATAACAATTGTCTTCCACACTTCCCGTCATTCTATCCCCTGCATTAGTCGCCTGCAACGAATCCCCACCGACAAGCGCTTGCGGCGAACTGCGACCTCATGTACCCTCCCAACTTTGTAAAGCCAATTCGAAAGATGCGGGGCGGATTGGAGTGCTGGATAAGAAAAGAAGCATGAGACTTGCGTTACAGGTTCAGTTGGTTTTGGTTTAGATAAGAATTGATGACACGACGGTCGACCATTGTTCAGAGGTTTCGCGCGCGATTTGGCGCGGACCCGCACGTGTATCGCGCCCCAGGACGCGTCAACCTGATCGGGGAACACACCGATTACAACGACGGATTTGCCATGCCCGCGGCCATCGAGTTTTATTGTTGGGTCGCTGTCGGCTCTAGAGAAGACCGCAAGCTCAAGATTTACTCCGAGGAGTTCTCGGCGGCGTCAGAAGCGGATTTGGATTCTGCCGCTCATCAGCCCTCCAAAACGTGGAGCGACTATCCCGTCGGCGTGGCGCTGCAACTCGAGCAGGCCGGATTCAAACTTCGCGGCGCGAATCTTCTTATCGAAAGCGAAGTCCCCATGGGTGCGGGGCTTAGTTCTTCGGCTGCAATTGAGGTCGCGACGGCCCTGGCTCTCGCCGATCAGTCTGGATGGACTCCGGACCACGTGCAGTTGGCGCAGCTCTGCCAAAGAGCAGAAAATGAATTTGTCGGTGCGCGTGTCGGGATCATGGACCAGTTCGTTTCGTTGCACGGGCAAGAGGACCATGCACTGATGCTCGATTGCCGCTCGCTGAGCTATGAACCTCTCTTGATTCCCGATGCCGT
>DATDHE010000515.1:0-11362 GCA_036521695.1 Candidatus Acidiferrum sp. | reverse complement strand
GCACCTTCGGTGACGACCTTGCGCGCCATCTTTCGGGCAATGTTCTGGATTTCGCGCTCGAGGTTGCGGACGCCGGCTTCATGCGTATAGTGCCGGATGATGTGCAGAAGGCCTTCGTCTGTTAGCTTGAGATTTTGCTCGTTGAGGCCTGTAGCTTCGCGCGCGCGCTTCACCAGAAAGCGCTTGGCGATTTCCAGCTTTTCCTGCTCGGTGTAGCCGGGAAGCCGTAAGATTTCCATGCGGTCCTGCAACGGCTGGGGAATCGTGTGCATCACGTTGGCGGTGCAGACGAACATCACTTTCGAGAGGTCGTATTCGACATCAAGATAGTGGTCCGTGAAACTGTGATTCAATTCGGGGTCGAGCACTTCCATCAGCGCCGCGGAAGGGTCGCCGCGAAAATCCGTGGACATTTTGTCCACTTCGTCGAGCACGAATATCGGATTCACCGTGGCGGCCTTTTTCATCATTTGGATGATCTGACCGGGCAGAGCGCCGATGTAGGTGCGACGATGGCCGCGAATTTCGGCTTCGTCGCGGACGCCGCCGAGCGACACGCGGACAAACTTCCGGCCGGTGGCATGGCCGATGGACATGGCCAGGGAAGTTTTGCCAACACCCGGAGGCCCAACGAAGCAAAGGATCGAGCCTTTGGGATTCTTCACGAGCTGGCGGACGGCCAGGAATTCCAGAATGCGCTCTTTGATTTTTTCGAGGCCGTAGTGTTCTTCGTTTAGGATTTTTTCCGCGGCCAGGATATCGCGAATTTCCTTGGACTTCTTTTTCCAGGGCACAGCGAGAAGCCAATCGAGATAATTCCGGCTGACGGTGGATTCCGCCGACATGGGCGGCATCAATTCGAGACGCTTCAGCTCCTGAATTGCTTTTTCGTGAACTTCCTTGCTCATTCCAGCAGCATCGATTTTCTTCTTGAGCTCGTCGATCTCGCTCTTTTCGCCGCGGCCGAGTTCCTTCTGGATGGCTTTGAGCTTCTCGTTGAGGTAGTACTCTTTTTGCGCGCGCTCCATCTGGCGTTTCACGCGGGTATTGATGTTGCGGTCGACGTTGAGCTTTTCGAGTTCGATTTCAAGGATGTCGCCGATGCGATTGAGGCGTTCGATAGGATCGACTGTTTCGAGCAAGTCCTGTTTTTCATCGACAGGAAGCTGGAGGTTAGCAGCGATCGTATCGGAAAGGCGCGCCGGGTCATCTCCACGAGCGGCCGCGATCATCGTGTCGTAATTCAGGCTTTGCGAGAGCTTAATGAACTGTTCGTAGAGGCCGGTGACTTTCTGCACGGTCTGATCAACCTGCGGAGACGGCTCAACGCGCGCGTTCAGCAAGCGGACGGTTGCGCGGAAGAAGCCCTCTTCCGAGGTGATCGAAAGAGCGCGAGCCCGCTCGACGCCCTCGACCAATACTTTGATATTGCCGTCGGGCAGCTTGACGCTCTGGACGATGTTCGCGAGCGTGCCAACGGCGTAGATTTCTTCGGGTTTCGGGTCATCGACCGAAGCGTCGTGCTGAGTGGACAGAAAAATCTTTTTGTCGCCGGCTAGCGCCTCTTCGAGCGCACGAACGCTGGCTTCACGGCCGACAATGAAGGGCGTCATCTGTTGCGGAAAGATGACCATGTCGCGCACCGGCATCATAGGTACGCGCTTCAAATCCTGTTTTTCGCGGTTGAACATTAGGGCCCCTGAAAATCGTTCGAAATCCCAAAAGCGGCCTATCCGGCCTTTTCGAGCAAACTCCAGTTAATTTCCCGGCTGCGGACCATTTCCGCGGTGACGACAAAGTCGCGCACCTTGCGCTGCATCGGGAGGTGATACATGAGTTCTAGCATGAGGTCTTCGAGAATCATACGCAAGCCGCGCGCGCCGACTTTGCGCTGCATGGCGAGCTCGGCGACGGTGTCGAGGGCGTCATCCGTGAAACGCAGGCGGACATTTTCGAATTCGAAGAGGCGCTGGTACTGCTTGAGCAAAGCATTCTTCGGTTCCGTCAGGATGCGCACGAGAACATTTTTGTCCAAATCGTTCATCACGCCGGCGACGGGCAAACGGCCGACGAACTCAGGAATCAGGCCATAGCGAATCAGGTCGCCGGGCTGCACTTGCTCGAGCAGTTCGGTGTTGCGGCGGCTTGGTGTCGATGGCGCGGCGTCAGTATGAAAACCGAGCGAATGACGCCCAGCACGTTTCTCGATAATTTTTTCGAGGCCAACAAAAGCGCCTCCGCACACGAACAAGATATTCGTGGTGTCCACCGGGGTGAATTCCTGGTGCGGGTGTTTGCGGCCGCCTTGCGGCGGCACGTTGGCGATGGTGCCCTCAAGAATCTTCAGCAGCGCTTGTTGCACGCCCTCGCCGCTCACATCGCGCGTGATCGAGGGATTTTCGTCCTTCTTGGCAATCTTGTCGATTTCGTCAATATAGATGATGCCTTGCTGGGCCTTCTGGACGTCTCCGTCGGCGGCCTGCAGCAGCTTCAAAATAATGTTCTCGACGTCTTCGCCGACATAGCCGGCTTCGGTCAGCGTCGTCGCATCAACGATCGCGAACGGAACGTCCAGCATGCGCGAAAGCGTCTGCGCCAGAAGCGTCTTGCCAGTGCCGGTGGGCCCAATCAAAAGAATGTTGGACTTGCTCAGTTCGACGTCGCCCGGCTGCTTGTTCAAGAAGATGCGCTTGTAATGATTGTAGACGGCGACAGCGAGTTTCTTTTTCGTGCGGTCCTGCCCAATGACGTAGCCATCGAGAAATTGCTTGATCTCCGGCGGACGCGGCAGCCTGCGAGCGGGCGCGGCGGCCTGTTCGCGCTTTTCATCCTCAAGAATGGTCTGGCAAACGCCGACGCATTCGTTGCAGATGTAAGCGCGCGGATAGTCCGAGGGAGAGCTGATCAACTTTTCGACCTGTTCCTGAGTCTTGTGGCAAAAGGAACAGCGCAGCGGCTCGTCTGGGTTGAATTTTTTCACTGGTGTGAAGGCCTCGTCTCCGCTGGGCTTCGACGGAGTCTCTACCCCTTATTCTAGGCCGATTTATCCCCGGAGCCAAAGAGAAACTCGAATCGCTACTAACTTTTAAGAACTAGCTGTAACCGCGCCGTCCCCTACGGCATCCGCCCGTTAGCGATGCTTGTAAATGATCTCGTCGATCATGCCATATTCTTTGGCTTGTTCGGGATTCATGATGAAATCCCGCTCGACGTCTTTCTCGATTTTTTCGACGGGCTGGCCGCTGTGCTGCGAAAGCAGTTGATTGATGACCATGCGCATGCGAAGAATCTCTTTCGCATGAAGGTCGATGTCGGTGGCCTGGCCGCCGAGACCGGACATCCACGGCTGGTGAATCAGGATGCGCGCGTGCGGCAGCGCGAAGCGCTTTTTCGGCGAACCGCCAGCTAGAAGAACTGCCGCGATCGAAGCTGCCTGGCCGACACAAGTCGTAACGACATCCGGCTTTACGAACTGCATGGTGTCATAAATCGCAAAGCCCGCCGTGATCGAGCCGCCCGGCGAATTGATATAGAGCTGAATGTCCTTTTCCGGATCTTCGGCTTGCAGAAAGAGCATCTGTGCGGTGGCCAGATTGGCAACGTGGTCGTCAATCGGCGTGCCGATAAAAATGATATGTTCTTTGAGCAGCCGGGAATAAATGTCGTAGGCGCGTTCGCCGCGGCTGGTCTGTTCGACCACCATCGGAACGAGCGTTGTGCCGCGATACTCTGGTTCTTCGAAATTTTTCATTTAAGTGGTTGAGCCGCCGGAAAGTTTCACTTTGCATCTGCCGCCGCGGCGCTTGCTGCCGCAACGGTTTTGACCTGTGCGTTCTGCGCGAGCCAGTCGAGAGTTTTATCACTCCGCAACTTCGCTTTCATCCTATCGAGCGCACCCTGCTTTGTCAAACGAGCGCGCGCAACCTCTGCGGATTCGCCACTATGGCTGGCCATGTGCTCCAGTTCGTGATCGACTTCTTCTTCGGTCACATCGATGTTTTCCGCGGTGGCGATGCGGTCGATGATCAATTCGGCCTTCACGTCGTCCGTGGCGCGTTCCAGCTGGCGCTTTCGCAGCGTAACCCAGTCCACGTTTACAGCGCGAGGATCGACGCCCTGAGCCGCGAGTGAGCGCACCACACGTTCCAATCGCACATCCATTTGATGCTCGATCAGCGATTCAGGTACAGGAAACTCGTGCAACTTCACGAGTTCGATAATGACTTTCTCTCTTTGCAATTCCTTCTGGCGGTGGTCGCGCTGGTGTTCCAGGCTTTCTGAGACTTTCTTTTTCAACTCATCCAGCGTGGCGGCGTCGCTTACGTCTTTTGCAAATTCGTCGTTCAGTTCCGGCAGCTTTTTGTTCTTGATGCCCAGAACATCGACAGCGTAGTTGTACGTCTTCCCGGCGAGCTTGGCATCGGGATAGTCGGCAGGATACGCGACCTCGAAGCTCTTGTGGTCGCCGATATTCGCGCCGCGCAAGTTTTCGTTGAAGGGCTCCATGGTCTCTTCGGCGCCGATATGGCACAGGACGCTATCGGCTTGCAGCGGCTCGCCGCCGCCCGCGGGGGTTCCCATCAGCTTCAATTGCACATAATCGCCGTTTTCGACGGAGCGGCCTTCGACCGGCGCAAATGCTGCAGCGCGCTCGCGCATCTCTTCAAGAGTTTTTGTGACGTCGGCGTCAGTGATATCCATCGCGGGCATTTCGATCGCGAGACCTTTGTAATTCCCGAGTTCGAATTCCGGCAGGACTTCGAAGACGGCGCGAAACTTCAGCGGCTGGCCCTCGGCAAAGTCCAACTTTTCGACTTGCGGCTGCGAAACCGGTGTCAACTTTTGTTCCGAGACGGCCTTTTCAACGCGTTCCGGAACGAGCGATTGCAAGACTTCGCCCTTGATGTCCTCGGCAAAGCGACGGCGGATGAGCGATACTGGCGCTTTGCCCGGCCGGAAACCCGGCACGCGCGCGACGCGGGCGAATTCCTTGGCCACGCTCTCGATCTTTTTCGTTACTTCTTCCGCGGGAATCTCAAGGTCCAGTTCGCGGCGGCAAGTTGCTTCGGCCATGGAACAATCCTCTCCTAGATAAATGATGCGGCAACCATTGGGTCTTCGTGAAAATTCTCGCTGGTCTGGACGGCAAGCGCCCCAGTAACTTGCGGAAAGCCAAGCATTCAGATGAGGCCAGACAGGAAGAACTTAGCCTGCAACGCAAAGTAAGAGTATAGGCGACGCTGTGGTGAGCGTCAATTCATGCGCCTGCGTTTAGCGGCTATAAGAGAGAATTGGATTCGATCGTATGGCGTTCACACCGCGAATTCTTGAGTAAACCGCTTTGGCAGTGGAGCGGGCGTCGATCGTATCTGTCAGTCGGCTGCAGCGGTCAGGCTCAGGGCCTTGGTGAAATCGGCGTGGAGCAGGCGATGGAAGAGGTGCTCGCCGGCTTCGCGGCGCACGGACAGCCGTCCTGCGAGGTAAGCGCGCGAGCCGAGTCCGCGCTGGACGGCGTCGCAGATGGCCATGTCTTCATCTTGCACCTGTTCGCTGACGGAGATGCTTTCTTTATGGCGCGTTTCAGCGGCAGCGCTGGTGTCGGCGAAATAGTAGTCGAAGACAACGGCGCAGCGGTTCACGCCGAGCGGGAGCACGAGATTCGTGTCCATCACACCTTCGTAGGCGTTAATCATGAAGTTGGGATATTGCCAAAGATAAAACGCGCGGCCCTGTCTGGTCGCGGCGACACCAGCCTCTGAGGTGGAGTCCGATGAAAGCGGGCTCGATTGCAAACAAGCGCGCTCAAAATTCTCGATGGTGTATTTTGTGTACTCGATGACGCTGCTGAGACCCTTGTGAGCGTGCGGGACGTGATAGCCGCCATCGAGATAGTTGTCGACGTAGACCTTCCAGTTGCAGTTGAGTGTGTAGACGCGGCGGTCGAAGAAATGCAGTTTTTTTGCCAGATCGAGAGGCGCCACAAGTTCCGGCACTATGCCCAAAAAATTGCGCAACGGCGCAGCGCGACCGTCCAGGTTTACAAAAACAAAATGCTCCCAAGTGTCCATGCGAATGGGCACCAAACCATTTTTTGCGCGGTCGAAATTGCAGACGCCGTCAAACTCGACCATTCCTTTCAGCGCGCCGTCGATTCCATAAGTCCAGCCGTGGTATGGGCAGCGGAACTGTTTTGCGCACCCTTGCGCTTCGGTGACGACAGCGGCGGCGTGATGGCGGCACACATTGTAAAAGGATCGCAGCTGGCCATCTTCTCCGCGCGCAACGACGAGCGGTTCCCCCACCAACTCTGACGTGAAGAATTGCCCGTTTTCGCGGACTTGATCCGTGCGGCCCACAACCTGCCACGTCGCACTGAAAACGCTCGCGCGCTCGAGCTCCGCGATACGTTCATCGAAATACCACGGCGCGGGAATTGTCCAAGCCTCTTCCAGCGGGTCGTGCGGGTTATAGAGGTCCACTACGTCGCGAATACTGCGTTTCATACCTGCTCCTCAATGGGACAATCATCCTGGAAGCCAGAGAATCGCCAAACACTTGATAACGCGAAATGGCTAAAGGTGGAAGCGAAAAAGAAAGCTGAACGCTTCGCGAGTAGGCTTCGAAACTGGGTTGTTTGCGCTCCACATTCTTCAGTAAATCAGTTTCAGCGAGAACTGGATTTGCCGGGAGGATCCGGCGGTGTGGCTGATGACGCCGAACCCGCTGCCAAGCACGGTGTTCGAGGGCAAGCCGAAATTCGCAATGTTAAATATGTTGAAAAATTCCGCGCGAAACTCGAGCATTCCCAGTTCGCGGTTGCCTCTTTTCCCAAACGGGGTGTCCTTGATCAGGGCCATGTCGAAGTTGTGAAAACCGGGACCACGGAAAGTATTGCGGCCCAGGGTGCCAAAGACCCCCTGATTGGGGCCTGTTCCGCCGGGGACATTGATTGGAATAAAAAAGAATGAGCTGTTGTTTGCGCCGCGCCCAAAATAATCTTCCCGAATAGGGCGGCTCGTCGAGAGGTTAGGCATCGCAACCAAGTCCGGGCGATCCGTCCCTCCGGCTCCCACACCTGTTTGCTGGATTCCGGAATAAACTGTGAATGGCGGCCCGGTCGTCAAGGTCGTGATATTCAGAAACTGCCAGCCTTTTGTAACCCTGCTTCCCAGCGGCTGAAGAAAACTCACGCGATCAAACGGCAGCGACTGAAACAAGCTGATCGTGAAAACATGTGTCACGTCGAAAGTCGAAGGTCCCCTTTCGGCGCTCGGATCCAGAGGATTTTGCGGCAACGTTTGTAACGTTACGCCCGACATTCCCGAAATTCCGCCAGGCACAGCGCTGGTGTTGTCGATGGATTTAGAAAAGGTGTAGCTGGCCTGGAAGCTCAAGCCAATCCGCGAATAGTTTTCCGTCGCGCTAGTTTGCAGCGAATGGTAAGTGGAATGAGCGGTGGGATTCATCACCGTTTCCGGCCCGAATCCGCCAATCGCGCGTCCCTGGGCATTGAACTGCGTGAACGGCGCAAACGCAGGGTCAGCGCCGCCGTAGCCGTTGGGCGACTCCACGCTTGCAAGATCGACTCCCACTGTTCCTACATAAGCGGCGGAAACCTTCACGCTTCCGAAATCATGATCGACTCCCGCCGTAAACGTTCCGATGTATCCATTACGAAAATGCCTGCTGATCACGGGAACAGAAAACAATTGCACCTGGTGCCCGGGCGTAGTTGCTGCAAGGTCGTCCTGAAATCTCTGCAGATCGATCGGAATGTTCGCCGGAAGGTTAGCGCTTCCCGAGGCGAAGAGTGGTTGACCCTGCGTGGTATAGACGGTGGGAAGAATCTCCGGCACGACGGCATTCTGAAATGGCACCGGAACATCCGGCAACGCGGTGATGAGCGGCTGGAAAATGAGGGGAAAGCTTCCGGTGACATAATTTTCAAGCCACAGGTTCGGGAGAATCGTCGTGATCGCTCCACCGGCATGAAGAGTCGTATGTTTGCTCACGGCGTAATCGATCGAAACGCGCGGTCCCCAGCCGTTCAGATCCAGCGGGTAGACCGGCTGCGGGTTGTAAAGGAAAACTTGCGAGGCGCCTGGAGCATAAAAAGAGGTCGGATTGCCGGTGGCGTCAACGGGGTAGGCGATAGATGTGCGATGCTTGGCCTCTTTGATGCGGCTGTTCAGCTCATACCGCAACCCATAATTGATGCTGAGCCGGGAGTTCACTTTCCACGAGTCTTGAAAATAGAGGTTGTAAGCCTCGCGCCGGACGCCAGCTTCGTCAAACTTGTCTCCGACCGGGGTCACACTTGCCGCTGCGGTGATCGAGTAGGAGAAGGGCGTCGCCGTCAACAATCCCGTAAGCGAATCGGGCAACAGTTGGCCGGGCTGGATGTCGTGTTGTCCGCTCACCGAAGGAATAAACACGGGCGAATAAGCCGGCCCTCCTCCAAACGTATAGATGCCGTTCGGGTTTAGGCCGAAAATCGTGACGTCCCGGTTAAAGCGCAGTTCGGCTCCCCATTTGAAACTGTGGGAGCCATGCGTGTATGTCATGTCCTGCTTCAGCTGGTAGAGGTTTCCGTAGGAGCCAAAAATGGAACCGTCTGCGGAATTGAAGTTCTCGTAGAGACCATCCGCGAAGGTGATTGCTGGCTGCGTGTGATTCGTGGTTGGGAAGAATGGAGTGCTTCGAATGTAACCAAGCGACGTCACGAAGGCCAGGTGTGGAAACATTGTTCGGGTATACCTGAGTGCCGCACTTCGTTGATGATCAAAAAAGTTGACGCCGAAACTGGGATCGATGGCTGTCTGATCAGGATTAGTCGTTGGGCCGCTTACCTGGTTCAAGCTGAAGCGGCCGAAAAGGGAGGCTTTGTCCGAAAGGCGATGATCGATGCGCACAGAGAACTGATCCGTATCCGTCGCTACTTTGGATGAGATTGCGTACGTGCGAGCGCCGTAGGGCCCCTGGGGCTCGTTGGGCAACGGATAGCCCGCCAGGACGCCCGCGATGGCCGGATTAACAGGAACGACTAGCGTATCGCCTGGAAAAGTCGTGGTATCGATTCCTTGTCGTTCCGCCGTTGTGGGGACGGGGAATACCTGCGTTGTTCCAAGCACTTGGCGGAATCCTTGATATTCGGCAAAATAAAAGGTTTTGCCGCGGCCGTCGTAAACTTTTGGAAGAACCAATGGCCCGCCGTTGGTTACACCAAATTCGTTGCGAACAAAAGGCGGGATGCGCCCTGGTTGGACCACGCTCTGGTGATCGAAAAAATTCCGCGCGTCGAATGCGGCGTTGCGGACAAATTCAAAGACGCTGCCATGCGCGTCGTTCGTGCCGGACTTGGTGATGACGTTGTTGAAGCCTGCGGCTCCGTGGCCGATCTCCGCGGGCATCACTCCGGAGCTCGATTGCACTTCTTGAATGGCGTCCACGTTAAAGTTGGAAAATGTGGCTCCGCCGAGTTCGGGGTCAGTAGTATCGGCGCCATCCATGGCGAAGACCGAAGCGGAACCGCGCTGGCCATTCACGGCAAACTGTTGCGTGAAATTCGCGGCGCCATTGGTATCGGTCATGGTCCCTGCTGCAAGAAGGAGCAGCTTGCTGAAGTCGCGCTCATTCAGAGGCAAGCTCGAAACTTCTCCGCTGGAGAGGTGCTCACCGCCCGTTGCTTGCTGAGAAGTTCCTGCTCCCGTCGTCAGAAGGAGAACTGTCTGCCCTTGTTTGGAAAGTGCGAGTCCGGAGGTCAGCGCGGCTCCTTCTTGTAGGACGAGAGGATTGGCTGCTTTCCAAGTCTGGCCGGCGGAGTTTACTGAAATTTCGTAGGATCCGGCTGCGATTTCCGCAAACGAAAACTCTCCACTTGCCGAACTTGTGGCCGTAAACTCAAGGATTCCAGTCGTCGCACGCAGCTTTACAGTCGCTTTGCTGATAGGATTCCCCGCCGAATCGCGCAGCACACCATGCCAGGAAGTTGCCGGAAGAGAGTGGGCCGATGAAATCGCTGCGAGGAACGCAACAACACAAATAACAACTGCTAGATGGGGAAAAGCTCTACAGCGGGAAAGAACAGCCACAGGCGTTCTGCCTGCATGCTCATAATGTGGTCCCAGATGGTCCCCCGCCCGCCTGGCCTAATCCAGTTTAAGGCCTTAAAGA
This sequence comes from Candidatus Acidiferrum sp., assembly GCA_036521695.1. Classification (GTDB taxonomy): domain Bacteria; phylum Acidobacteriota; class Terriglobia; order Acidiferrales; family UBA7541; genus Acidiferrum. The sequence continues at coordinate 1,189 of DATDHE010000515.1, read as the reverse complement.
CCTCCGCAAGACCACCAGGCCTCAAGGTGGTCCTCCTGGCCAGGGTTAAGAACGGAACCCGCCACGACTTCATTCCTGTTGAAATCAGGAATGCCCGGCCTGTCGAGATCGAAGACGCAACTACATACTATCTGCGCTACACGCAAAACGGCAAGCGCCGTACCGAGGCGGTCGGAGCGGACCTCCATCGCGCGTTTGTTGCATACCAGAATCGTGAACTGAATCACACTACAACTAACTTAGCACTCTCCCCAATCGCTGAACTATCCTCGACAGGCGAATCCGGGAGAATGAAGATTGCTCACGCTGTGGCAGTCTACTTGCAAAATCTTTCCGATAACATCAAGACAGGTGAGCGGTCTAAAGATACGGAGCAAGGATACAAGAACGCGGTCGAAAGCTTCTGTGATAATTGTGGTGTTGTCTATATGGAGCAGATCACGGGCGACGTGCTCAGACAGCACAAACTGTTTTCTGTTTGAAACCATCAAGAAAATACGGGGCGAAGCACAATACGGTAGCAAATCGTTTTCGCTTTCTTAACGCGTTCTTCAACTGCTCCAGCGTTGTCAGCCTGAGGCCCCGTTGCTCCCTCAGGTATTGTGCAAAGCTGGCCTGCAGCTGGTCGAGGGGACTCGTCTGGTCTTGGGTAACGGGAGATCCAACAACCCTGGCCGCGCGCAAATGTTTCAGCAAAGACCGCAAGGTAGCGTTGTCTCCGCGCCGTTTGCTATCGTGCTTTCGTCGGTAAGGAAGGAATTGCCGGATTCGCCCCTCGCTGAATTCTTCTATTGCCACCCGGCGTTGTCGCATCCACTGGTCGAAATTTGGTTGTTGGCATGTTCATCCCGTGCCTTGGTCGGGAGCGCAGTGATGCCAATCGGGGTCCTGGAAATGAATCCTGCAATACCACACGCCGCACTGAGTACAATGCCGCTGAGCGGGAGCTTCGCAAGCTACTTGTTGCTGCGAAACTCCCTTGCAGAGCCGCTTTTTCGGCTGCTTCGCAAGCTTTTTCATGCCGAACTCCCTCAAATCGGAAGTCCTAGGTGTATGGGGCTGATGATACCGCAGGCCGGGGACACATTTTGAATTATTCGGAACGCCGCCTGTTGCGAAGACACATTGAAAGACGATGGGTTTTTCGTAACCCGCTCCGCTGGCTATGCTATGGCTAGCGTCACGTATC
>DATDHE010000514.1:0-4295 GCA_036521695.1 Candidatus Acidiferrum sp. | reverse complement strand
CGGTTTCATGCGGGTCGAGCCACATAGTGTTCGGGTGGTTCGGAATCAAATCCGTTTTTCCGGCCAGTCGTGGAACCCAGAAGCTGTGGTCGGTATCGGCCGAGTACAGAGACAAAAACGTGGGAGTCGGATGAGCCGGGTCGCTTACGGGTATGTGGAGCTCATTCGCGGTGACGACCTTGTGATCGGGGTATCGAAATTCCCACCAGTATTGATGTCCGATCACGGTCACCTCGATGGCGCCCGGCGGCCTGGAAGCGCCTTGCACCCTCACGATCACGCGTGTCGCGGTCATAAACAGAACCGCTACGATCAGGACCGGAATCACAGTCCAGGCCAGCTCCACCTGCGTGCTTCCGTAGATCTGGGAAGGTTCGCGGCCGTCGTCCCCGCGGCGCTCGCGGAATTTTATCGAGGCGTACACCAGCATGCTGAAAACTACGATGAAGATCGCAGCGGTGACAGAGAGGACAAGCAGGGATAGCCGGAAAATCTCGTCCGCCGGCGTAGATGCCGGCGCAAAAATGTTCGTCGGACTCCATCGAGAAGTCGCTTGTGCGGCCCAGGCCGGAAGTGTGGCCGCAAGAATCAAGATCGATCTTTCGGCAGTCCGCATGCTTTCCTTTCGCGAAGAAGTTCGCCGGTTCGGTGCTGCGCTAGTGTTCTGTGCTGCCCTGGAAAGTCGCTCCTCCAGCCTACACCAGGCCAGCCGTTAGAGCAATGCCCGGAGTGGGAACTTCGCGTTACGAAATATTTTCAATTCAACGCGACAACCCTGGATGGGCCGCAGCATCTCAAATGCCGGTTTCCCGGTGTGGTGCGCAAGGTGAATATGGTCCAACCAAAGGGCAAAGCCCAAGCGGACAGTCTGCTTGCGACGAGCGGATGACACTCACTGATGAATCGGACGTCGGGACGCGTCTGCATTTTTCGACGCGCCGCGTATACGCGTTTGTTGTCTGGACAACTGATCTATTTCGGCTGGAGAGCGCACAGGGCCGTTGGGCGCGGCGTCAAACGAATGAGAAACTCGGCGGGCTTGGCCGCGCCCGGCGGTCCGTTGTGCGCGAGTTTCCCCAAAGATTCACCATGTCGATACGCGACTGGATTCGGCAGTTGGAGAATACCCTAAAATGAAGGGAAGGAGTGCCGGTTATGGGTTTCTGGATTCGCCATCTCATCCGGCCGTATAGGGTTTTCTTTTCTTTGTGCTCATGGCGATGTTGGTGGAGACGGCGGCGAGCCTCGCCGAGCCGTGGCCGCTGAAGATTGTCCTGGACAATGTCGTCGGCACGCATCGTCTCCCCGCATGGCTTGCGCGGTTCTACGATCCCACTAAGGGCGGCGTATCGATCGACGGCATGGATCTCCGGGAGTATAAATTGCAGAGTCTCCGGCAGAGCATGGCAATGGTGTTGCAAGACACGGTGCTCTTCCGAGCGACGATGCGAGAAAATATCGCCTATGGCCGCACGAACGCATCATTCGGGGATGCCGTCCGGGCCGCGAAGATCGCCAACGCGCATGATTTCATCGAAGAAATGCCGGAGGGCTACGACACACTTGGTGGGAGAGCGGGGTTCGACTCTATCCGGCGGCCAGCGGCAGCGGATCGGCATCGCACGCGCCATCGTTCGCAACAGTCCGACTTTGATTCTCGACGAACCAACGGCCTCACTCGACGCCGAAACAGAAGCGTCTGTGATGGAAGCTTTGGAGCGGGCGATGAAGGAGCGCACAGTGATTATGATTTCTCATCGATTAAGCACCTTGCGCGACGCCTCTAACATCATTGTTGTGAAGGAAGGACTGGTGGCCGAGCAGGGCGGCCACGATCGGCTCTTGGCGCGTGGCGGCGTTTATGCGGAAATCTTTAATGCGCAATTGGAACAAGAAGGAGCGGCAACGGGTGCGTAACTATGTCTAAACCTCTTTTGCGTTCCCTGATCGTTCTTCCGGACGATACCGCGGGACCTGTGCTCGACGCCATAGGCGCCGCTAGAGAATCGCTGCGGCTCAAGGTGTTTGCACTCTCTGATCAAAGAACGATCCAGGCTCTAAGCGAGGCCAGTCGTCGGCGCGTGAAAACCCGCGTGATGCTAAACGCCGCCAGGCACGACGATGGAAAGCAACATGCGGCCGCCGAAAAGTCGCTTCGGGAAGCGGGCGTGGAAGTCTTGGACGGCAACCCGGCCTTCAGCGTCACACATGAGAAATCGCTGGTGGTGGACAATTCTACGGCTTTTGTTCAGTCCTTCAATTGGGAATCCGAGAATTTCACGCGCACACGCGATTACGCTGTGCTTACGCACGAGGCCGGCGAAGTCGGAGAGATCGCCGACTGTTTCGAAGCGGATTGGAGCCGTCAAGAGTTCGTTCCTCAACAGCATTCTCCTCTGATCTGGTGTCCTGTGAACGGGCGTGAGCGCTTCGCTTATTTTATCGACCACGCCCTGGAATCGCTGCTCGTTCAAAACGAGCGCTTTCAAGACACCATGATCGTCGAGCGTTTAGTGAAAGCGAAGCTTCGTGGGGTGAAGGTCCATGTACTGACAAGACCCGCGCATTCACTCGATGCAGAAAAGTGGACGGAGGGCGTCGCAGGGCTGCAGATCATGCGCGACGTGGGCATCAAGATTCACAGGCTTAAGGGCCTGAAGCTGCATTCTAAAATGCTGCTGGCCGACGGATCGCGGGCGATCGTCGGGTCCATAAATTTAAGCGCTGGAAGCTTCGATAAGCGCCGGGAATTGGCCATCGAGGTAGAAGACGATCCGATCATGGATCGCTTGCAGAGGATCGCCCGCGAAGACTGGAAGAACTCAACTCCGCTGGATGTCAGCGACGAGGGCATTCAGGCCGATTTGGAGCGTCACCATCAGGGAGTCGTCTCCCGATGGTCGTCGCATTACCACGCGCCGGCCCCGCGGACGCCGAAGACATGAGAAGAAACCCGCGTCACGTGGTCGGGAGCGCCCAAAGTTTGTTTGGTTCGTCTATGCCGCCGCGTTCTGCTTTTGTTCGATGGTGCCGAGCTGTGTGAACAGGGCGAGAAGATCGGCTTGATTACGGGTCTCCGTGATCTTTCCGTCGCGGAGCCGATAGAGGCTCATTCCGTGAACGGTTATCTTCTTTTGTGTCGGTGAAATCCCCGCAAAGGGCCCGGTGTGAGTCCCATGCACTGTCCAGCGAACCGCGACCCGATCGTCCGATCCGAACATTTCATCGATATCGAACCGGGCATCCTTAAACGCGCGGGCAATATCCTGATGGTCGCTTTTGGCGCCCTGCATGCCTCGGCCGGGAGGCTGGTGACCGTAATCGACATAGTCGTTGGCGATGACCTCATTTAGGATCGCCTCGTCCTTCTTGTTGTAAGCATCGTAAAAACGCTGAACCACACTAGAATTGGTCTTTGATTCTTGCATAGCCATTTACCTCATTCAATGTTTGTATGACCGCCAACGCCCGGTCGCGAGCAAGCGTGACACCACTCAGGGCACACACTCGAAGCAGAAAGGACGCCGTGTCCTGTTGTGGATGCTCTGGAGACCCTTTCCGTTTCGCGGCACTGCGTCACGGAATAGCGCACAGCGAATGCGTTGTGCGCGTTAAGGAATAGTCGCACAGCGAATTCGTTGTGCGCGTTAAGGAATAGTCGCACAGCGAATGCGTCGTGCGCGTTAAGGAATAGTCGCACAGCTAATGCATTGTGCGCATTAAGGAAAGACTCGACGAGTCCAGTGTATGGATTAGCGGGAAGCGCTCTGCGTGGGCGTGGCGGCCGTGGGGTAGTGTTCGATGTACCGCTTAAACAGGATTTCGATCGGCCGGAGGCCGCCTTGGCGCGCTTCCTGCAGGGCCTGCGCATTGGTCCAATGATATTGCGTAATGCGGTAGCAGGCGACTACCACGCCGGTCCGGTCCGCCCCGCGCCGGCAGTGGACGTAGACGGGACCTAAGGTGGGGTCCGTCAATATCGCCATAATTTTGTCCATCTGCCTTGCCGATGGCGCAAACACCGGGGAGAGCCCGATTCGGATATATCTCATACCCGCCGCTTCCACGGCCGCATGTTCCCACCGCTTGTGATCCAAAGTGGGGCACAAGTTGAGCACCCTCTGGATTCCACTCTTGGCCAAGTCGGGCATCTCCGACCTGTGGGGCTGCGGTCCGCGATAAACGTTATCGTCTACGCGAAAAAAGTGAAGTTTAGGATTTTGCGCGGATGTAAGTGAAGCCAGCGGCAGCACAATGCATCCCCCTCCGAACCATCGTCTCATAAACATTGAATC
>DATDHE010000513.1:0-4755 GCA_036521695.1 Candidatus Acidiferrum sp. | reverse complement strand
ACTTCGAGGCGAAAGGAACGGTGATCTACGTCAAACCAGCTGCGGGTATGGGCCTGGAGTTTCGCGAGCTTAAGCCTCACTGCCGGATCGTTCTGCAAAGGTGGATTCTCGCCGCGCTGCGCAACCAGTCGAAATCACGCTAGTGCTCCGGCAAAGCGTCCTGGCGCGCTGGCTCATATGCGATCCATGGCCAGCCCCGCTGACGAAGTAAAAGGGGCTTCTCTTAAAAGTATTAGTCGGTAAGGGCAGGGCCCGATCCCGTGCATAAATAAAATGGAAAGCACCGCAATTCAGCTAGCTACCAACGCGGATATGGGAAAAGGAACTAAAAAGTCCAAATACATTCAAGAGCCACAGCACCACAACGATCACAACAACGGCATTCAAAATGGACTTAATCGTTCCCTGCATGGGAATGAATCGGTTGACTAGCCAGAGCAGAACTCCCACGACGATCAAAACGGTCACAACTGTAAGTAATGGCATCCGTCAGCGACCTCCTTCCTCAGCCGGTTGTCCCGGTGAGTTTCAGCGGAATGGTAAATCGCCGGGAAAGCTCGCACCATACAGGGAAGCGCTTAGAAGCTGAGGTGAGATGCGTTATCCCGGCTGTTGAGAGAAAGTTCGAGAGACCACAGCCGGCAAGAATCTGAACGAAATGGTGTGATCCGTCGTGGTTTGGAGGGGACTATGGCTGTGTTGGCCGGAACTGACTGACTTCGAAGAATTAGTGCCCGGCGCCGCAGAGGCTGCGCGTTTGTGCGAGAACATCGGCGTCGAACTGAGCGGCCTGCCAGCCGTGTGTGGAGCAAACTTGGTCAGCGGTCAATCCTAGCGCGCCGCGAAGGTCTGCGCCGGCCACATTTACGCCGGTGATCTCGGTGCCACGAAAAATGGCTCCGTTGAAAAATGCGCCGCGTAGATCCGCGTTTCGCAGGTCTGCGTCCATCAAAATCGTTCCTTTGAATTGGGCGCCGGTCATATTGGCCTCGAGCAATTTTGCAGAGGAGAGATCAGTCTGCTCGAGATTCGCAAACGAGAGGACGGCATGCTCCATTTTCGTATCGCGCATGTCCGCGCGGGAAAGATCGGTGCGCAACATTTGTGCATTGCGAAGATTCACGGCATAGAGCGAGGCGCCGCCCAGCTTCGCGCCGGATATAAGGGCATTCTCGAGAGTAGCGAAGGACATATCAGCACCACGCAAATCGGCCCCAGTGAAGTTCACGCGGGTCGCGTCCGCGGAAACCATCACTGTTTTCGCCGCCAGCACGCGGTCGAGGATTGCATCACGCAGCACAGCTTCGCGCAAATTTGCTCCGCGCAAATCTGCTTCGGAAAGATAGGCACCTTCCAGATTCGCACGCCAGAGCTTGGCGTTCACAAGATAGGCTTTGTAGGCTCTCGCGAAACGCAAGTTCATCTCGTTTAGCTTTGCTCCCGGCACGGACGCGAGCGCTTCTTCGCTCCAATTCCCGTGCGGCGGAGGGCCGGACAGCGTGGCTTCGGTCAACTCCGCGTAAGGCCTGTAGCCAATCGACTGCATCGCTTCCGAGGCCCACCTCAGCAAACTTGCCTGCGAGTGTTGCGTGGCAATGTTGCTGTCGGAGGGCAAACCGCGGTTCACTCCAAGCGAGAAAATCAGCAATGCGCAACCGGTGAGTAGGGCCACGCGCGCGGTAGCAAAGCTCAATCGCAATAGGTTCTTGGACTTCTGCCGCAACAAATCACCGGGTTGCAACACGCGCGCCACGATTGTCGGAACACACGTTGCCGCGGCCACGGAAAGCGTCAAGAGAAATGCGTGCAACAGCGTTCCGCGAAAATCCTGACGTACCAAATAGCGCAGCCAGAACATGAACAAGGTCGCGGGTACCACCCAATAAGCCAGCACGGTCGCGACTACGGTCTCGAGCACCCAAAAAGGCGAGCGTCCTTCGCGCATCCACCGGAAATGGCGTCTTACCAGGCCCATCAAATACCACGGCCCGTCTTTTTCCAGGGTTTGGCCATCCCTGAAAACCGCTGGCAGCCCGGACATGCTTCCCCACAGGCGCAAAAGCAAAAAATGAAACCGGAGATATAAGATGAAGAGTACGAGCGGGGCGCCCAAATAAAAGCTGGTCATCGAGAGAATCTTGGGGAAACGCGCTATGGGAATTGCGGAAGCATCCACGATGAGGCGCACATCGGTCGTCAATCCAACCAGTGCGATGCACGCAAGACTCGCGCCCAGGATTAAGAAATAGAACCATCGTGCGACTTTTGATGCATCCGAGATTGCCTTGGTGCTGTCGAAGGCCGCGATTGTTTCCGGCAGAATGGCGTCGAAAAGATTCGTTCCGCCAAGGCGCCCCACCCACACACCTTCGGCGCCATAAAGATTCGCGCCCATCAAATTGGCGCCTCGGAGCTCAGTGCCCAAAAGATTGGCTTCGCGCAAATCCGCTTGTACCAGGCTCGCGCCGCGCAAATTGGCCATGGACAAATCGGCGCCAATTAAATTTGCGCGCTGGATAAATGCGCCTTCAAGATTGACTCCCGTCAAGTCTGAGTGGGAAAGATTGACACCGCAGAGATCCGCCTTGACGCCGGATTCTCCGCCTGTTTCCACCCAGATTTTGTGCTGATCGAGTATTTCCGCCAGATCAAGAAGCGAAATCGCTCCAGAGGCTTCTTCAGCAGAAACCTGATTAGAAAGTTGATTCTGCGTATCTCGAATATCCGCGAGCATCTTGAAACTTTCCCCCACTCGAAAGAATGGCAGCCATTTTTCCGTTCATGGCGCCCACACTGAGGCCCACAGTCGCCGAGTGTGACCGGTTCGAATCGCCGGCTTGCTTGTGCTGATTCGCTGCTGGGCGAATCCCATCATCCCCTACAACAGACACGAAAATCGCCTGCCCAAAAGGACAGGAGGCGTACAGATAACTGTGCTCCCTGTGGATTTCTCCGCGGTCTGGCTTCCGCTTGCCTCTGCTAAACCAGCGGGATGGCGCAATCGCGAAAGCGGCAGCAGAGCAGCTGCACTCCACAAATGCCCGCGAAAGAATTTTCTGAAATGTGAGAGAATCCGCGCGAAGCAAACACAAGCGAGGTGACCCGTGGCGGACGTTGCGGTGGAAACTGGCTTGGAAACACCTGTCAGTCGGTTCGAACCGGTAGCCAGTGTGGTCCACACTCTCTTCCTCCTTCTCATCTTCGGCGTTGTTGCGCTTATCGGATACTACTCGCTCCATCGCCAAGGCGCCGTGCACCAGCCAAATCATTTGTTTTTTTATCTCACGACCATGGCATGGGAATGGCTACTCGTAGGTTACATCTATTGGGGTCTGCGCCGCCGCGGAAAATCCATGCAAAACATTGCCGGCAAGAGATGGAAGAGCGCGTCCGATTTTTTCCTAGATATTGCTATTGCATTCGGCTTTTGGATCGCCGCAATTGTTGTCCTCAGTTTAGTGGCTCGAGCCGTGGGCGCCAACGGAATGAGCCAAGCGGCGCGACTTCTTGCTCCAAAGGGGCCGTTCGAATCGCTCCTCTGGATCGTCCTCGCCGTCACCGCCGGCATCTGCGAAGAAACCATTTTTCGCGGGTACTTGCAGCGCCAGTTTGTCGCATGGACGCGAAGCGCTCCTGTCGGCGTGATTCTCTCGGCGGTGCTGTTTGGCGCCGGCCACATCTATCAAGGGGCGAAAGCGACGATTGTGATCGGCGTGTATGGCCTATTGTTCGGTATCCTTGCGGAAGTGCGGCAAAATTTGCGGCCTGGAATTATCACGCACGCCTGGCATGACACGATCACCGGTTTGGTCGTTCGTTTTTTGCCGAAATAAAGTGTGCTGACAAAGGGAGCTTGTGAGCGGTAGGACGAGGAAGGAGTCAGCGATAAAGAGAGGGGCAACCCCAAGACCCAGGTTCAAAAACCGAACCTGGGGCACCCTCCGCTTTTTTCCGGTTCTGGGGAAACGAGGATCAGGTCCTCTACGTGAACGGAATAGGGAAACTCTATCCGGGTCACCCGCCCTTACACCCGACACGGATCGCCGGTTTCTCCCCACGATCGTTTCAGCGAATTGGCGGAACGGTAATGAGTTGTGTCCGCTTGTGCTTTTTGAGTGCCAGCAATCCGCTTTTGTCACCGGTCACCAAATAGTCCGCTGCGCCGGCCTCCGCGAGCACCAGCAAGAAATTGTCGTCAGCATCGGCCGAGCGACGAACCTGCGGTAGATTCACGAGGTTCGCCGCGAGTTTCTTGATCTGATTGATGAGGCGACCGGCTTTATATGGCTTGATGAGCGCAACAATGCTCGGCTTTCGCAACGTGGCCCTAACTTCCGCGATGTGCTCCGCGCACGTCAGGAGCGTGAATCTATCGTATTCCCAAGCGTTGTAAATGGCGGCAGGGTAACCAGCCGGGGCGATCAGGGCAGACACCAGGATGTTGGTATCGAGCACTACACGCATTTAGGCTTTGGCGCGCTTTTTCTTGGCACGAAGGTCCGTGCGAACTTCGCGAACCGCACCGTCAATGATGGCCTGCAACTCGTTCACATTGGCGTTGGCGTTGCGTGCCTTGATGTCGCGCACCGTACGACTCAGAATGCGCCATCGTACGGCCTCTTCAATGAACTTGGAGAGATCGCCTTTCTTCATTCCTCTCGCACCAAGGTAGGTGCGCAACGTGAGGTCGGTTTCCCTCGAAACTTTGATACTCCAACGCACGGCTTCTTCCATCTTTCTTTCCACCTATACGCT
>DATDHE010000512.1:0-16732 GCA_036521695.1 Candidatus Acidiferrum sp. | reverse complement strand
CGCCACTACCTGCGCCCCAGAGCTCCACCAGAATTCCTGTTACCCCAGTTGGGACAGTAAAGGTGTCTGTCTGCGTGAATTCCTGTAAGCCCGCAAATCCGCTGCCCCCTGCTCCGGATCCAGAGGGACCTGCTAGTCCTTGTGGTCCGGTGGCGCCCGTCGCGCCATTGCAGGCGTAGGTTGTCCCATTCGCTGCGCTGAACTTCGAACCGCCGAATGCACAGTTCGGCCCGGATGGCTCTAATGAACTGGCCACGGACTGACCCGCCGGGCCAGTCGCGCCGTTCGCGCCTTGTGCGCCTATTGCTCCCTGTGCGGCGAGCTGTTGCCAGTCGGTGGAGCACGGCAGCTGCAAGGAGGGTTCGCAGCTTGTGCTGGGAGTCGAGGTGCCGCTAGTCGGTGCGAGGGCGAGCCAGTAGGAGCCGGCGTCAGTGACGGCATCGTTCACGTTGTAGCTGTTGGAGGCACTCCATGCCCCGCGATTGTTAATGCCTGCGGCAAGGAGTTGCCAGTTGGGATTTCCCGACGGAGGCTGCGCGCCATTGTCTACGGCGGTAGCCAGCCAGAACGAATTGTTGTAGCTGACGGCGTCATTGGGGTTATATGAATTGCCCATGCCCCACATGTTCCGGTTGTTGATGCCCACCGGTCCTTGCGGTCCCGTCATGCCAATAGGCCCCTGCGGAATCAAGAAATTCAGGACAGCAGCGTTAGGTGTGCCGCCGTTCAGGGCCGAGGCTGGCGTTCCGGCGGGCACGGTCATCGTCGTTCCGACTTGCAAGGTCGCCGCGCTTCCTGGCGCCCCCGTTCCTCCTGTGGCACCCGTTGCTCCGGTTGCTCCAGCCGGGCCTTGAGATCCCTGCGGACCCTGCGCGCCCGTGTTTGCCAACGCAATTTCGAGGCGAGGCTCGTGGCTGGTGACGACGCTTTCTTTACTGTCGAAGACCGCGTATGACGAACCGGTGTGGGCCACCAGCGCAATGCCGTCATTCGCAAAGCCGCCATTGGCAGTTCCGTTCAGCCAGTCTTGCACCAATTGGGTAACATCCACGACCAGGAACGTGTTTGCCATTCCCAGAGTGACATCGCTAGCAATCGGCGTCGCAGCAAGAGTTGGCGCGGAAGAAGTGCTGAGCGTGGACTCTGTCCACGAGCCCGTTACCGGATAAATGTCAATGGCGCCCGTGGGAACGGTCAGCGGGCTGAGGAACAGCTTTAGCGTGGCTTTCTGCACGTTGGTTGCGGCGACATTCGGAGGCAGGGAGGACGTCAACTGGAATTTGATATAGGTGGTGGTGGTTCCGACCTGCGTCGAGCCCACCGTGGCCGTGGAGCCCGCGACGATCAGCGAGATTCCCTGACCCTTCAGATTGAACAGTTGGGTTGCGACATTGCTGGACACAAACGCGTCATCGGTGACGGTGCCTGATTGCGCCGTCGCTCTGCCGGGCAGCAGCAAAGAAGTTGCTGCAAACAGTGCGAGCGAAAAGATTCTGCTGGGCTGGGTCATCGGTTCCTCCTGGGGCTTCTCGCAGCCCTGTATTCCGCAAAAACGGACCAAAGGGCCGCTCACGCGCTTGGCGCGCGCTGGCTCTTCCAATGTGCCGGATTATTGCGGCGGAACCGGCCGGGGAGTCAATGACCGCGATGTATTTCGTTTGTAATTTTGGGTGTATGCGCGCAAGCGGTTGAAAGCACGAAACCTATCGCTATCTTTTCTGGACAAGCGCGGAACATAGACTTACTATTGCGCCTATTAGCCGCTAGTCCCTGCGGAAAACAGAGTTCGTGGCCAGTTATGCGTGGAGACGACTCCAGCCTTACCACTCTTGCCTTTGGTGATTTTCGCCTGGATGCTCGGGGGCAAGAACTGCGCAAGAACGGCATGCGGATCCGGCTGCGGCAACAGCCTGCCCAGGTGCTCACGCTGCTGGCTCGTCATGCGGGCGAAATCGTCACCCGCGAGGAGCTTCAGCGCGAACTGTGGGGAGCAGACACGTTCGTCGATTTCGAGCGGGGGCTGAACAATTGCATCAAGCAGATTCGTGAAGCCCTAAATGACGACCCTGCGAATCCCAAATATGTAGAGACGATTCCGCGCCAGGGGTATCGTTTTACTGCCCGGGTTGAAAGCGAGCCCGGAAGTAACGGCGAGAGCGCGGTCGCTTCGGTCACTGGCAAGGCGGCGCCGCCGGAATCTGCCGCGGCTAGGCAAACCGCGGAGGGAAAGTCGACCGAACTCTCGAAGGGCCGCAAGCTCGCGCGCTTCTGGGGAGCGACGCTAGCCGGCGTTTTGGCGATCGCCGGGACTGCGGCCTGGATGTTCATCGGGCGGCCAGCATTTTCGTTTCACGAGCGCGATTGGGTGCTTGTGGGCGACTTTGAAAACCATACCGGCGATCCGCGCTTCGATGACGCGCTGCTTACAGCGTTTACGGTAAGCCTTGAACAATCGCGCTACGCGAATATTCTTCCCCGCGGGCGCATCGATTCAGCCCTCAAGCGCATGGGCAAACCGGGAGCTCAGCGCGTTACGACGGAGATCGGGCGAGAGATCTGCCAGAGAGAGGGCGTTCGCGCGCTAGTCGCGTCGAACATCACACGAACGGGGCAGGAATATGCGCTGACGGCGGAGTTGATCGACCCCGCAACAGGTGCCGCCGTCCGGTCTTACAGTGAGCGCGCGAACGGCGAGGACCACGTCCTGGACGCACTCGATAAGATCGCCGCGAGCGTGCGCGCCGACCTCGGCGAGTCCCTGTACCAGATTCACCACACGAGCCGTCCCTTGCCGCAGGTCACGACCTCATCGCTCAGTGCGCTGAAGGAATATTCTGATGCGGTATCGCTCTGGCGCTCCCAGAAATACGACGAGGCCATGGGTCTGTACCGCGGGGCTATCGCGCTCGACCCCGATTTTGCCATGGCTCACGCGAACCTTGGAAGCGCGTACTGCAGTCATGTTTATAATTATCAGCGGGATCGGTGCGCTCAGGAATTCGAAAAGGCGCTCGCGCTCTCGTCGCGCACCACCGAGCGCGAGCAGCGTGAGATTCAGATGAATTACGCCGGCGAAATGGGCCATGTTAAGGAAAGTGAGCAGCTTTACCGGTTCTATCTCCAAGAATATCCAGACGACTGGGCGGCATGCTCAAGGCACGCCCGGTTTTTGCGCACCCATGCACAGTGGGAAGAGGCTATCGAGCAATACAGAGAAATCCTCCGGATCGCGCCGAGCGAGACCCAATTTTACTTAGACATCGCAACCGCATATAAGTCGCTGGGCAAACCTGCTGAAGCTATCCAAGCTTATTCAGAAGCATTCCGCCTAAATCCCGCGTACCTCAAAATCAGCAACCTGAACCGCGAGTATGGCTTTGCTTTGGTCGCGCATGGCGAAGAGGCAAAAGCGGAGCAGGTGTTTTCGGCGCTGTGCGCAGACCGGGACAGTCGGGGAAGCTGTTTGCATTCCCTCGCACTTCTCGATTTGATGCATGGGCGCTATGCCAGTGCCCGAGAGCGATTCACAGAGGCTCTTTCGCTTGCCGAGCAAGACCGCAACTCCTTTCTCATCACACGAAATCATTTTTTCCTGGCAGTCGTGGCTTCGGGTCAAGAGAACAAAGCAAAGCAGATCAAGGAACTCGACGCAGCCCTCTCGGATTTCAAGGACCTCGGCCCGAAAGTCGATTATGGGTCGCTCGTCGGCCAGGAGTATGCACGGGCAGGCGCAGTCGAAAAGGCGGAGCAAATCGAGAAACGGATAGCGCCGCTTGTCGATCCGAATAGCGACGAGCAAACCGGTTACCTGCACCTGCTACAAGGCGAGATTGCGTTGGCGAGAGGCGACGCGTTGGGCGCCGCCGGACTTTTCGATCTGCAAGACTCGCGATACGGGGATTCGGTGAAAGCCCTCTCAATAGAAGCTCTGGGGCGCGCATATCAAAAAGCGGGAACGATGGATCAGGAGGTTTCCTGGTACGAGCGTTTGTTTGCTCCAAGTGAATGTCACTTGGTGGGTTGGGAACCGCAACAACGCTGCGTTGAAGCACGCCTCGGATTGGCCAGCACGTACCTCGGGCGCGGCGACAAACAAAAGGCGGCGAGCACTCTTGCGCCGCTCATGAGGGACTGGAAGGACGCCGACACGAACCTGCCACTAAAGAAACGAATCCTAGCGCTCCAGTCCCGCGTTTCGAACTCGGCGGCAGAACAGCTGACAGCTCCGACCACGAGCCAACGGCGTTCAGCCGGAGAGCAAAGCTCAAGTCCCGATTAACCGTGCCGGCTCAGTTGGTCGGCGCGGCTGGGATGCGGCAAAATCAGATTCTGCTTAAACGACGGAGGTTCCGCGGGCGGTAGTCTAACCGAACCTTGTCGCGCGCATCGAGGAAGGGAACATGCGGGTCTTTCGATAGGGCTGCGCGTTGGTGATAGCTACACGCTAATATCGGCAATCGTTTTTTCGATCTCTTTTTCACTTGTGACAAGCCATGTTCACCGTCAGCTGCTAATGCTAAATCTGCATCGTTTCTGAACTGGTGAAGCGAGTAGCAGGATACCCTCACTGTTGGGGAAAGATGCCGGCCACGACATCGCCAAGCAAGCTAAGGCGGAGCACGCGAAGCTGGGCTAATTACGCGGCTGTTGTTTGTGACGCCGGTGTGACGCAGAACCTGCCCACGCTGCCAAAGTTGACATCATTGATAGGGAGCAGCAGTTGAATCGAAACAACTTGTGCGTTTGCAATACCTCCCGGAGAATCCGGCTTACAGGCTCGCCCGCCAAATTCTTGGCTTTTCAGTAGCTTACGAGACCTTAACACACGAGCGTGACGCCCGTGTGTCGGAATCATGTCGCCGTCGAAAGCGCTTCGCCGAAGCGAAACCAATCTTTCCACACGTTCCTTCCACACTTGTCTTTCCACGCGTTGACTTGGCCGATGGTGAAACTTAAGATTGCGCCAGTCTCTGCCCATGATTGGCCAAACCATCTCGCACTACCGCGTGGTCGAGAAACTCGGTGGTGGCGGTATGGGCGTGGTATATAAAGCGCAAGATAGTCGGCTGGACCGCTTTGTCGCTCTCAAATTCTTACCCGAAGAAGTAGCCCAAGACCGCCAAGCTCTAGCTGCAATTTCTCACAGCGGGGAAGAATGGCAATGGAAATTGGTTTAGCCAGATCCGAGGATGGATTTTGCGACTTGTTTTTCTCTCGATCTGCTTTTGGACTCAGGAAGTAAGCTGTCAGTCTTTTGTGAGGGTGTGCCGAGACACACGTAGCCCTCTGCGATAGTGGCGAGACCAGGGTTTTTAGATTCTCTCCGGTCAGCACTTCAGCGGCACGACCGAGAGTTTGGCATGAATCTGCCGGAACAACTCCGTGTAGGGATATCCGCCAGCCAGCGAGACCCACACCTTGCGTACGCTGACGCGGATCACCGCACCGATCTTTAATAGCTTGAGTCGAATCGTGGAGCACTGCGCCTTGGCCAACTCCGTGCCCTCCAGTCCCAGCCGCCTTAGCATCTGCAACAACACGTAAGCGATCGAGGAGAAGTACAAGCGCAGTTGATTGCTCCGCAGATAGTGCGTGCTGGTGCGATCGGAGAACAACATCAGTTGTTCCTTGATGCGATTTTCCATGTCGCCACGGGCACAGTAGTGTTCTTCATACAGCGGCTGCGCCGGCCATTGTGTTGCGTTCAGGGAAGTCACCACGAACCGTGGGTTTTCTCCCTTTTCCAAGTGTTCCGCCTTGGCCACCACGCGCCGCGCGCGGCTCCAGCTCTCTCGCGTCTGATAGAAGAATTCTTTGAACAACCGAGCCACACGTCCGGTCTCTTGGTACTGCCCTTTGGCCTCCTGCATCTCTCTGGTAATTTCGGCCTTCAGACGTTCGTTTTTCGCCAGTCCTAGCAAGTAATCCACGTTTTCTGCTTCGCACCAAGCCATTAACTCCTCGCGGCAGAACCCAGCGTCCCCGCGCACCACGATGCGCACTTCCGGCCACGCGCAACGAATCTGCTGCACGATACGCTGCAGCTCTGGCACGCTTCCCGCCGAGGCATCGATGTTCGACGATCGCAAGCGGGCGCACAGCAGGAACTCCCCGCAGAAGATGTACAACGGCAGATAGCAATAATGACCGTAATACCCATGAAAGAAGTGCCCTTCCTGCTTCCCGTGCAACGGATCATCGGTAGCATCCACGTCCAGAATGATTTCTTTCGGCGCTTCCTGGTGGGCTTGCAGGAAGACCTCCACCAACATGCGGTCCACCGCTCCGTGATCCAGCACGATCTTTTTGTAGCGCTCCTTCTGACTGGCTGTCTCTTTGGTCAGTTCCAGCCGGTTCAGAGTGCTCTTTCCGGCTAAGCCTTCCTTACCAGGATCGGCCTTCTCCACCAACACGGCCAGCAGGGGATCTTTCCGCAACTCCTCGTGATCGTTCAGATCCTCGTATCCCAGGGCCAGACCATAGACCCGCTGCGCCACCAGTTCTTCGACGGTGTGCTCAATCAGATTCGCATTCCGATAATCCCTGAAGCAGACCGCAAACTGGCGCAGGATCCCGGTGCGCTTTTCCACTTCCCGAAGCAGCAGCCCTCCACCGTCGCTGGTGATCCTCCCACCGTCGAACTGTGCTCGAATGTCGCGCTTTTTTAGCTGCTGAAATTGGAAGTCAACCTGAGTACACTCTGTAGTCATAAGGCTGTTCTCCTTCTTGGCAGAATTTCTTTCCAGACAAAAGAGTTATGCCATGAAGCGACAGCCTTTTTCTATTTTTTAATGAGAAATCCGGGCTAGAGCGATTTCGGCGTGAAGCCAGGGCCGCTTCTGCCTTGAACCATCCCAACATTTGCACGATCTATGATATCGGTGAGGAAAATGGCAAAGCCTTCATCGCGATGGAGTATCTGGAAGGCGAGACATTAAAGCACTCCATCGCTGGTCGTCCCATGGAACTGGAAGCGTTGCTGGAGGCGGCGATTGGAGTCGCCGATGGGCTGAACGCTGCCCACTCGAAAGGCATCGTGCATCGAGACATCAAGCCCGCGAACATTTTCGTTACCGAAGGCGGGCACGCCAAGATTCTAGACTTCGGTTTGGCGAAGGTTGCCCTTGTGGGGAGCACCGCGATTGAGGCGGCAGAAATGTCGCAGACTACGGTCGGATCGAGTGCCGAGCCCTTGACTAGTCCGGGCGCGGCCTTGGGAACGATTTCCTACATGTCGCCAGAGCAAGTGCGAGCCAAAGAACTGGACGCACGCACGGACTTGTTTTCCTTTGGCGTGGTGCTCTACGAGGCAGCTACAGGCACGCTGCCCTTCCGGGGTGAGAGTTCGGGAGTCATCTTCAAGGCCATACTTGATGGAACGCCAACATCGGCGCTTCGATTGAACCCCGACGTACCTCTCGAATTGGAAAGGATCATCAACAAGAGCTTGGAGAAAGACCGGACGCTGCGCTACCAGCACGCCTCCGACATCCGCACCGATCTACAACGGCTGAAGCGCGACACTGACAGCGGCAAGACCGCGGCCACAGCAGCATGGCCTGCAAGGACGCTCAAGCATCGCAAGCTCTCGGTCGTCCTAGCCACTTGTATCGTGGTCATCGGGCTGGCGGTATTTGGTACTTGGTATCTGCGATCACGCACCTTAGCCCAGATTGACTCCATTGCCGTGCTCCCCTTCACTAACGTGGGTGGAGATGCCGATACCGACTATCTAAGCGACGGTATCACGGAATCGTTGATCGACAACCTCGCCCATGTGCCTCAGCTTAAGGTGAAGTCTCGCAACTCGGTCTTCCGGTACAAAGGGAAGGACGTTGACGTGCAAAGGGTCGGCAACGAGTTGGGCGTATCGGCGCTGGTGGTCGGGCGAGTGGTGCCGCGAGGGGCCAGCATCGAAGTGAGCGCCGAGCTTACCAATGTTCGGGACAACACCGAAATCTGGGGGCAGCACTACAGCGGCAAGAGCGCAGATATCATGTCGATGCAGCGGCAGATTTCAGGCGACCTCGCTGAGAAGCTGCGTTCAAAGCTCAGCATCTCGGAAAAGCAGCAGGTGACCAAGCAGGGCACGAAAGATCCAGAAGCCTATGAGCTGTATTTGAAGGGGCGATACTACTTGAATTACTTGAATAAACAAACCCCTTCGGATTTTTTGACGGCAATCTCCTATTTCAATCAAGCCACCGCCAAAGATCCCGACTACGCTTTGGCGTATGTCGGTTTGTCCATGGCATATGATTACTTGACTACCTTTGGTGGCACTCCCAGCGAAGACTATCCGAAGTCGAATGCCGCCGCCCGCAAGGCACTGGAATTGGACCCGACCCTGGCTCGTGCCCATGCCGTTCTGGGCGCCAACGAGATGCAGTACGAATGGGATTTTACGGGAGGAGCGGCTGAGTACAAGAAGGCTTTCGAACTCGACCCCAACGATACCGTGCAGTGGCACGCGTTCGACATTGGCATAATTGGTGGCAAGGAGCAGGAGGCCCTTGCTGAGGCCCAGCGAGCTGTTGAGCTCGACCCGCTTTTACTGACCAACAGTTGGCAGCTCGGAATCGCTCACATCTGGGCGCGACAGTATGACGAAGCTATCGTAGTCTGCAAGAAGTTGGCAAATGAGAACCCGACATTCGCCCCGGCAGAAGAATGTTTAGCCCGGGCTTATTGGGGAAAACGCCTGTACCCGCAGGTCATTGAAGAATGGAAGGCCTTTGGTCAGCTTTCCGGCGACCGGAAGGAATCTGAATTCGCTTCTGCTCTGGAGGAAGGATTTCGTTCCGCAGGCTGGAGGGGCGCTCTCACGAAAGGGATCGATGTCCGGCAAGCGCAACGCAAAACAGGATACTTCTCTGCGTGCCGGATTGCTGAACTTTATGCCGACTTGGGAGACAAAGATCAGGCTTTCCGGTGGCTCAACATTGCTTATGCGGAGCGCGATTTCTGGCTGGAGGGTCTGAAGACTGACTTCTTACTCGATCCCTTGCGCTCCGACGCACGATTCGCCGAGCTGGTACGCAAAGTCGGGCTGCCGCAGTAGCGAAGGTCGCCCGAGCTTTCCTCGCCGTGTGGAAAGACGCCGACCCCGACACCCCCGTCCTGAAGGAAGCCAAGGCCAAGCATGAGAAGCTGAAATAATCTCGGCACGAAAGATTGTGACGCCGGAGTGACGCAAAACCTGCCGATGCTGCCAAAGCCGACATCATTGACAGGTCGGAGCAATTGAATCCAAACAACTTGTGGGTTTACAATGCGGTCCGGCGAATCCGGCTTACAGACTCATCCGCCATTTCTGCCGACTAAGTCATTTAGGATCAACAGTTTTCAATTTGTCTTTTCTCCAAAGCCACTGGAACGTGTCCAAAACGTGTCCAAAGTCTTCTCCAAGCCTTCGCCATTTTCCATAATTCGTCGCACGCGGTCCCTAAGGGCTCTCGTAAACGGCGCATAAGCTTCAAGTGTTCGATCTCCGAATCGCGCGAAGCGAGCTGTTCGCGTTGAGAAAGGATTTCTTCTTGCTGTGTGGTGAGTTGTTCCCGATGCGAGAAGACTTGCTCGTTACAGCGTGATGAAAACACATCAGAAAAATAGCAAAATCTTTTCTTCACACGGCCATCTGCGGATCGTGGCTGCGCACGGGGCGACGCCAATCGATTCCTTCGAGCAACATCGATAGCTGTGCGGGCGTCACTGCGACCGTTCCGCTCGTCGCTTGTGGCCACGTGAATTTTCCTCGCTCGATTCTTTTTGCAAAAAGACAAAGACCATCGCCGTCCCACCACAACATTTTGATCAGATCACCCCGCCGCCCACGGAAAACAAACACATGACCCGAAAATGGTTTCTCCTGAAGTGTCGTTTGCACCATTCCACCCAGGCCTGTAAATCCGCGACGCAGATCGGTGACCCCTGCAGCGATCCAGATGCGCGTCCCTGCCGGTAACCCGATCATCCCGCTAGGCACTCGAGTACTGCGCGCAACGCCACCACGTCCACAGCTCCGGCGATGCGAAGTGTTCCTCTCGAAAGTTTTATCTCCATCGTCCCGACAGCCGATGGCCCAGACATACTGCCAACTCGCCTGCATTTACTCTCTGGAATGTCCGAAACTGTTACAGGTAGGAGCTTGCTGCCCTTGCCCAGTCGCCCTTCACGATACCTCTTGCGCCAGGCAAAAACTTGGTTGGCGTTGATCGCATGTCGCTGCGCCACCCGGGCTACCGACGCACCGGCACCCAAAGTCTCTTCAACGATTCGTCGTTTCTCTTCGACCGATCTCCGCCGCCTCTTTACGTGAGTAACAGTCTCAATCGTCCTCTGCTGGGAAGTGTCCATTTATCCCTCGCGGACACTTATCGTTGTGCGCACATCGGGCAGCATCCTTACTTACTCACGCTTAGTCCAGACGGCTCATACCAGTCGCTTACGTTCAAACGATCCCATACGAGAGAAAATCCGACAAGTGTTTGACGAGTTGTTTCGAGACCCTCGCGTTGCGGCAGCCTATGCCGACGAAGCGTGGCAGCGACAGAAGATCCACGAATACTTTCGCCAGAAACTCAAAACCGGTGGTGTGTCGTATCAGGATCTGAAAGACTTCGTCACTGTGAATGGCTGGCAAAAGACTTGGCTGGACGGCGGCCGCCTACGTGGCTGCTGAAAATCTTTTCACACTGGGAGAAAAGACGAACGGGTGTATAGTTGAAAGCGCTTTTGAAGTCAAAAAGAAGATTCCGCCTTAATGTCGTTTCCTTTCTATCTTCACCTCGGCTCCTTCCGGCTCCGCCCACACCTCGTCTTTGAGTCCCTCGCATACCTTGCAGCGTTCAGAGTGTTCGTGTGGCTTCGCAACCGAAGGAGCGACACCATCGACGATGCCAATCGCTGGTGGGTCATCGCCGCTGCCGCGTTTGGTGCCGCGCTTGGGAGCAAATTGCTCTATTTGTTTGAGGATCCTCGTCTAACGCTTCAGCATTTCGGCGATCTCGCATCTCTTCTGGCTGGAAAAACCATTGTCGGCGCGCTGATCGGCGGCTTGTTCGCCGTGGAATGGGTAAAAAAGCGATTGCGCATTTCTGGCCGGACTGGGGATTTGTTTGCGCTGCCGTTGTGCGTGGGGATCGCCATCGGCCGAATCGGCTGCTTTCTTGCAGGCGTAGAAGATCACACCGCAGGCGTAGCCACCTCTTTGCCCTGGGGCGTGAATTTCGGCGACGGTATCGCCCGCCATCCAACTCAGTTGTACGAAGTGCTATTTGTCCTGGCACTTGGCGCCTTTTTATGGCGGCAAATGCAGAAACCCTACAGCGCAGGCGACATCTTCAAGTTCTTCATGGTCGCGTACTTTGCGTTTCGCCTCTTGTGTGATTTTCTCAAGCCGGATGTGCGCCTCTTTTTGCGGCTGTCCGCGATTCAGTGGGCCTCTCTCGCCATGCTGTTCTACTACGGCAGAGACCTTTTGCGCTGGCTACGTTCCACAAAACCCAGGGCACTCGCAGAATTTGCTGATCGGGTAGGGACTACTCCCGCCAGTGGCAAGCAGCACTTGACGGGCTAGCCGTTGTCCGCGGCGACTTCCTCGCAACGCTTTTTGGGTACGCGGTGGCTCATCGTGGCTTTTGTCTTGCTCCTGTTCCACGCTCGAAGAGGCACTGGAGGATCTACATGACAGAACGAACTAGGCCGTACCTGTTTTATGACGTAGCCCTGACCATCTGCTCCACCTGCTTTCGCAAACTCGAAGGCAAGATCGTTTTCCAGGGCGACAAGGTGTTCTTGCTCAAGCGCTGCCCCGAACACGGCGCCGAGCGTGTCCTCGTCGCGGATGACGTGGACTACTACCGCCGCTGCCGCGAAGTTTTCCTCAAGCGCCCGGAAATGCCTCAGCTTTACAACACCCCGGTGAAGTGGGGCTGTCCTTACGATTGCGGTCTGTGCATCGATCATGAACAACATTCCTGTCTGACCTTGGTGGAACTCACAGACTCGTGCAACCTGCGCTGTCCCGTGTGTTACGCCGCCAGCGGCCCGGAGCGCTCGGAACACCGCCCCCTTGCCCTCATCGAGAAAATGCTGGATGCGGTCGTGCGTAACGAAGGCAAGCCGGACGTCGTGCAGCTCTCCGGCGGCGAGCCAACGCTTCATCCCGATTTTTTCACCATCTTGAGAATGGCCCAGGCGCGCCCCATCCGCCATCTGATGGTGAACACCAACGGTCTTCGCATCGCCCAGGATGAGGAGTTTGTAAAGCGGATCGCGGAATATCAGTCAGGCTTTGAGGTATACCTGCAATTCGATTCTTTTGAGCGCGAGGCACTCCTCGACTTGCGGGGAGGGGATCTTCGCGGCATACGCCAACGCGCGCTCGAGAATCTGAATAAGTACGAGATCTCCACCACGCTGGTAATGACCCTGAAAAAAGGTCTGAACGACGGCGAAATTGGCAAAGTTATTGACTTTGCCCTCACGCAGCCATGCGTCCGCGGCGTCACCCTCCAACCGATTCAGGACGCGGGCCGCCTTGAGAATTTCGATCCCGCCACCGACCGGCTGACTCTCACGGAAGTCCGACGAGAAATTCTGGAACAAACCAAAATGTTTCGGCCCGAAGACGTGATTCCCGTTCCGTGCCATCCCGACTCCCTGGCGATGGCCTATGCACTCAAAATCGGCGGCAGGGTCGTCCCATTGACGGGAATCATGGAACCCCAGGTGCTCATCAACGGCGCACGCAACACCATCGTCTACGAAGAAGAACCAGGTGTTCGCGATTGTCTTTTCAAACTCTTTTCAACGAATCATTCTCCTGAATCCGGCGCTGCCTCGCTTCGCGATTTGCTCTGCTGCCTGCCGCGCGTCGACGCCCCTCCCGAACTAACGTACAAGAATATCTTCCGCGTGCTCATCGTGCAGTTCCTCGACGCCCACGCTTTCGACGTTCGCTCCGTGAAGAAATCCTGCATTCACATCGTTCATCCCGATGGCCGTCTCATTCCTTTCGACACCTTCAATCTCTTTTATCGCGACGACCTGGAAACTACCCGCCTCGCTCCCCTCCGACGCGCCGCGATTTCTCCAGCTTCCCCGGCTTCCGCTTCACCCTTTCCTCTTGCCCCGCATCTGGATCCTTGATCCGGAGGAGCTCGTATGAGTCTCACAGCAAGGCTATTCGAAAGATTCAGGCGTTTCCCTTTCTGGTCTCAGGCGCTCATCACCCTGGGCTCGGTTGGCATTCTTGTGGTTCTTTGGTCCGCTTGCGGTCTTCCTCCACCTGCGCCCCGTCCTGCTCCTCCTCCGCTGACCGCTCCTCGCTTGGAATTGAGCGGCAACTTCGGCGCCGTTTTCTCCTTGGCTTTTAGTCCCGCCTCCCAATGGCTCGCTGCCGGAACCGGCGACAAGCAAATCCACCTCTTCGACGTTTCCAGGAACGAAGTGCTTCGTACAATGAGCGGGCACCTCCAGATCGTTAAAGGTCTTGCGTTCAGCCCTGATGGCAGAATCCTCGCTTCAGGCAGCCTCGACAAAACCATAAAGCTCTGGGACACCTCCACCGGATACGAAATTCGCACTCTTTCGGGGCACTTCGGCGGCGTATCAGGCGTCGCCTTCAGTCCCGACGGTCTAACTCTTGCCTCCGCCAGCTGGGACACCACGGTCATCCTTTGGGACGTCCACTCCGGCAACCAGCTCCAGAAGTTCTCCGGGCACACTGACAAGGTAAACGCTGTTGCCTTTAGTCCCGATAGCCGCCTTCTCGCCTCCGCCTCGGACGACGGGTCCGTGCGACTTTGGGATCCGCAAACCGGAAAGCTGGTCCGCTCCCTCCCGGAAGTAAATGCTCGCGTAGAATCCCTCGCTTTCAGCCCCGATGGCAAGTTCCTCGCCTCGGGTGCTTCCCGTAACCACCACTCCAAAGCATCCCATTATGGCGGTATTCGTGTTTGGGATCTTGAAGTCATGAGTGCGGTATCCGCCTTTGAAAAATATCGCGGGAACATCCACATGCTTGCCTTTAAACCAGATGGAACAGTCCTTGCCGCTGCCGAATGGCCCTCGGATCCCCGTGGGAACTCCTTTGTTACGTTTTGGGATGTGAACAAGCAGGTTGTGCTCGACCGTTTCGACGTGGATCGCTTCGGCGAAATTTACGCCATCGCCTACAGCCACGATGGCCGCTGGCTCGCCTCCGGCGGCCTCAGTGGCCGCATCCGCCTGTGGTAATGACGGCGACTTGAACCCCCCGGTTCAGGCGACGCTATTCAGGCTGCAATTTGAACCCGAAGCTCGACGATCAGGCTGTTATGTACAATTTCTGGCCTCCGGCACCACCGATACTGCCACGCCCTACAAAGTCCAACATTTCAGAAGCTAAGTAGGGGAGGAGGAAGCATTTGGTAGGAGTACCCACCCCCTACATCGTGTCCAAATCGTGTCCAAAAAACTGTCTAAACTGACAAAACTGACATCGTTGACAGTATGTTCTGCATAACAGCAAATAACTTATTCGCATTCAACACAGCCGAGACAATCCGGCTTACAGGCTCATCCGCCAAATCTTTTGTTGAGACTATTTCAGTAGCGCGCCGATCCCGTCTGCACTTCGGTACCTCTCGCCGTTTCCATCCGCGATGACTTTCAGAGGAACCTTGCAGCGCTTGGCGAGCCGCGAGAGAACGGAGCGCGGGCCGGTGAGAAGGCCTCTGGGCACTGGATCAGTTTGGTCGGCCATAACCCTCTCTTTGCTTAACTCCGTGACTGTTTCCGCGGCAGTACATTTTGGTTCAATCGGAAAAAATTGTCAGGGTCGTAGTGCGCCTTGATCGCGACTAGCCGATCCCACCGCTCGCGATACGCCTCCGGCACGCGATCCTGCTCGTCTCCGCTCATGAAATTCACGTAGACGCCCGGCGTCATGGCAGCCCGCAATTCTGCGAAGAGTCCGCGTACCCACGCGATGTTTGTAGCATCCTCCAAAGGCGCCGACCAGTTTCCCAGCAGGTTTACAATGAATGGAGAACTCCGATCCCCAAACGCAGTCTCGTTCGCATCAACGCGCCCTGCCGCACCGCCCAGATAAGAAAGTTCGATCTGGCTCGCAGGGGAGGGAATTGTCTCCAGCGCTTCCACCATGTGCTGAATCTCTGGATCTGGCAAAGATTTGAAGTAGCCGGACTTCGTGTAATACCGCCGCCCATGCGGAAATTCGTGATCCGCCATTGTCTGCAAGTTGAGGAATGAAAGTTCCCTCTTTGTCACGGCTACCGTGTTGCAGAGAGAAAGCCCGCGATCCACATAGCGGCGCCCTTCTTCAAGATCGCCAACCCAAAGCAAACCCTGGCTCGCCGCAGACCGTCCGCGCAAATGCGCGGGAATATTTCCCGTGTGCGGAGCAATTGTCAGAGAGATTCCCCATCGCAAATTATGGGGAGCGTGTGGCATGAAGTCCCGCCAGTGCTTCACGATATTGGGAATATCCTCGCCGAAGCACATGCCCGTGCCAAACAGAACGGAGTTGACCGGATGCAGATTTACTTCGAACTCGGTTGCGACGCCAAAGTTTCCCCCTCCTCCGCGCAGCGCCCAAAACAGATCGGTATTCTCCTTGGCGTTTGCGCGCACAATCGAACCATCCGCGGTAACGACTGTGAAACCCACAACGTTGTCGCAAGAGAGCCCATGCAAGCGGTTCAGCCAGCCAGTTCCTCCTCCCAAGACCAGGCCTGCAGCTCCGGTGTGTGAGACAACTCCAGCCGGAAAGGCGAGGCCAGCTTTTTGAGTAGCCGTATCGATGTCGCCAAGAAGGCACCCGCCATCGAATCGCGCACGCTGAGTCTGCGCGTCGACGCGCACACCTCGCATTCGGGAAAGATCGATTACGAGTCCGTCGTCACAGGTGCCGAATCCAGCGAGGCTATGTCCACCGCAGCGAATCGCTGTTAGCACGCCAGCCGCTGCCGCGGCTCTCACCGCCGATTGCACATCCGCCGAGTCCATGCAGCGCGCGATCAAGCCCGGCTTACGCGCCACCATGCCATTCCAAATGCTCCGTGCTCCCTCATACTCGCCGTCGCCGGGACGCAACAAATCGCCATGGAATTGCCGGTGCAGCGCGGAGTAGACCTCGGCGATGGCTTTGCTCATGCTGGCCGTTCTTTTCACTCTCGAATCGAATGCAGCATATTCTAGCCCGTGAAAGCGAAAAACAGTCGGAAAACGCGCTCCGTGCTTGACATGCGCCGCGACCGGGGTATAGCTTTCGATTTGTCCATTTCACGAGCCTTCCTTTGACCCGGTTTTTCGGATTCATTCAGGAGCAAAAGTTGCAGGCCAAATCGCAAGGTATTCTGCAGGCAGAATTTCACTCTCGACCTAGTCTGAATTTCTCTATTGAAACCATTCGTTCGTTTTTCCCGGCGCTGCATCGCCCCCCGGCCTTCACTTTCTTCGACAACGCCGCTGGCGCGCAGATTCCGCAAATCGTCTTCGATGCTATCCATCGCCACCTGCTCGAATGCAACGTTCAGCGCGGCGGCCGCTATGCGAAAAGCCAGGAAGTTG
Organism: Candidatus Acidiferrum sp.; assembly: GCA_036521695.1. Classification (GTDB taxonomy): domain Bacteria; phylum Acidobacteriota; class Terriglobia; order Acidiferrales; family UBA7541; genus Acidiferrum. The sequence goes on along the minus strand of DATDHE010000512.1, from coordinate 154 downwards.
ACGCGACGATTGCCCGTGCGCGCCAGAGCGTAGCCGATTTCCTGAACGCACACGATCCCAGCGAAATTGCGTTTGGCATGAACGCTACTTCGTTTATTCGCCTGATCAGCCTCGCGATTGGACAAACGCTCAGCGAGCGCAGCGAAATTATCGT
>DATDHE010000511.1:0-43413 GCA_036521695.1 Candidatus Acidiferrum sp. | reverse complement strand
AATGACTTAGAATTGCAGCCGGCTTTGCTGTTCCGTGCGGTTCGGACGCTTACCCGCTCCGGAGACGCTCTGAGCGACGAAGCGTGGGGATTCTTACACAGAGAGCTCAGAGTTCAGGGAGAGTGTGGTGACTCCAAGCAGGATCGTGACGGAATCCTCAAGCTGAAAAAACGAAAGCGCGGCAGAAGGCTGCCCTTGAAGGAATCCAGTTTTCCCCGACATGAAGTACATCAGGGGTAGCAGACGAATCAAGATCGCACACAGGCTTTTCTCAGTACGAGCTCTTCTCACGGGACCGTCGTGGCTCACGTCGTGAGGCGCCACGGCCGGGAACACTCCCGGGTTGCAAGAGAATATGCGGATTGGACTGGGCAATGCTCAAAAGCTTGAGAGCCGCATTCGTGGGTCGGCGTGCGCCATGTTCCCAACTCTGCACCACCTTCGGGCTGACACCGCCCGAAAAACCGGGTGTTACAGGTTGTCGGGGGAGAATTCAGAGAAGGCGTCGGGGGCGGCTTCCTCAAAGCGGGTGAGGCGGCTGCGGAAGACGAATTTTACGTTGTCGGTGGGGCCGTTGCGTTGCTTGGCGATGCGGAGCTCGGTTTCTTCGCGTTCTTCGGGGCTGGCGCCGGCTTTGAAGAAGTGCGGGCGGTAGATGAACATGACGACGTCGGCATCCTGTTCGATGGCGCCGGATTCGCGGAGGTCGGAGAGCTGGGGGCCGCGTTCGTCGCGTTCGGGGGCGCGGCTGAGCTGGCTGAGGACGAGAACGGGGATCTGCAATTCTTTCGCGAGGCCCTTCAGGCCGCGAGAGATGCTGGCGACTTCCTCTTGGCGGTTACCGAAGCGGCCGCGGGCGGTGATGAGCTGGAGATAGTCGACGATGAGGAGCGAGAGGCCTTTGTCGCGCTTGAGCCTGCGCGCTTTAGCGCCGATTTCGAGAACGCTGATGGAGCCGGCGTCATCGACCCACAGCGGAGCGGAGGATATTGTGCCGAGCGCATCGGTCATGCTAGTCCAGTCGCTGCGACTGAGGTGACCGGTACGGAACTTGTGCGCGTCGATCTGCGCAACGGAAGCCACGAGGCGCTGGAGGAGCGACTCCTTGGACATTTCCAGGCTGAAGATGGCGACGGGCTGGCCGGCGCGAATGGCGATGTTTTCCGCGAGGTTCAAAGCCAGCGCGGTTTTTCCCTGGGAAGGCCGAGCCGCAAGAATGAGCAATTCGGAAGGCTGCAGGCCGGACGTGAGCTTGTCCAGCTCGACGTAGCCCGTGGGGATGCCGGTAATGCTCTTACCTTCCTTGAAAATTTTCTCGAGGCGCTCGAAATTGTCGCGGACGATGTCCTTGACGGAAATCAAGCCGGCTTTTACGCGGTCTTCGGCGAGCAGAAATATGGAGGATTCGGCATTGTCCAGGATCGCGTCGGCGCCGTCTTCGCCTTCAAACGCGCACTGCTGGATGTTGTGCGCGGTGTGGATGAGGTTGCGCAGCATCGCCTTTTCCTTGACGATGCGCGCGTAATGCTCGACGTTGGAAACCTTCGGCATGCCGTCGGCAAGCGAGGCGAGGTACGGAGCGCCTCCGGCGGCTTCCAAATCTCCACGGCGATGCAGTTCTTCGGTCAGCGTGATGAGGTCGATGGCCTGTTGGGCTTCGCCGAGGGAAATCATCTGCGTGAAGACGCGGCGGTGCTGATCGAGAAAGAAGTCTTCGGCGCGGAGATTCTCGATGGCCGTGTTCAGGGCGTTGTTGTCGAGCAAAATGGCGCCGAGGACGGAGCGTTCGGCGTCCAGATTGTTCGGTAATGGCTTTTCCAGTGTCGTATCAACGGGCATTTTTTAACTTTATAACTTCGCCTTTTCTTCGCTTTTGTATCATTTTCTTCGCGCGAGGGCAAGCGCGAAGTTTTTCGCTGCACAATCCAGAGCTTCGTGATTCAAATTGAATTTAAATTACAAGCGAGCTGATGCGGCATTGTGCGCGGAAGAGAGAGACGCGTCAACCGCAGGGCTGTGCATCGTTTCGGAAAACGTTGCAAAACTTTCTTGGGCGCGCGGTCGAACGGCGCACGCGCAAAAAAGAGGGCACGGCATGCCGTGCCCCTACGACGCTGATTCAAATCGGCTAGCGAATTGGAATTATTCTTCCTTCGCGACGTGGACGACCACTTGCGCGGTGACCTCGCGGAAGACTTTGATGGTGACGGGATATTCGCCGAGAGCTTTGATGGGATCGGCGATTTGCACCTGGCGCTTGTCGATCTTGAAGTTTTGGGCGGCCAGGGCTTCGGCGATGTCCGCGGTGGTGACGGAGCCGAACATCTGGTCGTTCTCGCCAGTCTTGCGCGTGAACTTCAGCGAAATACCATTGAGCAGAGCCGCTTGTTTTTGAGCGGCGTCCAGTTCGGTGGCGGTCTTTTTCGCAAGCGAGGTGCGAATGCGCTCGATCGCTTTCAAATTGCCGGCGTTGGCTTCCACGGCGAGTTTGCGCGGCAAAAGGAAATTGCGGGCGTAGCCGGGCTTGACGGTGACGACGTCGCCACGGTGGCCCAGCTTTTCGATGTCTTCCTGAAGAATGATTTGCATGTTCTCTCTCTAGGCTCCTGTTTCATTCGCCCGAGCAGGCTTACGCCTTCGGGGCCTCGGGTGCGGCGACTGGCGCAGCGGCAGGTGCGGCTGCGGGTGCGGCCGGGTGAGCGGCAGGCGCTCCGTGAGCGGCTTGCGGGACGACCTGGCGCGGGGCTTGCGTGCCGGCGGCGCTGCCTGCGAACGGCAGCAGAGCGATGTTGCGCGCGCGCTTGATGGCTACGCCGAGCCAGCGCTGGTGGCGCGAGCAAACTCCGGTCATGCGGCGCGGCAGAATCTTGCCGCGCTCCTGGACGAACTGCGAAAGAATATCCGCGCGCTTGTAGTCGACGAAGTCCATCTTCTCGACGCAGAACTTGCAGACTTTCTTCTTGCGGAAATACTGGCGCTTGCCGCGTGGACGGCCGCCGGGGCCTCCCGGACCACCGCCACCCGGTCCGCCTTCGCGGCGCGGACCACCATGCCCGCCGCCTGGTCCGCCATGGCCGCCGCCTTCGCGGCGCGGCGGTCCACTGTGAGACTGTGCTTGTTTCGGATCCTCTGCCATACCATCCTGCCTTTCTCTCTTAACTCAGAAATTCGTTGTTAGCTTGCTGCTGCTTCGGCAGCCGGAGCGGGAGTCGAAGCTGGTGCCGAGGCGGGCGCACTGCGGCGCGGACGCCGCGCGGCACGCTGTTCGCGCTTTCCGCCAAGCTTTTTCTGGCGCTTCAAATCTTCGTCGAGGCGCACAGTCAAATACTTAATGACCACGTCCTGAACGCGGAGGCGCCGCTCGAGCTCCGCAATCAGCTCGGGGTGGTTCGTGCGAATCTGCTGATAGACGTAGATGCCCTCGCGATGCTTGGCCACGCGATAGGCGAGCTTGCGCGTGCCCCAGTGCTCGGTCTTCTCGATCTTTGCGCCCTTTTCCGCGCAAGTGTGCTCGATGCCGGAAATCACTTTCTTGATTTCGTCTTCCGGCGTTGCCGGACGGGCGATGAAAATCAGATCGTACAGTCGCTCTTCCATGATGACCTCTTTCCTGTTTGCGCCGATCTAATCGGCGGCACTTCAAAAACTATTCCAGGTGCAAACCCGGAAAAACTGTCTCACACTTCTTCCGGCTCTTCCGTTTCCGGCTTTCGCCGGTTGAAAATGTTCATGGCCGGGTCGATTCCCTTCGCGAGAATCATTCCCACGGCGTCTCCCGCCTTGTCAATCATCTCGGCGGCTTCTTCCAGCTCCGCCTTTTTCATCGGCCGCAGCACGAATTCTTTGCGGCTGCCGAGCGGATGATCCGGCCCGCATCCCAATCGGATGCGCGCGAACTCCTGACTTCCAACAGCGCTAATCACTGAATTCGCGCCGTTGTGGCTCCCGCCGCTGCCTTTGCGGTCGATACGAATCGTTCCGAAAGGCAGCTGCACTTCATCCCACATCACCAGCAAATCCGCGGGACCCAGCTCGTACTTTTCCAGCAGCCCGCGAACCGAGATGCCGCTGAGATTCATGTACGTCTGCGGCTTCGCCAGCAACACTTCTTCACCGGCGATCCTGCCTTTGCCTACGAGCGCCTTGTCTTCCGGGCGCTCGACGCGAATCCCACTGCGATTCGCCAGCTCATCCACCGCCATAAATCCGAGGTTATGCGGCGTCCATTGGTACTCCGGATCAGGATTCCCAAGTCCGACGATGAGCCGCATAGGCCTCTGTTCGGCGGTTGGCTTGCCGCCAGCCGCCGCGATTTACAGGTTGCACCACTACTTCTTCTTCTCGCCCTTTTCGGCCTTTTCCGGTTTGGTTTCGGCTTCGGCGCCTTCTTCGCCCTCGACTTCCTTCTTGCCCTTCTTGATGACTTCGGGCTCAGCGGGCGCTGCAGCATCCGCGGCAACGGCTTCGACGGGCTTCTCTTCTTCGACCTTGAGAGCCACGACGTGCGCCAAGACGCGTTCCGGGTCGGTGATCAGCTTCATTTTCGCACTGTCAATCGGCAGCTCTTTGGCACGGAGCTGCTGGCCAAGCATCAAACTGCTAACGTCCACCTTGAATTCCGTCGGAATCTCAGCGGGCAAACATTCGATTTCGACTTCGCGAGTGACGACTTCGAAAACGCCGCCTTGCTGCTTGACGCCGGCGGGCTCGCCGAAGGTGTGCACGGGGACCTTTACACGCATGCGAACGTCCATGGCTACGCGCACGAGGTCGACGTGCAGCAGGTTTCCGGTCACGGGATCCACTTGCCAATCCTTCAAGATGGCGGGCTCGTGTTGGCCAGCGAGATCCACCTGGAAGAGCGTGTTGTGGCCGCTCTCCGAGCGGAGAATCGCGCCGATCTGCTTGGTGTTTAGTGCCAACGCGATGGCAACGCCTTTGCCGCCATACAGAATCGCGGGGACTTTGCCGGTTTGACGCAGGCGGCGGGCCTCGTTTTTGCCCCGATCGGAGCGGGGCGCCCCTTCTACGATAATTTGTGGTTGAGCCATACTTTCATTCCTTCCGTGAAATCTCTAACTTCATCAAAAGGACAGACAAGAGTGTCTGTCCTACTAAATAAACAGCTCGCTGATCGAAGTTTCTTCGTGAATCGAACGAATGCCGCGTGCTAAAAGATCTGCGACACTTAAAATTTTGATTTTGCCCATGCCCTTTGCCGCTTCGCCTAGCGGGACGGAATCCGTGGCGACCACTTCTTTGATCTGGGAGTTCGCGATGCGCTCGATGGCCGGGCCGGAAAGTACGGCGTGCGTGCATGCGGCGTAAACTTGCGTGGCGCCTTCGCGAATCAGCGCTTCGGCGGTTTTTACGAGCGTACCTGCGGTGTCGATGATGTCGTCGACGATCAGAGCGCTGCGGCCGCGGACGTCGCCGATCAAGTTCATGACTTCGCTGACGTCCACATCGACGCGGCGTTTGTCCACGATGGCCAGCGGGACGTCGAGCTTTTTTGCAAAGAACCGGGCGCGTTCCACGCCGCCCGCATCCGGCGAAACGACCGTGAGGTTCGGCAGATTCAAATGGCGGAAATGCTCGACTAGGACGGGCGATCCGTACAAGTGATCGACCGGAACGTCGAAGTAGCCTTGAATCTGCGGCGCATGGAGATCCAAAGTCAACGCGCGGCTTGCGCCGGCTGTTTCCAGCAGGTCAGCGACGAGCTTTGCTGAAATCGGGACGCGGGGCTTGTCTTTGCGGTCCTGGCGCGCGTAGCAGTAATACGGCAGCACGGCGGTGATGCGCCAGGCCGATGCGCGCTTAAACGCATCGATCATCAAGAGCAGCTCTAACAAATGGTTATCTACGGGGTAGCAGCAAGGCTGGACGACAAAAACATCGGCGCCGCGGACGTTTTCGAGAATCTGAAAGTAAATTTCACCATCACTAAAGCGCCCGAGCTTGGCCTTGCCCAGCGGCACTTCCAAATGGCGACAGATGCTCTCTGCCAGAGGCAGATTCGCGGTCCCCGAGAAAATTTTGAATCGGTCGTCGTTCACGAGACTCGCGCTCCGTCAGCTCAGTTTTTGCTCCGCACACTTCTTGGCCCAAACCTGGTTTCAAGGCATAGCTATTTGCTTCTGTGGAGACGCTGCGGATCAACCGAGGCAAAACAGAGGACACAGATCTACGTCAACGAGTGCCCTGCATTTTACGAACGTACCTGTCACGCGAGAGAGTCTCGCAAACAAAGGTCTGATCGTCCGGAAACCCAACAGCGGCTCGGCGCGCCTGCGCTGGGCTCGGGAAAACTCCAAACACCGCCGAACCGCTACCCGCCAGCGAGGCTTCTGCAGCTCCTCTTTGAAGCAAGGCCCGCTTGATTTGATCAAGACGGGGGTGACGCCGGAAAACGGGCCGCTCAAAATCGTTGGCAAGGCCGCTTCCCTGCGTGCTCCAACACAGAGCACAGAACCTCCAAAGTCTATGGTCTGCGGCGCTTTTTGTCAATGTCAGCGGGCGGGCTTTGAGCCAGCGATAGGCGTCCAGCGTGGGGACGTAAATGTCGTGAGGGGAAACAATTAGGACAGAGAGCTTGGGAATATCAGGAAGCGGATAAATCTCGTCGCCGCGGCTGACACCCAGGGCACGGCCTCCCAAGAGGAAAAAAGGGACATCGGCGCCGAGCGATGAGGCAATTTCGAGCAGGCGCGGCAGCGGCAGCTTGCGTCCGGTCAGCCGCAGAAAACCGAGCAAGGCAGCGGCGGCGTCGCTGGAGCCGCCTCCCATGCCTCGCCCGGCCGGGATTGTTTTCTTGAGCTCAATCTCCACGCCGGAACGAATCTGGAGTTCCTGGCGAAGCGCATCGGCGGCGCGGTAGACGAGATTCTTCTGGAAGGGCTCCTGGGAAAGAGCCGTGTTTCCCTGAATCGACAGAGTAATTCCCGGCTGCCTTGCAGTACGCAAATGCAACTCATCGTGTAGCGAAACGCTTTGGAAAATTGTGCGAAGTTCGTGGTAGCCGTCGGAACGCTTTCCAAGAATATCCAGGCGCAGATTGATTTTGGCAAACGCGGGGATGCGAACTTCGCGCATGCGGGCTATTGCGGTTTCGCGTCTTGCGGCGAAGATTTTTGGGCCACACGATGCTTTACCTGGGAGAGTTTCTTTTCGATTTCCGCTATTTTTTCGTTTTCCACATCCGCCGGCAGCGAGCGGTGCCATTCGGCCAGCGATTTTTCCCATTCTATCGCCGCGAGGTCGGTGCGGCCGGACTTGGCATATACGTCGGCCAGGTGCGAGCGAATGGTGGCATCGTGGCTCTCGCGTTCGACGGCTTTGCGAAGCGTCGCTTCGGCTTCGGCTAGTTTGTTCTCGCGGAAATAAATCCAACCGAGGCTATCGAGATACGCCCCGCTATGCGGCTCTTCTTTCAGCGCGCGCTGGACGAGCGCCTCCGCTTCATCGAGCCGTATGCCGAGATCGCCAAGCATATAGCCGTAATAGTTGAGCACCGGGGCGTTTCGCGGATTCACTTCGAGCGTCTTTTTGAATTCCGTTTCCGCGCGGTCGTAGAACTTCTGCCGTTCGTAGATGGCACCCAGCAGAAACCACACCATTTCGTTGTCGTGAGGTTCGCCGGGGATGGCCTCCGCGGTCCGGGCGGCTTCTTCGGCTTCCTTGTAGTGGCGGCCGCGCTCGTAGACCTGCGCTATGTTCAGATAGATGTCGCGGTCGGCTTCGGTCTTGGTGAGCTGCGAACGAAGTACCTTGACGGCTTCGTCCGTCTGGCCGTTCTCCCCCAGCAGAAGGGCGTCGGACGTACGCAGCCCTGGGTCGCTGGGATATTTTGCCAGCGCGTCCTTGCCGGCCTGAAGCGCCTTCGGCAAATCCTTTGCCGCGCGGTAGGTGTCCATGATGAGCATTCGCGAACGGCGATCTTCTTCTTCGCCAAGACGTCCAAGTTCTTCAAAGGTATAAATCGCGGCTTGAAAATTCTGCGTGTCGCGGTAGAGCTGCCCGAGTTGTTGGTACAAAATGGCCAGCGAACGGCGGCGAGACGGCAGGGCCGTGGATTGCGACTTCAGTCCGGTTACAGCATCCGAGAGCACGCGAATGGCATCTTCATAGCGGCCCTGGGCTTCATAAAGCATAGCCTCGTTGTACATAACTTCGAGGCTGCCTGGCGCGTACTGGCGGGCTTTCAAGAGATTTTCTTCTGCGTGATCGAGCTGATGCAGTTCTCTGTAAATCTGTGCCAAGCGCAGATACACGTCGGAATCGTCGGGCATCAAATCGGCGAGCTTCTGGTAAACGGAGAGAGCGTCCGCGAATTTTTCTTCGGCGAGCAGCGTCTGGCCCAAGCCGCGCAGGTGGCTCAGCTCGGAGGGGTCCAAGTCTACAGCTTTGCGGTAGGCGCCTTCCGCCTTCGCGAGGTCGTGAGTTTGCGTATAGGCATCGCCGAGAAGATCGAGCAGCGCAGGCGAAGGCGTGCGGCTGGTGATGCTCTCGAGCAACAAAACGGCGTCGGGGGATTTACCTTCATCGAGGAGGAGCTGTGTGAGCTGTTCGACGGCCGGCTCGTTCTCGGGATCCTGTTTTAAGAGACTGCGGAGAACTTCTTCGGCCTTATCGTGTTCATTGCGCAAGCGGTAGAGGCGTGCCAGCCAGAGCGCCGATTCCGAATCCGTGGGATCCAGGCGGTAGACTTCGCGGTATTGTTCGATGGCATGCGCCGCCATTTCCGATTGCGCGCTCGAAGTCAGATCGCCCAGGCTGCGCAAATAGATGCGGCCGAGAAGACGCCGCGTTTGCAGGTCATTCGGGTCGCGCTTGAGGAGTTCCTGCGCTTCCGTTACGGCTTCGTGGACGCGTTGTGCTTTCCAGTACATCTCGGCAAGGTGTTCGCCGATGACTGGCGACTTTGGATCGAGGGCGTAAGCCTTTTTGTAGGCATCTATGGCCTGCGTGGCAAATTCCGGTTGATTGGTCGTCTCATATTGCTGCTCGAAGAGATGTCCCATCGCGTAGTTGTAGTAAGCATCGGCACGAGGGGAAGGAGCGGTTGACGATTCCGCGGGTTCGGCGCCGGGCTTAGACTGCAGCGGTGCATTCTTCTGGACTTGTGAGTCCGGAGAAGTTTGGGCGGCGGCCACTGCGCCGAGAAGGCAGGTGGAGAGTGTGACGAGACGGATTCTTCTTAGGTTCATCGTAGCCCCAGAAACAAAAAGTATCCCATGCAGCCGGAACGCGGTCAAAAGTCAAAAGCACGTCGTTTCCAAGGCCCAAAGGCGCCCTTAACTAGGATGCAAGAAATTTCAAAAGAGTTGAAATGGAATCTTTGGATGCATCATCGCGCGAATTAAGCGGGCTGCCTTCTAGTGCAGGAAATGCCGCATACCTGTGAAGACCATGGGCATTCCGAGGCGTTCGGCGGCGGCAATCACGTCGTTATCGCGGACGGAGCCCCCTGGCTGAATTACGGCAACCGCGCCGGCTTTGGCGGCCTCTTCGACGCCATCGGGGAACGGGAAAAACGCATCCGACGCAACGACGCTCCCGGCAAGTGAAGCCTGCGCCTTCATTACGGCGATCTTTACGGAATCGACGCGGCTCATCTGGCCGGCGCCCACGCCGAGCGTCGCACCGTCTTTTGCAAAGACGATGGCGTTGGATTTGACGTGCTTGCAGACTTTCCAGGCAAAAAGCAGGCTTTGCAATTCGGCGGCTGTCGGGGCGCGCTGGGTCACTATTTTTAGCTGATCTTCCCCGATTTCCCCCAGGTCCGGCTGCTGCACCAACACTCCTCCCTGGATGCGCTTGAGTTGCAGTTCGCGATCGGGCTCGAGGCCGTTGGGCGGGAGTTCCAATAAGCGCAGATTCTTTTTCGCCGCGAAAATTGCTTTTGCCTTTTCGTCAAAACCCGGCGCGGCGATGCATTCCACGAAAAGCTTCGCGACTTCTTCCGCGGTGGGGCCGTCGACCGCGCGATTGAATGCCAGTACGCCTCCGAATGCAGAAACCGGGTCGGTCGCAAGGGCTTTCAAGTAGGCGTCGAGGAGAGTATCTCGCTCGGCCGTCCCGCAGGGGGTGTTGTGCTTGACGATCACGGCCGCGGGCTGGCTGAATTCGGCCGCGAGGCTTCGCGCCGCTTCCAGGTCGACATAATTGTTATAGGAAAGCTCTTTTCCCTGGAGCTGCATGGCGGCGGCGAGGCCTGATGGAGCGCTTCCCGCAGGGGTGTAGAGCGCTGCGGATTGATGCGGGTTTTCGCCGTAGCGCAGAGCTTGTAGCATTTGCAACGCGATGTGCAGCCGTTCAGGCAGAACGGGCTTCTCGCCCAACTCCACGTGGCTCGTCCCGGCATGGAGGCGTTCCAGTTCCGTAGCGATCATCCCATCGTAACGGGAGGTTGCGGCAAACACTTTGCGGGCCAGCTCGAGGCGCGTGGCCAGCGAAGTCTCACGCGCCGATTCCAGTTCTTGCGCCACACGTTCATAATCGGCGGGATCGGTCACAACCGTGACACTCTCGAGATTTTTTGCGGCGGAGCGCAGCATGGTGGGGCCGCCGATATCGATGTTCTCGATCAACTCCTCCGCGGTCAGGCCCTGCTTTGTTGCAGTGGCTTCGAAGGGATACAGATTCACAACGACGAGGTCGATCGGGGCGATGCCGTGTTCCGCGGCTTGCTTCTGATCCTCTGCATGTTTGCGGCGGTACAACAGTCCTCCGTGAACTTTGGGATGCAGCGTCTTTACGCGGCCGCCGAGCATTTCGGGCCATCCTGTAAAATCGGCAACGTCGCGAACGGAGACGCCTGCATCGCGCAGGAGCTTCGACGTGCCGCCGGTTGAAAGAATCTCGATGTGCAGAGCGGCGAGCCGCTTGGCAAACTCCACGATTCCCGTCTTATCAAACACGCTGATAAGCGCGCGTTCCACCACCATGCGTTCCTCCCGAGAAAGGAAAGCACAATAGTGTAAGCGCCCAGCAGGGATTCGGAAAGTGGAAAGGGTGCGCGGTTCAGAATTAGCTGTTTAAAACGGGATGTTTGCGGCAGAAATCAGAGAGACAGAAAGAATTCTCGCGGAATATCAAGTCTTGACAGGAACTTGTGGATCAGATGAGTTTAGGCTTTGACGAGCGCTTTGAGCTTCACCTGGCCATTGATGACTTCGACGACGTACTCGACATCGCGGCAATTCTTTTGCTTCTGCAGATCTTTCGTCTTTTTGAGGACAAACTCATTAAAGCTGGAGCGCGAGAGCTTTCCGGTCTGTTCCCCCGCTTGTTGTTTGGCCTGCAGAAATGCCTGGTAGAGCTGGTCGACCTTTTCGGATTCGCGCTCGGGCTCGGAGCAGGTCACCCGAAACGCGCCCTGCACCGCGGAGGTGACGGGCTGTGCCGGCGTCACGAGAGTTTCCACGGCTTTTTCGGGATTCTTGTGCGCTCGCTCTGCTTCGATCGCTTTTGCTGCCGCACCGAAGTGGCGTTGAATTTTTCCTTCTTCCTTATTCTGGGTTTTCTTTCGGAAAATGTCTTTGTACTTGGCGTAGGTTTGCGTGAGGTTGTTCAGGCGGAACCGCTGGCCGTACTTGAGATCGCCGCCGCGCTCGGCATAGCGCTTCACCATTAATTCGATGCGCCATTCGATTTCCGTCGGAGGGCGCTTCCTGCCGCCGCCGAAGTACTGGTCGTATTCAATTTTGAGCTGACGGATGTCCCGTTCGAGCTGAGCCAGCTCTTCGTCGATGGTCGCCATGCGTGGAAAAGCCCCTGAGTATCATGCTAGGAGGACAAGAGGAGGCCGTCAACCAAAGGAGTGAGCGACGCTGCGGATTGTGTATCCCACCTGCCTTGAGCCACCAGAACGCATTGGCCGGCGGCAGAAAGCGTCATTGCTCGCAGAAGGGGGGTGTGCTGAAATAAGGGCATGGAAGCACGGGCAAAACAAGCTCTTTCCGCCGAGCAAGCGGAGCTGTTGCGACAGATTCCGTCCGTGGACGAACTCCTGGCACAGCCTCGTCTCGCGACACTTGGGAGCCGCGTCGACCGCGCTGTGCTCGTGGAAGTTACGCGCACGGTGCTTGCGGAATTGCGCTCGCGCATCACCGATCAGGTTAGTTCTGCCGTGCTGGGTGAACTCGCGCTGCAGGCTGCCGACCCGGCCTCTCTCGAAGAGTACATCAGCACCATTGTCGAGCGTATCCTTGCCCACTCGCTGCAGCCGGTGATCAACGCTACGGGCGTAATCTTGCACACTAATCTGGGCCGCGCTCCCTTATCTGCGGCGGTCATCGAAGAATTCCGGCGGACGGCGACTCAGTACTCGAATCTTGAATATGATTTGGAGGCCGGGGGGCGCGGGAAACGCGACGTGCATACGTCATCTCTGCTGGAAAGGCTCACGGGAGCTGAAGCCGCCGTCGTCGTGAACAATTGCGCTGCCGCGGTACTGCTCGTTCTCGCCGCGTTGGCGAAGAACGGCGAAGTCATCGTTTCGCGCGGCGAATTGATCGAGATTGGCGACGGCTTCCGAATTCCTGAAATCATGGCAGAAAGCGGGGCGGTCCTGCGGGAAGTCGGTACCACGAACCGCACGCGGCTTGCCGACTACGAAAACGCCATCAACGAGAAGACGCGTTTGCTCTTGCGGGTGCATCCCTCCAATTTTCGCATCACCGGATTTGCGGAGAAACCGGCGCTCGAAGAATTGGCGGCACTTAGCCAGCGGACCGGCCTTCCACTTGTTGAGGATCTTGGCTCGGGTTGTCTCGTCGATCTCTCCGCAAGCGGAATCTCCGAACCTCTTGTTCGCCAAAGCATTGACGCGGGAGTTTCCATCGTGATGTTTAGCGGCGACAAACTTATGGGCGGGCCGCAGGCGGGCGTCATTGCTGGAAAAAAGGAGCTCGTTACGCGCGTGCGGCGGCATCCGCTGTTCCGCGCGCTACGCGTGGATAAGCTCACGACCGCGGCGCTGGAAGTGACTCTCGGCGCGTACCTGCGGGCCGCTTGGGACGAAATTCCGGCATTGAGCATGATTCGAGCGAGTGCGGCAGAGATCAAACGCCGCTCCGAGGATTTTCTGCGCGAGCTTCGGCCCGAGCTTCCGCTCGACGAAGTGGAGATGGAGATTGTGGATGGCGCATCGCTCGCCGGCGGCGGCTCGACGCCGACGCAAGCATTGCCCACGAAGATCATTCGCATCGCTAGTGCGCGTTATTCGGCGGCGCAACTCGAGCAGCGGCTTCGCCGTGCGCCCGCGGGCATTTCTGTGATCGCGCGGGTGGAGAATGACCGTCTGATTCTAGATCTCAGGACGGTCTTCCCTGAGCAGGAGCCCCTGCTTATCAAAACACTTGGTGCCGTGCTCCACTGATTCCGCGCCAGGCCCTTGAGTGCTGCTCTCGTCTTGCGTCTCGTCTGCCTTCCCTCATCGAGAACGCCTACGCACACCGTTCTTGTTGAATGAAACTGGAATGGGGCTTCGCGCGTCCTACGACATGTTTCGGGGGAGGGGACGGATTCTCCCGAAATTCTGTTACACCCCTGTTGCCCGAATGACGTTTCGTGGAAAAAAGGAGAATTTCGAAATGCCGAGAGATTGGTGCGTCCTCGCAGGAATTATTTTGACATTTGGCTTAGGAACGGCAGCGGCTCAGCAGCCGACTGTACCCTCAGGGCAGCAGCCGCCGCAACAGCAGCAGCGGACCCGCCCCGCGGCGGAACCGGCGGCGGCGCAAGGCGAGGGCACTCAGGGCAAACAAGCACCGCGGCCTGCTGTTCCTGAGGAGAAGTCGTCTGTCACCCATCATTCCGCGCGAATCGGCGGGCAGGCGATCAACTACACCGCCACGGCCGCGACGTACAACGTCAAGGCGGACGACGGAACGGTGAAAGCGACGATGTTTTACGTAGCTTATGTGAAGGACGGCGTAGCCGAACCCGCGAAGCGTCCGGTGAGTTTCGTTTACAACGGCGGCCCGGGTTCGGCTTCTCTTTTCACGCACATGGGAATGGGACCAAAGCGGGTAGTTCTGACGCCCGATGGCCACGGGATGCCGGCGCCGTATAGCGTGGTGGACAACGAAGATTCATTTCTCGACGCAACGGACCTGGTGTTCATTGACGCGATTTCCACCGGTTACAGCCGTCCCGCTCCGGGGGAAGCGCCGGCGCAGTTCCACGGCATCATCGAGGATGCCAACTGGTTTGCCGATTTCATCTACCAGTACATCACGCGGAATGAGCGCTGGGCTTCGCCGAAATTTTTGATTGGCGAAAGTTATGGCACGACGCGTTCCGCCGAGCTGGCGGGAGTGATTCAGGAGCGCCACCAGATTTACTTGAGCGGGATCGCGCTACTTTCGTCAGTTGCTTTCTCGAATTGGGGCGCCGACAATCGAACCATTTTCTTCCTGCCGACTTACACGACGACGGCCTGGTATCACCACCTGTTGCCTTCCGACTTGCAAAGTCTGCCTATCGACCAGGTTGCGCTAAAGGCGCGCGAATTCGCGCATGGCGAATATGCGCAGGCATTGGAAAAGGGCGACCAACTTACCGCCGCAGAGCACCAGAAAGTGGTCGAGGATCTCGCGCATTACACGGGGCTTTCTACCAAATTTATCGAGCAAGCGAATCTTCGTGTGAGCCCATTCCGCTGGTTTAAGGAGTTGGAGCGCGACAAACGCCGGACTATTGGCCGACTCGATTCGCGGTTTGAGGGCATGGACGTCGACGCAGCCGGGGAGCGCAATGAGTACGATCCGAGCGAGGCTTCTTATGAGGGCGCGTTTGTCGCGACATTTCATGACTACACGCGGCGCGAATTGAAGTGGGACAGCGACGCGTACTACACAGTCAGCGCGAACGTACGCCCGTGGGATCAAACCGGAAATACCGAAGTCGCGGAGGTTCTGCGTGCGGCGATGACACAGCAGACCTACTTGAAAGTGCTGGTGCTCTGCGGCTACTACGACGTGGCTACGCCCTTCAACGGGATCGAAAACACGTTTGCGCACATGAATCTCGAGCCGCCCGTTCGCAAAAACGTGAGTTTTGCATACTACGAAGGCGGCCACATGATGTACATCGATGAACAGCAGCATCACAAGCTGCACAAAGACATCGATGATTTCATCAACGCAGGATACTCGCACTAAGAACGAGTCAGGCGGCCGGCCCTCACTCTAAGCAATGTGCAACTGGACTCGCTTGGGAGAAGTACGCGAACATAGTGCGTCGTGCTGGCCTTCACAATTGCCAAAGGAAAGCTAAGGCGAATCGAGAAACCGCTGCCCTGGCTGCGGCGCGGGTGGGCGCTGATTCGCGTTCGGCTTTCCGGAATTTGCAACACGGACATCGAGTTGATTCGCGGCTATCACGGCTTTCGCGGTATTCCCGGCCATGAATTCGTCGGTGAAGTAACTGAGGTACACGACGTTTCCGCAGCGCAAAAGAACAAGTGGCTCGGCCGGCGAGTCTGCGGCGAAATCAACGTTTCTTGCTCTGCTTACGGGGACCGCTCCGCTTGCGATTTTTGCAAGCGTGGCCTGAAGACGCACTGCGCTCGACGGACCGTTCTTGGCATCGTGGCGCACGATGGCGCGTTCGCCGAGTTTTTGACGCTGCCGGTCGAGAATCTGCATCTTATCCCTGATTCCGTCAGCGACGAGCAGGCGGTGTTTCTTGAACCTCTTGCCGCGGCCTGCGAGATTCTGGAACAGGTCGACGCCAAACAATTCCGAGAAGTGGCACTGCTCGGCGACGGCAAGCTTGCTCAATTAATCGCCCTCGTTCTGCACACCGCTGTGCCTTCCGTCGTTATGTACGGCAAGCATGAGACGAAACTCGCTCTCGCCCGCCATGCGGGAATCAAAACGAAAAGAGTGCGCGGCGATGCCTCAGACCTCAGAAAGGTGAAGGAAGGTTATGGCTTGTTAGTGGAGGCAACCGGCTCGTCAACCGGATTCGCACTTGCCCAACAGATGACCGAGCCGCGCGGCACGCTCGTTCTAAAATCCACGTTTCACGGCGCGGCCCCGGTCGAGACTTGGCCCATCGTCGTCAAGGAACTCACCGTCGTTGGGTCGCGTTGCGGACCCTTTGCCAGAGCACTCGCCCTGCTGCGTTCCGAAGAAGTGGATCCGCGCGCGCTCGTCACACGCACGTTTGCTATGAACGAAGCACCCAAGGCGATGCGATTCGCTCAAAAACCAGGGGTGATGAAAGTTCTGTTGAAAGCTTGAGAATTCCGCTGAAACTACAAACGGTTTATACACGACGCCACACAGGCCGCGCCGAATCCGTTGTCAATATTCACGATGGTCACATTGGAGGCGCAGGAATTGAGCATCCCGAGCAGCGCAGCCACGCCGCCGAAACTCGCTCCGTAACCAACGCTAGTTGGCACCGCAATCACCGGAACCGCAACCAATCCACCGACTACGCTCGGCAGAGCGCCTTCCATCCCGGCGACGCAGATGATTATGCGCGACTGCGTCAATTTCTCGCGATGTTCCAACAACCGGTGAATGCCGGCGACGCCCACGTCGTAGAGATGTTCCGTGCGGTTTCCCATCATCTGCGCCGTAAGCATCGCCTCTTCGGCTACAGGAATGTCGCTGGTCCCCGCCGAGACCACCAAGATGTTTCCCTTGCCGATGATTTCGCGATTTCGCTCGATGGTAATGACGCCGGAGTTTTCGTGGAATTTAGCCGCGCGCGCTAGTTTTCCGTTGGCGCGCTTCACGGCAGCAAAGATCTTCGCGTCCGCCCGGGTGACGAGGATATTGTGATGCGCGTCTTTCTTCTGGAGCATGGCGTGGACAATCTCTGCAACCTGCGAGGGCGTTTTCCCTCTACCAAGAATGACTTCGGCAAATCCTTGGCGAAGCGCGCGGTGGTGATCGACCTTCGCGAAACCCAAATCCTCGAACGGCAAATGCTTCAGGCGTTCAGCAGCTTTCTCGGGAGAAAAAGCGCCGAGCTTCACCAATTCCAGAATTTTCAGCAATTCCTGTTCGTTCATATTGTTTGACCGCGCAAATTCTATCATTGCCCGAGCGTGCCGCCGCAACTTGACTTGCCCCAACCCGGCTGCGAGACTGATTCTATCCGCACGGAAACCATGCCTGACATGCAAAAACAAGTCGTAACCGTAGGTGTGACCGGGGCAAGCGGCGCCGCTCTCGCGCAGAAGGCTCTCGATTTACTGGAAAAGGATCCCCGCGTGGCGCGCATCCACCTCGTGGTAACTGAAGCAGGCCAGCGTCTCTTTTCTGAGGAACTGGGAATCACTTCAGGTGATCTGAAACAGCTTCCCAGCCGGTTGTTGAACCGAGCCGCGGCAAAGATAGAAGTTTTCCCTAACAAAGACATTGGTGCTGCCATCGCTTCCGGTAGTTACGCGGTGGATTCCATGGTCGTCGTTCCTTGCTCCATGGGGACGCTCGCCGCCATCGCCAGCGGTGTGAGTGACGACCTCGTCTCCCGTGCGGCCGACGTCATGCTCAAAGAGAATCACAAACTCGTTCTTTGCGTGCGCGACACGCCCTTCAACCGCATTCATCTGGAAAACATGTTGCGCGTACAGCAAGCCGGCGCGGTGATCATGCCTGCGATACCTGCCTTTTATCATCACCCGCAGACGATCGACGATCTGGTCGCGCAATATGTCTGTCGCGTGCTCGCGCAAATAAATCTTCCACAAGAAAATATGTATCGTTGGACGGGCCAGACGAGCGTGAATAAGGCGGAGGCGTAATTTCGAGATGGCTGGCCGCATCCACACCGTGCTGGAGATGATCAAGTTCGAGCACTCGGTGTTTGCGCTGCCGTTTGCGCTGACCGGGGCTCTTCTCGCCGCGCGCGCGACGCATCAACCGCCAAAGGGCTGGCCGACCTTGCGCCAGTTCGTGTGGATCGTCGTCGCCATGGTCGCGGCGCGCTCTGCCGCCATGACCATGAACCGCATCGCCGACCTGCGCTACGACCAAGAAAATCCTCGGACACAGCAGCGCGCGCTCGCCACCGGCGCTCTCTCACTTTCGTTCGCGTGGCTTTTCACTCTTGCAGCCGTTGCTTTGTTTTTCGTCGCGGCTTGGCAGCTCAATTCTCTCGCTCTCAAACTTGCACCTCTCGCCATCGCCATACTCTTTTTCTATTCGTTCACCAAGCGGTTCACGAATTGGTCGCATGTTTATCTAGGCTTTGCGCTTGGCATTTCGCCGGCCGCCGCGTGGATCGCTATTACAGGGGGCCTCGATCTTCGCATGCTCATTCTTTGCGCTGCGGTCACTCTTTGGGTGGGCGGCTTTGACGTGCTCTATGCCTGTCAGGACGTTGAGTACGACAAGCAGGCGGGCCTCTATTCGGTTCCCAAACGTTTCGGCATTGCCAACGCTCTGCTCATTGCGCGCGTCATGCACCTCGGCGTGGTCGTTCTTCTCTCCTCGCTGGCTTACGGCTTTGCCCTTCCGTGGCCCGCTTGGGCAGGCATCTTGGTTGTGGCCGTGCTGCTCGCCTACGAGCATTCTCTAGTCAAGCCGGGCGACCTCAGCAAGCTGGACGCTGCGTTTTTCGCCGTGAACGGTTATATTAGTTTATTGTTCCTGTTGTTCTGGGGCGCAGCGGCAGCGGTTTGGCGCGTTTGAAAATTTCAGCGGATCAAAAATGAGCGAACTGACAATCACAGACCAGCGGTTGAAGCCCATCGCGGACAAAGTCCTCGCCGGCGAGCGCCGGAGCATGGACGACGGCATCGCACTGTATCGTTCCCCCGATCTTCTTGCTGTCGGCTGGCTGGCGAACCACGTGCGCGAGAAGCGCCACGGCAACATTACGTATTACAACGTCAATCGTCACATCAATCCGACGAACGTCTGCGTTGCGCATTGCCGACTCTGCGCGTTCGGCCGAGATCCCAACGCGCCCGGCGCTTACACGTTTGCGCTCGAAGAAATCTATCAGCGGGCGGAACAGGGCGTCCGCGAAGGTGCCACGGAGTTTCACATTGTCGGCGGCCTGCATCCGGATTTGAGCTTCGACCATTACTTAGAGATGGTTCGCGGCCTCAAACAACGCTGCCCCACCGTGCATATCAAAGCCTTCACGATGGTGGAAGTTCATTACTTCTCGCGCATCGCCAAGCTTTCCATCGAAGAAGTTTTGCGTAAGATGAAAGAGGCGGGAGTCGATTCCTGCCCCGGCGGCGGCGCGGAAATATTTCACCCGCGCGTGCGAAAAATCATCTGCGACCACAAAACGAGCGGCCAGATGTGGCTGAGTACCGCAAAGAAAACGCATGAAGCGGGCCTTCGCTCCAACGCTACAATGCTTTACGGCCACGTCGAAACCGAAGAGGAACGCGTCGACCACCTCGTCAAGCTGCGCGAACTGCAAGATGAGACGCACGGCTTTGTTGCCTTCATACCCCTCGCGTTTCATCCAGAAAACACCGCGCTCTCGCACATTCCGAAGCCGACCGGATACGCCGACCTTCGCAACATCGCCGTCGCCAGACTGCTTCTCGATAATTTCGATCACATCAAGGCTTACTGGATCATGCTTTCGCCGAGCATTGCGCAAATTGCGCTGCGCTTTGGCGCCAACGACCTGGATGGCACGGTTATCGAAGAAAAGATTTACCACGATGCTGGCGCCAAGACATCAGAGTTCACGCCGCGCGCCGAACTTGAGCGCCTCATCCGCGCCGCAGGCCGCGTGCCGGTCGAACGCGACACGCTCTATCGCCCGATTGACCGTTCCAAGTTGCCGCCGCTTCCGCCAACTCCGCGGCCCGACCTTGTCTCTCTTACATTAAACGTTTAGCGCTTCCGGGAATATTCGTAACCCGTTTCGTACTGACTTCGCCAAATCGTAGAATCTCGAGCTAAAACTTTAGCTCATTGCACCCTGTTCATGAATAGTGTTGACTCCTACACACTCGCGGGCTACGGTCACCGGAGGAGAACCACAATGCGGCGGCAATTTGTACTCGACAAGCGCACCAATAAATTGCTCGAAGAGCTTGCCTCTTACCGGGCGGGAAATCGCAGCATGGTTGTTCGTGAAGCCATTCAGCTCTACGCCGATATGGAAGACCGTCGGGACAAGATTGAAGCCGACCCCGCTTTTCAAAAGATGATGGAAGAGTCAGATAAAGCCCTCAGGGAGGGACGTGTCACTCTCCATCCGGAGGTTCTCCGAATGTCACGTGCTCACAAGAAAAAGAAGTGAAGGCGCAAATCATCTGGGCCGATCCGGTTAGGGATTTGTTTCTCTCCCTACCCGACAGAGAACAGGAGGGGATCGCTCAAAAACTGCTCCTTTTGGAGCGGTTTCCATACATGTTTCCGGTTCGATCTAAAGGAAGGCGATTCCGGCGCCATCGTTGGTTTCTTGCAGGAAACTAGTCTATTACCGTGTGGCGGGAAAAACTGTTTATATTCGTGGCCTGTGGCCTGCGCAGATTCCCTAGTTTGATTGCAACCCTGTTTTGACCGCATGCGTTGGATACCGCATGTCCGGAACGGCCAAGGAGACCCCGCCCGTGCGAACGATCCTTCTTCTAACCATCTCGAATATCTTTATGACCTTTGCCTGGTATGGTCACCTCAAGTATCGCACTTCCGCGCTTTGGAAAGTCATACTGGTGAGCTGGGGGATTGCTTTTTTCGAATACTGCTTTCAGGTCCCGGCGAATCGCATGGGCTCGTATGAATTCAGCACCGCGCAACTCAAGACCATCCAAGAAGTGATCACTCTCTCGGTCTTTTCCGTGTTCTCTGTGCTTTATCTTGGTGAGAAAATAAAGTGGAATCACGCCGCAGGCTTTGGCTGCATCGCGATGGCTGTGTTTTTCGTTTTCCACAAGTGGTAAGGGCAAGGGAAGCGTTTCAGGGCGCCAATCGTCGCGGCCGCCAGACGACCACGTCTTGGCGCTTCGCAAAATGAAGAAGCGGTTTTGCAGGGCCTAAATAAATTCCCGCAGCCTCCGGTATAGTATTGCTGACAAGTTCCGCTTCCGCGGTTTGCAACGGCCACGGCGCGTGATGGATTTCGCCGGAGATAACTTCCCCCTCTCCGTCTGTTGTATAAAGACAATAACGCTCCGTCAGAAAATGCTCGAGCGACCCGGGGCCCGCAGCGAATACTTCGCCGGTCGCTCGATACCGGCCGTTCAGAACTCCGCAAGCCGCACCACGATGCGACCGTCCGCATTTGTACTCGATCCATCCATTCCGTTCCTGGCAGGACATTCGCGCGCGAAAATACGGCAAGTGAAACCACGCCCGCGCTATCGCCACAGCAATCCTGTTCCCAGCATCGAGACTGAAGAACCACACTCCAGGTTTGCCATCGGCCACCACGTACGTCCGCACATTCAATTCTGGAAATGCCGAAAGCCAGGGAACCACAGGCGTGCCACGCGGGCGCACACCAGACATTCGAAATGGCACGACTCCAAGCCATGCCTGACCTTGGTAGGTGTCGATCTTCAATTCCGCGGGAATACGCCGTCGCAGTGCTGCCTCTTCCACGCGCCAGTGTGCAAAAAGTAGATCATGCCAGGTCTGTGCCATGATCCAGGGACCCGCAGGCAAGGGCCATGGCCGGTGGGCAACTTGGTCCAGATTTGCGCTCATCGGAATTCGCTCGCGTCACTCGACATCGTCATTGCGCCAATATACCCTTCTCTATCGCTGGCGAATCGAATTCTCAGCATTCAAATAAATCGAACAGTGCAAAAGGAGCGGCATTATGCAACGCAAAGCATCGGCAGTCTGGCAAGGCGGGCTTAAAGATGGCAAAGGCACAATTTCCACGGACAGCGGCGTCCTGAAGCAAACGCAGTATTCGTTCAGCGCACGCTTTGAAAACGGCGTGGGCACCAATCCGGAAGAACTTCTCGCCGCAGCCCACGCGGGATGTTTTACCATGGCGCTTTCTGCACAACTCGGCGGCGCAGGAATGACCGCGCAAAAACTGGAAACCACCGCCACCGTCACGCTGGATAAAGTCGGCGACGCCTTCTCCATCACCAAGAGCCACCTCGACCTCGTTGCCACCATCCCCGGCGCAGACCAAGCCAAGTTTGACGCTGCCGTCAAAGCCGCCGAGACCGGCTGCCCCGTTTCCAAGCTTTTCAAAGCGGAGATCAGCGTCAGCGCGACCCTCAAGTCCTGATCGAATCGCCGCTCATCGACTGCACACCCAAACGAGTACAATGCCGCACACGATTCCAGCTCCAGGCGCCTTCATCGCAGGTGTCGCGATTTTTCTGATCGTTCTGTGGGACGCATTCGAAGCCATCATCCTGCCGCGGCGCGTGACGCGTAAGTTTCGTCTCGCGCGTCTTTTTTATAGATGCACATGGAAAGTCTGGAGATTTGCCGTAAGCCTCGTTTCCTCCCGCAAGACGCGAGAATCGCTTCTGGGCTTTTACGGCCCGCTGTCCCTGCTCGTTCTCGTCGGCGTATGGGCTGTCGGCTTGGTATTGGGTTTCGGCTTGATGCAATACGGAGCCGGCTCCGCCGTGGTCATGACCGGCGGCCAGCCCGGCTTTCAAACCGACTTATATCTCAGTGGCACAACATTTTTCACACTGGGCCTCGGCGACGTTATTCCTCGTTCCGGCTTGGCCCGAGTACTGGTCGTCATCGAAGCTGGTTTTGGCTTCGGCTTCCTGGCTGCGGTGATTGGCTACCTGCCGTTTATTTACGGCTCATTTTCAAAACGCGAGGTGGACATTTCGTTGCTCGATTCGCGCGCGGGTACGCCCCCTACTGCGGGAGAACTTCTCCGCCGCCACAGTTATCCCCATGGACAGGAAGCCTTGCGCGAACTTCTCAAAGACTGGGAGCATTGGTCCGCCGAACTCATGGAGAGCCACCTCTCCTATCCAGTCCTGGCCTACTTTCGCTCACAGCATGACAACCAGTCCTGGATCGCGTCGCTCACTGCCATCTTGGATACTTCCGCGCTGGTCATGGTGGGCATCGAGGGCGCTTGCGAAAAGCAAGCGGAGCTGACCTTCGCGATTGCGCGCCACGCCGTCGCCGATCTATCGCAAGTCTTCGGCACGGCACCAGTGCAATTACCCCAAGACCGGCTGCCCGCCGAACAATTGCGACATATCCGCGACATCCTTGCGCAGCACGGATTAAAACTACACGACGGCGAGGAAGCTGATCGCCGCCTCACCGAGCTTCGCCGCATGTACGAACCATATATTTTCGCCCTGGCGGCCTATTTGAATCAGACGCTGCCGCCCTGGATTCCCCAGAAAAAGGGCAAGGATAACTGGCAAACAACTGCCTGGGGCCAGTCGACCGGCCTACTAGAAAGAGAGAAGGAATCGCCCCATGCGCACGCAGACGATCACTTCTAGAAAACTCAAAGCGCCACGATGCCGAGACGCCAGGATCTATTCGTAGCGGCACGCCGTGGCCATCTTCAGCTAGAATTTCGAAATCCAAAGCAAAGGCAAAATCGCAAGCATCATCCAGTACAGTCAGCACAGTTTCACAAAAACCGGAGGCCATAATATGAAAGCTATAGTCGTCCACGAATTCGGCGGTCCCGAAGTACTAAAGCTGGAGGAAATCCCCACACCCAAACCGGCCGCTGGACAAGTCTTGGTCCGCGTTCACGCGGTAGGCGTAAATCCGTATGACACTTACATGCGCAACGGCACCTATGCCGTCAAGCCTCCGCTACCATATACACCAGGCTCGGATGGCGCTGGCACCGTTGAAGCAGTGGGCCCCGGCGTTACCAAAGTAAAGCCCGGCGACCGCGTCTACATGGCAAAAACCGTCACCGGCGCGTACGCCGAACATGCGCTCGCTCTCGAAAGCCAGGTGCACCGGCTTCCAGAAAAAGCCAGCTTCAGCCAAGGCGCCGGGGTCTGGGTCCCGTACGGCACCGCCTATCACGCGCTCTATCACTCTGCGCAAGCGCACGCATCGGAAACCGTCTTGATTCACGGCGCCAGCGGCGGCGTGGGCATTGCCGGAGTCCAGCTAGCTCGCGCTTTGGGGCTGATTGTCTTCGGCACCGCAAGTAGCCAGAAAGGCCTCGACCTCGCCAGGCGAGAAGGCGCTCATCAAGTTTTCGACCACAGCAAACCCGGCTATCTCGACGAAATCATGAAAGCCACCGGCGGCCGAGGCGTGGATATCGTCCTCGAAATGCTCGCCAACGTGAATCTCGCACATGATTTGAAGCTCCTCGCCACCAACGGGAGGGTCATCGTCATCGGAAATCGCGGAGAGATCACTATCAACCCCCGCGACGCAATGGCGCGTCGTGCTTCGATTCGGGGCTTCACTCTCTGGGCTATCACAGCTTCCGAAGAAGCCGACATTCACGCCGGCATTATCGCCGGCCTCGAAAATGGCACGCTGCGCCCCGTCGTCGGCAAAGAACTGCCCCTGGCCGAGGCTGCCCGCGCCCACAAAGAAATTCTTGAGCCTGGCGCCGCCGGAAAAATCGTACTGGTCCCGTAGCGGCAGCCGCAGAGCCGCTGTGAAACGTCACACCATTCACAAACCAATCAGGGCCGGCAGAACCAACCGCCGGCCTTTCGCCACACCGTCTTACGCCTTATAATCATCCGTCGGCGTTCGAGCCATAACACTTCGTCAACGAACAACAAAAACTGTTTTCACCGTGCAAACCCTGCTCTCCATCGCAACACTTCTCGCCGCACAAACTTCCTTCAGCCATTATTGGCACAAGCTGACGGACCGCACTTTCTCCGGGGTCTATCACGCGGACGCCTTCGACCTCGCGATGATGATTCCTTACTTCCTGGTGCTGTTCGTCCTCGCAGCCTACGGTCTGCACCGCTATTGGCTCGTCTATGATTACTACGTTTACTCGAAGAACGTTCCTAGCCCGCCGCCGGAGGTCAAGAATTGGCCGCGCGTCACAGTACAGCTTCCGATTTTCAACGAGCGCTATGTGATCGAGCGCCTCGTCGAAGCCGTCTCGCGTTTCGACTACCCGCGCGAATTGCTCGATGTGCAAGTCCTCGACGATTCCACGGACGAGACCTGCCAGGTTGCCAGCGCCTGCGTGGAACGCCACGCCGCGCAAGGCATGCCCATTGTTTACATCCATCGCACGAACCGCGAGGGCTACAAAGCAGGTGCTCTCGAAAACGGACTCAAGACTTCGCGCGGCGAATATGTCGCCATCTTCGACGCGGACTTTATTCCCGAGGCCGATTTCCTGCGCCGCACGATTCCTTATTTCGTCGATCCTGCAAATGGTTCCAAGATCGGCATGGTGCAGACACGCTGGACCTACCTCAACCGCGATTACTCGCTTCTCACGCAGGTGGAAACGATACTTCTCGACGGCCACTTTGTCGTGGAGCATGGCGCGCGCTCGCGCCGCGGCACGTTTTTCAATTTCAATGGCACCGCCGGCGTCTGGCGCCGTGCAGCCATCGAAGAAGCCGGCGGCTGGGAGCACGACACGCTCACCGAAGACACCGATCTCTCCTACCGTGCGCAGCTCAAGGGGTGGAAGTTCCTCTACCTACCACAAATCGAATGCGCTTCTGAACTGCCCGTCGACATGAACGGCTTCAAAGCGCAACAAGCTCGCTGGGCTAAAGGCCTGATGCAAACCGCAAAGAAGATCCTTCCGCGCGTTATGAGATCCGACGCGCCCTGGCACGTCAAAGCCGAAGCTTTCTTTCATCTCACGGCCAATATCAGCTACCCGCTCATGGTGCTCTTCTCCGTCATGCTCCTTCCCGCCATGATCGTCCGTTTTTATCAGGGCTGGTTCCAGATGCTAGTTGTCGACTTGCCTCTTTTCCTCGCTTCCACCTGCTCCATCTCCAGTTTCTACATCGTCGCGCAACGCGAGTTGCGCCCGAAAACCTGGTGGCGCACGTTTCTGTACATGCCGTTCGTGATGGCCACAGGCATCGGCATTTCCGTCCGCAACGCCCAAGCCGTTCTGGAAGCGATGGTCGGCAAGAAAAGCGAGTTCGCGCGCACACCCAAATTCAATATCGAAGGGAAAAAAGGCACGTTCGTCGCGAAAAAATACAAAAACAAAGCTGGCTGGATGCCTTACGCCGAAGTCCTTCTAGGTCTATACTTTGCAGGCACCATTGTGTATGCCATCACCAACGAAAACTACGCGACCATCCCTTTCCTGCTTCTCTTCGTCTGGGGTTACCTCTACACCGGACTAATGTCCCTCGGCCAAACCTACTTCGCTCATCTCCGCTTCGGCGTCAACGCCCCAGAAATGCGCCCCGCAGCCACTGGCGCCCCTGGATTTTGAGCCGATTCCCCGTTTAAGAACTGCTCGTTTTTACACTTCGCTCCCTTTTGGCGACAATTCGACCGCCGATTTCCGCTATGGAATGACTTTGCGTTGATACAGAACTAACTTATCGTATATCTTTACTTGCAAATATTTGGCAACAAGAGATTGCCCCGTCATTCGCCGGAAGTGACACTTTGCGATTGTTTTCAGGTTCTTTGAGACACAGATAGCTCTGGAAGGACCACGAACTGGCTTCAATTTCAGTAATGCACCCTGCGGACCGCAGATATTGACGCGCATAAACGCCGCGGCTTCGTTCTGACGGCAAAATGTGTAGAATCGTTTCGAGTTAGCGGGCTACCCCTGTCTTGAAATGCAGTGAATCTTTGCAAGGCAAATATAGCTGTTTGGAAACTGCGATCACCCGAAGAGGGTTGTAATGAGGAATCTAAGACTACCGTTATTGGTTTCATGCTTGCTGATTGCCAACAGCTCGGGATTCGCGCAGCAGCCTCGGAAAGTGATCATCAATCAAGACTGTTCGGGGCCCGGCGGCAGCAATATGCAAACGCTGCTTACCTTAATTCAATCTCCCCGAGTGGAAGTGCTGGGCATAACCGTCGTCAGCGGAAACCAATGGCGCGACGAAGAAGTCGCGCATACTCTGCGACTGCTGGAGCTCATCGGCCGCAGCGATATTGCGGTCGTGCCCGGAGCCGTATTTCCGCTCGTGCATCGCCGCGAGGAAGCCCTTTTGTGGCAGGCAAGGTATGGAAAAGTCGCCTTTGCCGGCGCCTGGGATGACCGCTGGTGGCACGAGCATGACTTCATTCCTCCGCTCCCCGAAGGCCAGCCCACCACGAAGCCGGCCGATGAAGACGCCGCTCACTTCCTCATCCGCATGGTCCACAAATATCCACATGAAGTGACGATCTACGAAGGCGGCCCCATGACGAATCTGGCGCTTGCCAACGCCATCGATCCACACTTTGTCGAACTGGCCGAAGGACTGGTCTTTATGGGCGGAAGCTTGAGCCCGCGGACGGACGATCCGGAGTTCATCAGCAGCCCACGCCACGAATTTAATTTCTGGTTCGATCCAGAGGCCGCGAAGAGCGTATTGGAGGCGCCGTGGAAGAAAATCACTTGCACGCCGGTTGACATCTCCGTCAAAACTAGAATCACCGGCGAAATGGTCGCCGAGATCAAGAAGAGCAATAACGCCGCCGCGCAGTACGTCGTTAAGTACTTTCTGGCAGACCAGGGCGGTTCCTATATGTGGGATGAACTGGCAGCCGCCGCGTGGATTGACCCGACGCTGATCACCAAAAAAGAAAACCGTTACATGAGCGTGGACATCGACCACGGCGCGGCCTACGGAAACACACTGACGTGGGTAGACAGAGACAACCCCAAGCTTGGCGCGCAACTGGTGGAAATCCAAATGGATTTGGATCTGGCAAGATTCAATAAGATGTTCGTGGAATTGATGAAGGCACCCACCCCGCGAGCCCATTAAGTGCCGTCTCCGTTTTGCCGACATTCGCTTCTCAAATACAGCTATACCTCACAGAACGCCGTTTCCGGACCGCTATCTTGATTGCTGATGGGAGTCCCGTGCTCAGTAGCGAATTTCAGGCATCGAACTGTGCTCGAGACATTTCATGTCGGTTTCCAGTCTGTGATGGCCGAGAGGAATTGCAAACCTATGCAGAAATTTCCGTTCGTTAGCGGCTCGCAGTGAACTACTTTCGCTGGTGTCTGAAGCTCGCCGGTGCTCGAAGCAAGTCGTGGCTGCTCTTCGAGTTGCCATCGGCGTCTCGTTACGACGCGAGCCCCATGGGAACTCACGTTCACGGTCATCGCCTGATCGGCAAAGAGCAGTTTTTCCGCGGTTACAAGGCGTACTGGGAATGCCATCCGGCAGGTTTCCCGCGGCCAGGTTCATCTGAGCCCCGGTGTGTCTAGCGCCGTCATGGCGGCGTATCACTCCAAGCCAGAGAAACCAAAAGACCCATTGACGCTGCAGGAGAGACAAGTGCTCCAATCGATCGCTGAAGGGAAATCCACCAACGACGTCGCATCTTTGCTTGGCATCAGCGTGAAAACAGCCGAATCTCACCGCACGAGACTCATGCAAAAGCTGGATATTCACGAAACAGTGAGCCTTGTGCTCTACGCTGCCCGTCGTGGCATTGTGCAGCCCTGAGTGGAGGTGTCCGCCGCCGATTGCTGGCGAATCACGGCGTGCTCAAAGGGAATGCATATGGATGCTATGCGGCCTCCGTCGCCCTGCCTCTTGCATCCTCACAATCCGCCATTATCGTTTTGGGACCACTCTCACCGTGCCGTTCACCCGCACGCTAAACTATTTGGGCTGCATCACTTGGAGTGTTCATGCGGGGAAAGACTTCCGCCGCATTTTTCCTGGCTATCGCAATAGTCCTGGTACTCGGTTCCCTTGCCGTTCAGGCAATGCCCACCGAGACGCCGGTGCTTTCTCTGCCCCATAGGCCGCACTACGTTTTTCAACGCGTCGGCGAAAACTTCGGCCTCAGCTCTTTGACTCCGTCCTGCATCCTGCAGGACCAGGATGGCTTCATCTGGATCGGCACGCCCGACGGCCTTCTTCGCTTCGATGGCAATCGTGTTGTGCGCTATGGCATCGAGCAGGGCCTCCCCAGCACCAATGTCAACCAGCTCGCTCTGGCTCCCACTGGCCGAATGTGGATTGTCACGTCACGCGGCATCTCGTATATGCAAGGCGGCATCCTGCACCAGCTGCCCCTCGCCAAAGTCTACAATTCTTTCCGTCAGCCATCCGCCCTGTCCCTTGATCCGTGGGGCAAAGTCTACCTTGCCACCGAAGGCGGCCTGCTCCGCGTTGATCCGGACCGCCCCAATGACTTCCGCCTCTGGTCTGTTGGCGATGGCTTGCCCAGCCTGGAAGCCGAGTCGGTGAGCATCACCTCCGAGGGCCGCATTTGGTTTGCCTCCGGCCACCGCGTGGGCTGGCTGGATTCGCAGGATCATGTTCACATGTTCCCTGCGCAAAGCGGCTTACCTCACGAACCCGTGATCGGCCTTCTTCAGGACTTTGAGAAAATTCTTTGGGTTCGCACATCGGCGCATCTCTATCGCCTCAATCCAGGCTCGACGCACTTTGTTTCCGAGCTTCCCGATCTGCCCCCTGCGAACGACTATGGCTCGCCTGCCCTGGATCGTTCCGGCAATCTCATGATCCCGACGGTCGCGGGCCTCTATCGGCGCATTTCCGGCGAGTGGGAAGTCATCGACCAAAGCCGGGGCATGGCCGTCAACGCCACGTTTGCCATCACCGAGGATCGCGAGGGCGCCTATTGGATCGGCCTTGGCGGAGCAGGCATCCAGCGATGGATCGGCCGGAAAACCTGGTCCAGTTGGACGCAGGCCGAGGGTCTTCCCGACAACGTCGTCTGGGCCGAACTGCGCGACAACCGCAAGCGCCTCTGGCTCGGCACCAACAATGGTGTCGCCATGTGGGATCCCCAGGCGGATCGCTGGCGAACCTGGAAATCGAAAGACGGTCTGAACGGCTCCCTGGCCCGCGAAATGATCCTTGCCCCTGATGGCGCCGTCTGGGTCCTCTGCTATCCCGGCGGACTCACGCGCTTCGACTCCGAATCCCTGACCCCGGAAAAAATCCCGACTCCCGATCCGATTCCCACCGGCATCCACGTCGGCCCGGACAGCCGCATCTGGATCGCCAACAACCAATACCTGAAAGCGACGCGTCCGTCGGAGCGGCCCTTTCAGTTCGTGGACGTGCCGTTGCCTCCCGAAATCCACCAAGGTATTGGCCGCTTCACTTCCAGCCGCGACGGCGTCCTCTGGGCCGTCGGCAGGAGCGGCCTCTCTCGCTTCGACGGCAAGCATTGGCTGCATTTCACAACTGCCAACGGTCTGTTGCAGAGCGAAGTTGTGGAAGCCGCAGCCGTCAGTGGTGACGAAGTTTGGTTTCGCTATTCCGATGCTCTGGGTCTCAGTTGTCTGCGCCTGGTGGATGGAAAACCGCAGGTCACTCATTATGGGTTGGCTGACGGACTGCCCTCTCTCGACGTTTATATGATCGGAGCCGATCACGATGGCAACGTCTGGGCCGGCGGCGCCTTTGGCCTCACGGAGTTCTTGCGCAACGGGCACACGCTTCGCTTCACTCGCGCCGACGGCCTCATCTGGAACGACCTTAGCGACAGCGGCTTTTTCGCAGAAGAGGACGGGACACTGCTCTTTGGCACCAGCGGTGGCCTCGCGCGCTACAATCCCATTTCCGCCGACGAACGGGTCGAGCTTCCCCCACGAGTGGTGATTACTTCCGCGCAGCTCGGCTCGCGCAACCGCGTCGGCGAGCGAAATCCCGAAGCCCCGCGCAGCGACAATACTTTCCGCGTGGATTTCGCGGCTCTCACTTTCCGCGACCCTGAAAATGTCCGCTGCTCGTATCGCTTGGGGGGCCTCGAAAGCGAACCCAACGAGACCTCCGGCCGCGAAGCTCGCTATCCCGCGCTTCCTCCGGGCAATTACAGCTTCACTGTCTCTTGTCGCTCCGCGCGCGGCACGCTCAGTTTCCCCGCCGAGTTTTCATTCACGGTGATACCTGCCTGGTGGCAGCGGTGGTACTCGCGCGGTTTCGTTATTCTTCTTGGCCTCTTCGCTCTCTATTTCCTCGTGAATTACCGCACTCGCAAGCTGCAAAGCGAGCGCATCCGCCTCGAACAAGCCGTCGCCGAACGCAGCGAAGCTCTCGCCCAAGCCAACAAAGAACTCGAGGAAATGTCTCTCACCGATCCGCTCACGTCCGCGCGCAACCGTCGGTTTTTCCAGGCCACCATCGCCAGCGACGTCAGCCAGGCCATTCGCGCCTACTCCGCCCCCGATCCCACGCGCAGCCGCCGCAATCGCGACATCATTTTTTATCTTATCGACGCCGACCACTTCAAAGAAATCAACGACCGCTTTGGCCACGATGCCGGCGATCAGATGCTCATCGACCTAACCTCCCGCATCAGTTCCGCCATACGCTATTCGGATGTTTTGGTCCGCTGGGGTGGCGAAGAATTCTTGGTCGTTTCCCGTTTTTGCGAGCGCAAGGAAGCCGCCACGCTCGCCGCACGTGTCCTCTCCGCTGTTGCCGGTGAACCGTTCAAGATCAAAGGCGCAGGAGGCCTTTCTTTGCGTCGCACCGTCTCGATTGGCTGGGCCGCTTTCCCCTGGAACATGAATTCGCCTGTCGACGTTAACTACGAAGAGGTCCTCGCCATCGCCGACCGCGCCATGTACAAAGCCAAGAACGCCGGCCGCAATCTGGCCATCGGCGCGCTCCCTCCGGAAGCAGCCGCTGAGCCCCACACCGTCGTCGGTCATGGCGATTCCGAAGCTCGCGTCTCGGAAATCGCAGCCACCGCCGTTTACGTCACCACGTACGGCCTCGAAACCACTTCCATCACCTAGCCGGATCTTTCTCCAAACACACCTTCTCGCCGCGCCTCCCATTCAAGGGTAAACTCTGCACCTGTGCCAACCGCTCTCGAAGAAGTGACTTTTCACAACGGCGCGATCAAACTCCATGCCATCAGCGCAGGCCCGCCCGACGGCCCCGTCGCCATCCTTCTCCACGGCTTCCCAGAATATTGGTATTCCTGGCACAAACAAATCGAGCCTCTCGCCGCCGCTGGCTTCCGCGTCATCGTTCCCGATCAGCGCGGTTACAACAAAAGCAGCAAACCGCGCGGCGCCGCTTCTTACGCGCTCTCCGAACTCACCTCCGACGTTCTCGCCATCGCCAACCAACTCGGCCAAGAGCGCATTTTCCTCGCAGGTCACGATTGGGGCGCCGCCGTCGCGTGGAGCGTCGCTCTACTCCACCCACAACGCGTCACTAAGCTCGCCATCCTCAACGTCCCTCACCCGAGCGTCATGCGCCGCTACTTGCAAACAAACCGTCGTCAGCTTCGCCGCAGTTGGTACATGTTCTTCTTCCAACTCCCGTTTATTCCCGAAGCCGCATTTACCGCCTTCAACTTCCGCCTCGGCGTCCGCTCGCTAGTCCGCTCCAGCCGCCCCGACACTTTCTCCGACGACGATCTCTCACAGTACCGAGCTGCGTGGTCGCAACCAGGCGCGCTCACCGGCATGATCAACTGGTATCGCGCCGCCTTCCGCTATCGCAGCAAATTTCCTGACTCCACCGTCCACGTCCCCACGCGTATCCTCTGGGGCGAGCGCGACGCCTTCCTCCTCCCCGAAATGGGCCACGATAGCCTCCGCTATTGCGACAACGCCGAACTCCACACTTTCGCCAACGCCTCCCACTGGCTCCAGCACGAAGAACCCGCACGCGTTTCCGAACTCCTCATCGATTTCTTCCGCAAGTAGCGAGCACTCCACAACCCGTTTTTTTCCTGTGCCTTGGCCAACCAAACGAATCGACTCGCACTCAAAAGTGGTACGATTTGCGCCCATGAGATCACACATGAGCTCAACGACCACGAAAACTCTGATCCTTCTGACCGCGCTATTCGCATTCCTTGGCGTAGCCACCTCCGGCCCTTTCTCTCTTTCGCCCAAGCTCTCCGCTGCCAATCTCTCAAGTGTCCTCAGCTCTCACCAGCAAACACCGAACACGCAGTCACCCGATCCGGCTCTCGCCGCCCGCATTTCCCGCATCGAAAACGGCCTTCTCCCCGCAGTCATCATCAAAGGCCAGCTTCCCCAGTCGATGACCATCGCCGATCGCATGGCGCACTACAAAGTCCCCGGTGTCAGCGAAGCCTTCTTCGATCACGGGCAAATCATCTGGACCAAAACCTACGGCTTCGCCGACGTCGCCTCCAAAAAACCGGTCACATCCGATACGCTTTTCCAGGCCGCCTCCATCAGCAAACCCGTCGCCGCCCTCGCCGCGCTTCGCCTCGTGCAAGACGGCAAGCTCGCCCTCGACGAAGACGTCAACGTCAAACTCCGCACCTGGAAAGTTCCCGAAAACGCCTTCACCGTAAAAGAAAAAGTCACTGTCCGCCGCATCCTCAGCCACAGCGCGGGCCTCACGGTTCATGGTTTTGCCGGCTACACCTCCGACGAGCCCGTTCCCACCGTCGTGCAAATCCTCAACGGCGAAAAACCCGCCAACTCCGATCCCATCCGCGCCGACGTCGTCCCCGGCACTCTCTGGCGCTACTCCGGCGGCGGCTATGTCGTCCTGCAAACGCTTCTCTCCGACGTCACCGGAAAACCCTTTCCCCAAATCATGCATGAGCTGGTCCTCGGACCAGCCGGAATGACCCACAGCACGTACGAGCAACCGCTTCCGCAAAATCGCGCCTCGGAAGCCGCCACACCCTATCGCTCTGACGGCAGCCCCGTAAAAGGCGGCGCGCACACCTATCCCGAAATGGCTCCTGCGGGACTTTGGACAACGCCCTCCGACCTCGCCCGCATGGCCATGGAAGTCCAAAACGAATACGCTGGAAAATCCTCAAAAATTCTTTCGCAGGATATGGCTCGCCAGATGCTCACTCGCCAATTCGGCACTTCGGGCCTCGGCTTCGGTCTCGAATCTCCCGGCGAAAAACCGCGTTTCGCTCATGGCGGCGCCAACGAAGGCTTCCGCTGCAACATCGAAACCTACACGGACTCCGGCCAAGGCTTCGCCGTCATGACCAACTCCGACAGCGGCGGCGAACTCACCGAAGAAATCTTCCGCGCGGTCGCCAAAGAATACGGCTGGCCGGATTTCCGTCCTATCGAGCACACGCTCGTCAAAATCAATCCCGCAACCTTCGCCGCCTACGCCGGCACCTACGAAATCCTAGGGGTCGGCAAACTAAGCGTCACAACGAAGCCAACCGGCCTTTACGTAGCAGCCGAACCCTTCGGCCCCGACTCCATCGAACTCCTTCCCGAATCTCCCATCCAATTCTTCATCCTCTCCGGTGACGTCACCTTCACCTTCCGAAAAGACGCCCAAGGCGCTATCACCGGCCTAACCCTCCACGCCGCCTCCCAAACCTTCGAAGCAAAAAAGATTTCCTAGCCCCGCCCTTTCCCCTGTAGGGTCACGATACATCGGGCCCTCTTCTCCGGGCACCCCTGTTTTAACTCAGCGCCTCTGCGTTATCTTTTTCTCTTTATCGCTCGCCAGTAGCCACTCACCACTCGCCACTTCCCCTGCTCATCCCGAGCAAAAGCCCTCGGCCACCGTGCAACCCTTATCGCGCTTCTGCACCAGGAACTGAGTGTAGGTGAAGGGGGAATGAATGATGAAGTAGCGGCAGTCGATTCTCGAGGGCGCACTTCATTGCACTGCGGCTGGGTTCTCTCAGTTTCACTGGACGGAAGCGCTGCATGATCAAGACTCGCTATCGCACGGACTCGCCCCTCTTCGCGTTCCTTCTCTTTCTTTTCCTTTTTCCCGCTGCCGGTCCACGAGCTCAAACCCCTCCCTCTCCCGCACAAAACTCCGCGGGTGATGTTGTCATGTTGTCGCTCCAAGCGCTGAATGCTCGTGTTGAGCACGACCGGCATGTAAGAGCAGGACTGCTGGGAAATGAAGACCCTGAGCTCATCAAGGAGAAACACCTGTTTGAGATTCAAATGAATATTGTCCGTAAGACGGCCAAATTCGGCCCAGTCTTGCTCTTGGCTCCCGACCAAACCACCAAGGATGCCGTCTATCAAAGATGTAAGGAATTTCAGATATGCGAACTGTTTCGCAGCGATCGAGTGCGCACCAAAGTTGTGTCACATGACGGCCTCTGGATCCGCGATTTCGGCCCGCAAATTGAGGCCACCGGCAATTCGGTCTACGTCGTGCATTGGCGGTACTTCGATATTCGAAAGGAAGAGGCCAAGCGAGAGAAGTTTCAAGAATTGGAGACAGCGCGACTGAAGCTGCTCGAAGCCCGGCAAGAGGAGGATCAGCTAGACGACTTCTCTCAGGAGTCGACACCTGAGGCTCGCAAAGCTGCGATTGCCGCCATCGACGCTAAGAGTTATCTACTTCGAGAGTATTCCCAGATTCTGAGCGAAGCTTCTGTACAGCGATCCAACGACGAGGATTCGGCATTCGACATCGCTGACGCAGTCCTCGCCACTCCTGATTTTAATTACAAAAGTTCGGCCGTTGCCGTGGACGGCGGAAATCTCGTCAAGTTGGAAGATGGCCGATGCCTTACAACCCGCGTGCTTCTCTCTCGTAACAAGGATCAAAACACCAACCTTGACCAGGAACTCGAGAACATTGGAGGCTGTAAAAATGTTACATACCTTGATCCTCTGCCAGGTCCTGTCATTGAGCACATCGATATGTTCGCCCTCCCGGCTGGCGGCAAACGCATCCTGCTAGCTTCGTATGACCTGTCAAAACCTTTCGCGGCAGAGTATTGGAGCAAGTTGAGCAACTCTGAACGCGACTTGGCAATGAACGCCGAGCTTGCCATGGAATTGGATGCCGATAGGCTCAGGCGGCTCGGATACGAAGTGATCCCAGTCCCTTCGCCATTCCCAAGAATTCCCGCGAACGACCATATCTACTATCCCACCATGTTGAATGCGCTGATACGGGAAGGCACCGGCGGCTCCAGACAGGTTCTCGTTCCATCCTACGAAGATTATGAGACGGATATCCAGTCCTCCGCTCTGAATCAGATTGCCGCCGCGTTTGGTCCCAAAACCGAAATTGTCACCATCGAGGCCACCGAGGCAGCCAAGGCCCAGGGTGGGGTCCATTGCTTGGCCTTAACAGCGCCATTGGGTCTGTCGATCTTCAGCGATTTCGCCGACGCCGCGCGGCGAGCCGAATCCGTGGCCAGAAAGGAACAACTGGATCGGAATCTCGCAACGGAGATCGCTTCTCAGATTCCCGCCACTGGTCTGCAGGGTGCCTGGGCGATTCTTGAAGAGGAAGAGCAATCGGATGAAACCCCACTCGAAATCTATCCAAAAAAAATTTTCTTTGGCGAGCACGAATTTCAGAAGGGTGTGTTCGACCGTATGGAATCGAAGGGAACCTACTCCATCGACGCGAGGGATCTCTCTACGTGGTCTCTGCATTTCCTGTTCCCCGATCAAGATGTCACTCCTGCTGTCGTTCAGTGGCTGAGCAAGGACAAAGTTAAGCTCGTTCTCAAGGACGGCGACAGTACATTGCTTCTAAGGCGAATTGGCTCCGATGGGGTGTCGCCTTTCAAGCCAGAGGAGCCAGTCTCGCCGCAAACGGGGGAAGGCGCAGGGAGCCCAGTTCGAAAACATCCAAGACCCAAGAAGCCGTCGACGTACTCGGGACAATCGTCAGGCGCCGCACAGCCGCCTCAGTCGTGAGATACGAGCTATCTTTCTGGCGGGACTGGCGGGCGGGTGGCAACGTGTAAACTCTTGGGGGCCCACTCTTGGCGTGTTCGCTTTTGCAAACGGTGGGCCCCTCTTTTCCGGTCCGCCGGGTACCTCGGCGGATTTTCACTCTACAATGATCCTGTCTGCCCACTCCACAAGCGAGACAAAAATCGCAGGATTGCCAAATTTCGCTCCCCATTGATTTAAGTCCGTTTCCGCAACCCCACGGGCGCGGGAGCAAGCCCCTCAAGAAAAGATTGGAATATGTTTTGCCACGACCTTCTCGAGTGTTTCGCTCAGGGGCGGCCAGCCAACGGGCAGGATTGCGCTCACCATGGACTTTCGCATCAAAGAGGTGGCTTCGGCGAGGAGGAAAATTTGCACTTCGTGGCCTGCTTCTGCGAGGGCGAGTCCGTGCGCGAAAGGAAAAGCGGCCCTTGTTGGGTCATCGGGCCCCCACGCGCTTTTCATCATGATCTTGAGAGGTTTTTTTGACTCTTGCGCCTTCGCGCCTAGTGAGAGAAAAGGCAAACCCGCGAGCTGAGCCAGGAACGTGCGTCGCGCCATATTCTTTATCTCCTGCGTTGGAATTCCGGGAAGGCAATTGGCATTGGTGCGAACTCGGCGTGCGGGGGGACAGTCTTAGCGCTGGGTGCCCCAGGTGCCGTCGTTCGCACCTGGGGCCTTTGATGCTTCCCTTGCCCAGCGGCACCAACAGTCCTTCTCCATCTAACTTCTAACGTCCAACTCTAACTTCCCATCGCGCCGCTACTGCTTGTCGTAAACCTGCGTACTCGTGATCTACGGAGGGTCTGGCCCTTGGCGTCCGTTCCGTCGATGGCGATTTTTACGTTGTGGCGCATATACCACCGCTTCTTGTCTCCCTGAAACCTCTCGGCTTGCTCTGGTAGCTAACGCCAGGGAGGATTCGCCAGTATCAGATGCACTCGTTGCAATCCCTGAGAAGCGCGACGCTTATTTGAGTCCGTCGCGCTTTTCCACCCGTCCTCAACCGGGACGGTCGCGCCTTTTGCTGCTCGCGTGCGGAGATTCCCTCCCGGGGTTAGCCTTGGACTTTCAACTTTCGACTCGCTTTTCTCTATCGCTTATTCGCCATTTCTTAAAATCTGCTTCTCCTCGGGAGAAAACTGACGGTACCGGCCGGTTTCGATTTCGCGCTCGCGAGCAAACGGCGGCATCTCGCGCAATCTTTGTAACGCTTTTTGTACTTCCGGTCGAAGCGGCGCATCCCCTTGCGCGGCAGCCCGCACCATGGTGGCCCGCTCCGCGGTGTAGTGTGCCGGGATCGAACCCGCGGCTCGGTAACTGCTCGGCGTCACGCTCATCCTGTCAACGGAGAGAACCGGCTTACGCGGCGCAGCGGCGGCGCTGTTTGTGTAGCTCGTGTTGGGTGCGCCCCCCGGTACCGGTGGTCTCCAAGATTTTGCGGGTCCGTTCTGGTTGGGCAGGGGTCGTGTGCTGGGATTTGCCGGTGGATTGCCGTTCCCGTTGTCAGGATCCGGATTGCCCGTGGGATCCGAAGGACCGTAGTTCGGGTAAGAATAATAAGGGCCGGGCGCGTAATACCAGGGGCTGTAGTAGGCATACGGATATCCCCATCCCCAACCCCAATACGGCCACCCAAAGCCAACTCCCCAGCCCCATCCGTAACCGTATCCTCCGCCCCAATACCGGCCGCCCCAGCCGTAACCGCGGCCGCCCCAACCGTAACCGCCCCGCCCTCCGTAGTAGCCGCCACGATATCCGCGTCCGCCTACGAACGCAGAACGGCTTCCGGCGCTGAAACCTCCACCCCCGTGAAACGCTGCCCCGCCGCCTCCATGAAATCCTCCGCCACCGCCGCCGTGGAATCCTCCTCCACCTCCGTGACCTCCACGTTGCGCGAGCGCCGACTGCGGCAACCAACTGAGCATAATCAGCGCAACGAGGACAAAAACTGCTCGAAATAAAATGGTTTTCTTCATATCGCTACCCTCGGTTCCAACTCCCTTCGATCCTTAGATGACATATTCGCTTCTAAGGGTTTCAAAGCAGCATTCTACACCAGCGCCGGGTGCCTCAGGTACTGCCGCTCGCGTGCGTAGATTCCCTCATAAGGTTACCTTCGACTTTCAACTTTGAACTTTTGACTCGTAGCGGCGGGTCTTTAGCCCTCCATCTTTGCCTTTGTAGAGGCCGGGCTTCAGCCCGACGTCCTTTCCTCGTCCTCGCAATGCCGCATCTTCAGACTCACGCTTACCTCCACTTTCTTTCCTTCCCTCTCGTTCTGTTCCTAACCCCCTTAGAATCCGCTTACGAAAAAACCGGGGACCCCTCTTTCCAGCCGAAATGGATTAACGCGGTTCGTCAGGCTAAGTCGGCGAGTTTGCCCGTTCGCCTCGTTCAGCTACAATGCTCGTCCGTTTGCTCGCGAGGTGAAGAAGGATGATCGGTCGGCCCAGCGTTCTGGCAATGCGGCACCACGCACCTCGAGGCGCGAGTGGTGCCCGCCTCGGCGTCTTTTTCGTGGTGGCCCTTGCCTTCCTGTGCTCCGCGCAGCGTACCAGCGCCCAACAACGCCGCGAGCGCGAAGGCAACAGCGTCTACGCCGCGCGCCGCGCCAAACTCGCCGCCCGAATCGATTCGCCAATCCTTCTCTGGGGCTTTACTGGCCGCGAAGAATCCTCGCAGGCCTACGTCTTCGCGCAAGAAGAGAACTTCTACTACCTCACCGGCCACAACGACGAAGGTGCCGGCCTCGTCATCATGCCGGCTGCGCGCAACAACCAAGGCGCCGTCCCGGTCACTTACTGGGATGGTCCGCAAGAAATCCTCTTCCTGCCACCGAAAAACACCGCCAAGGAAAAATGGAACGGCCTCCGTATGTCGCCGACCGATCCCGGCATCCAGGCCCGCACCGGTTTTGCTTCTGTCCTCCCATTCCCAGAAATGCGCGCAACGCTGGAAAAGCTCGCGAAACTTTATCCGACCATCTACACCATCCTCCCCTACGAGAAAGAAAATGGCGGCTATCCGCACGAAAAAGAGGTTGTGGATTGGATTCACACTTCCGTCCCGCAAACCAAGTTAGGAGATATTCGCTCCAACCTCGAGGCTCTGCGCCAAATCAAATCGCCGGGCGAAATCGCTTTCCTTACACAGGCTATCGAGCTTTCGGTGGATGCGCAGCTCGCCGCCATGCGCATGATGCGCCCTGGCCTCCACGAATATGAGATCGCCGCCAAGATGGTCGAAGTTCACGCCATGGGCGGCTCGGAAGCGGAGGGCTACGCCCCCATCGTCGGCGCCGGCCCCAACTCCACCGTGCTGCACTACGATAAGCTCGCCCGCAAAATCGAAGATGCCGACATCGTTGTCCTCGATGTCGGCGCACAATACTCCGGCTATTCCGCCGACATCACGCGCACGCTTCCGGCGAACGGCAAGTTCACACCGCGCCAGCGCGAAATATATGAAATTGTTCTTGGCGCGCAGAACGCCGCTCTTGCAGCCATCAAACCGGGCATGGACTTTTGCCAAAAAGGGTCGAAGAGCGTCTACAAAATCGCCTACGACTACATCAATTCCCACGGCAAAGATCTTCACGGCAAATCGCTGGGCCAATATTTCATTCACGGTCTCGGGCACCACATCGGCCTCGATGTCCACGATCCCGGCGAGTATTGCAAATCCCTCGAGCCCGGCATGGTCATCACCGTCGAACCCGGCATCTACATTCCCGAAGAAAATCTCGGCGTGCGCATCGAAGACGACATCCTCATCACCGAGAACGGCTACAAATTTCTAAGCGAGCGCCTCCCCCGCAACCCCGATGAAATCGAAAAAATCATGGCCGAAGCCGCCAGGCAGCGCGCCACAGACGCCAAGAAGGGAGATGATTGACCGCCCTGAACAAGGCCCTTTATACTGTTCATTCGCGTTGGGCGCGAAATTTCGCCCGGCGTGCCTCGAGTCATTCCGCGTGCACCGCATCGCAGAGCGGGCTGCCTGCAGGAATTTCCGAAATCCGCAATCGTTCAGGGAGCTTATGAGCAGCGTCAAAGCCACGCAACTCCGCCCCGGCATGGTCATCCAGCACGAGGGCCAGCTTTTCACTGTTTTCAGCGTCGATCACCGCACGCCCGGCAACAAGCGCGGCTCGATGCAAACGCGCATGAAAAATCTCCGGAGCGGCGTCATGATTGATTACCGGTTCCGCGCCGAAGAATTCGTCGACCGCGCGATTCTCGATGAGGTCGAATTTGAATACCTCTACAACGAGGGCGACGAGTTTCACTTCATGAACACGCAAACTTACGAACAGATGCAGATGACCCGCGAAGAGCTCGGCGAAACGGTGTACTATCTCATTCCGAACACGACGGTGAAGATCGAATTCTTCGAGGAAAAGCCGATCGGCGTCGACCTGCCGGACACCATGGAATTGAAGGTGCTCGATACCGAACCGACGCTGCAGAAAGCCACCGCCAGCGCGGTAATGAAGCCGGCGACGCTCGAAACGGGCTTGGTCATTCAAGTGCCGCCATTCGTCAATTCAGGCGACAGAGTGAAAGTGGATACCACGGAAGCGCGGTATGTACAGCGCGTCGAGTAGTTTTTGAATTTGGGTTTTTTACTTTATTGGTTTTCCGCCTCCGCAGCTAATTTCCGCGCGAGCGAAAATTAGAAGAGGCGAAAGAGCCCCGGGCAACCGGGGCTCTTCGTTTTTTGAAAACAAACTCTGTGGTTTCGTGGACCACTACATTAGGCGTTGTTAGCGGCGGATTTTTCGCCGGCCGGATGCGCGCCGAAAACACGGTCGAAGATGGCGTCGACATAGCGAAGCTGCCGCTGCAGATCGAATGTGTGCGCAAGTGCTTTCGCGTCCAAGAACTTCGTGATCCTAGCGTCGTTGGCCACGCGCTCCTGGAAGCTCGATTCTGTTTCCCAGGCGGCCATCGCATTTTCTTGCACTGCTTTGTACGCATCGTCGCGCGGCATGCCCTTTTCTACTAGGTCTTGCAGCAACTGACCGGAGTACACCAGGCCATGCGTGGATTCGAGGTTGCGCAACATGCGCTGAGAGAAAACGCGCATGTCGGCAAGGATAGTCGTCATCTTCGCGAGCATGTAGTCCACAAGGATTGTGGAGTCCGGCAGGATGATGCGCTCGACGGAGCTGTGCGAAATATCGCGCTCGTGCCACAGGGCCACGTTTTCAAAGGCCGCGAGCATGTTCGAACGCACGAGGCGCGCGAGGCCACAGATTTGTTCGCAGGTAACGGGATTGCGTTTGTGCGGCATGGCGGAGCTGCCGCGCTGCTCGCCACTGAAGGGTTCTTCGGCTTCGCGCACTTCCGTGCGCTGCAAATGCCGAATCTCGAGCGCGATGGTTTCCAGGGACGCAGCGATGAGCGCGAGCGCGCTGAGATATTGCGCGTGACGATCGCGTTGAATGACCTGCGAAGCGACCGGCGCAACACTCAGCCCGAGTCCCTTGCAGATGCGCTCCTCCATTTCCGGGCCGAGATGCGAAGCGTTGCCGACCGCGCCGGAAATTTTTCCGACAGCCATCTGCGCGGCGGCAGCGCGGAACCGGCCGATGTTGCGCTGATTTTCCGAAAACCAGTTCGCTATCTTCAACCCAAAAGTTATCGGCTCGGCATGCACACCATGAGTACGGCCAATTTGCGGCGTGTTGCGAAACTGATGCGCGCGCAGGTCGAGCACTTCGCCGAAGAGAATCAGGTCCCTCTCGATGATATGGGAAGCATCGCGAATCTGCAGCGCCTGTGCGGTGTCGACGATATCGTTTGAGGTTAGGCCGTAGTGCAGCCAACGCGCGGCGGCGGGGTCGCCGATGGATTCGCCCACATTCATCGTGA
This sequence comes from Candidatus Acidiferrum sp., assembly GCA_036521695.1. Taxonomy (GTDB): domain Bacteria; phylum Acidobacteriota; class Terriglobia; order Acidiferrales; family UBA7541; genus Acidiferrum. Next base: position 853 of record DATDHE010000511.1, on the reverse strand, counting down.
ACGCAATGACGTCGTGTTTTACGCGGGCTTCGAGTTCGTGAATGCGCGGAACGTCCACTTTGGCTCGCGCTCGAATCGTCGCGGCAGCGTCCTCGGGCACGAGGCCCACTTCGGCAAGCGTCTCCGTGGCAGCCAATTCGACGTCCAGCCACTTTGCGAAGCGATTCGCATCGCTCCAGACTTGGCCCATTTCTTTGCGGGTGTAACGTGCAATCAAACCGTCTCTCCTTAGGCGTTGCTCGAGTCTTGCCCGATCAGACTATCCAAGGGCCAGCCAGATACAAGGTTCGGGTATGGGCGGTGCGGCTTCCTGCTCCATCATACCGTAAGATGCTCAGCCGAGGCGCCCATGGGCTGGCCTCCGGCGGACGCCAAGCTGCGCGCTGGCAGGCTGCTCTGCTTGAAAACGGGCCCGGGCACAGGATGCGGCGTGCTCGCCGTAATGTCGATTGTCGAAGCACTTAGGCGAAACTCAAAAAAATAGGGAGAAGCGCAAACCAAGGAGGGTAGTAGACCGTCTATAGTGTGGGATATAGGTTGTCTATATCCTAGTCGTCGGAGGCGGAATGAACGAGCGGTATCGAAACCGGATCGAGCTGTTGCAGGGCACGCTCGATCTCCTTATTTTGCAAACTCTGCTCTGGGGCCCCCAGCACGGCTTTGGCATCAGCCGGACGATTCGTGCCAATTCCGGCGACCTGCTGCAAGTGGATGCCGGCTCTTTGTATCCAGCGCTCCACCGCCTCGAAAAGCAAAAATGGATCGGCGCCGATTGGAAGATTTCCGAGAACAAACAGGAAGTGAAAGTGTACCGGCTGACAGCGGCGGGAAGAAAGCAACTGATGAAGGAACG
>DATDHE010000510.1:0-30975 GCA_036521695.1 Candidatus Acidiferrum sp. | reverse complement strand
AGGCCGATTTCTGCTGCTGCAATCTCCGACGGAGAAGAGGCCGAATCCCATCATGCAATGGCAATTTCGGATTCTAGCAGTCACATTTTGTGCCGGCGCAGCGTTCCCTTCTGCAGCCGCTGCCCAGCATGAGCACGGCTCTCCAGATATCGCAGCGGTTGGCAATGTCAGCTTTCCCACCTCCTGCTCGCCGGCAGTCCAGCCAGATTTCAATCGCGCGGTCGCCCTGCTCTACTCCTTCTGGTACAAAAAATCGGAAGAAATTTTTCTCGCCATCGCAAAAGCCGATCCGTCTTGCGGCATGGCTGAATGGGGCGTCGCCATGACGCACTACCGCCAACTCTGGGATCCTCCGACTCCCCTCGATTTGCAAGCAGGTTCGGCTGCCGTCGAGAAAGCAAATGCCGCCGGTGCGAAAACGCAACGCGAGCGCGATTACATCGCCGCGATGCAGATTTTCTACAATGATTCAGACAAGCGCACTCATGCCGCTCGCGCTCTCGACTACGAAAAAGCGATGCAATATATTTACGAGCGGTATCCACACGACATCGAAGCCGCCATCTTCTATGCGCTGGCAGTCCGCGCCAATGCGCCTCTTGACGACAAAACCTACGCGAATCAGAAAAAAGCCAGCGCCATCCTCGAAAGACTATTTGCCGAGTACCCCGCTCACCCCGGCCTGGCTCATTACATCATCCACTGCGATGACTATCCTACTTTGGCGCCACTAGCTCTGGAAGCCGCACGCCGTTACGCCAAGATCGCCCCCGACGCGCCTCACGCGCTCCACATGCCTTCGCACATCTTTACACGCCTGGGCCTGTGGCAAGAATCCATCGACTCGAATCTCGCCTCCGCTGCGGCGGCCAGGAAAAATGGCCTCGTGGGCGATGAGCTTCACGCAATGGACTACCTTGTATACGCCTATCTGCAAAAGGGCCAGGACCGCGAAGCCCTCGATGTCTCTCACGCCATGCCCAAGCCTGAGCCAAACGATGCTGCTTACTATACGGGCCTCTATGCCGCTGCCGTCGTCCCTGCACGGTTAGCGATCGAGCGCCACCGCTGGTCCGATGCCGCTGCCCTCCCCTTGCCTGCCGGCACTCTCCCTGGCGGCCGTTATTCATCAGCCGAGACAAATCTCTATTTTGCCCAGGCGCTCGGCGCAGCTCGAATGGCCAACCTCGAAGGGGCGCGGGAGGGATTGCAACGAATGACTTCTCTTCGCGACAGGCTGCTGGAAACTCACGACAAATATTCGTCCGCGCAGGTCGATATTCAGCGCAAATCGGTCACCGCCTGGATTACTTTTGCCGAGGGCAAAACGGACGTCGCACTTAGCCAGATGCGTGCCTCTGCGGACCACGACGACTCAGTGGACAAACTCCCCGTAACTCCAGGATCAGTCGTCCCTGCTCGCGAGCTTCTCGGCGAAATGCTTCTCGAAGTGAAGCAGCCCGCCGCCGCTCTCGAAGCATTCGAAACTTCGCTCAAGTTTGCCCCGGAGCTTTCAATTCGCTTTTCGGAGCCGCTCACGCCGCTCAACTCGCTGGCGATCGCGAGAAAGCCTCCGCTTACTACACTAAGCTGCTCACCAATTGCCCTCGACCCACAAGTGACCTTCCCGAACTTCGCGAGGCCAAGCTCTTCCTCAGCCAGAAATAATTGGCGCTCGCATGTCTTTCTGCACGCCTACCTGACGCGCGCGTAGATAGGTCACCAGTTCAAGCGCGCAGTTCTGCATCTCCACACACCAGACGCATCCATCTGGCTTGTCAACAGGTTGTAACACCACACTGCCGGCGACGCGACCGACAATCCAATCGCGGTCGTCAGCAGCGCCTCCGAAATCGACCCTGCGATGACTTTGATCGCAGTTGCATGCGCGATATCAATGCTACGAAAGGCGTTCAAAATTCCAATGACCGTGCCGAACAGTCCCGCAAACGGCGCCGTTGCCGCGATCGTCGCCAATCTGCTCAAGCCGCGCTTCAATTCTTCGGTGGTTTCCGCGCTCGAACGCTCGAGACTCCGCTGCACTCCTTCAATCACCTGCTGTTCGGGCATTCCGTGCGGCGCCGCCTGAAAATCCAGCAAGCCCGCCGCGACAATGCTCGCAATGTGGCTTCTCTTATTGACTTCCGCGGCCACAATCGCCTGATCTAATTTTCCTTCGCGAAACGAATCCATCGTCTCCACGATGTACGCCTTCGACTGCTCGCGTGCCAGGCGATAGCGCAAAGCGCGGCCCGCGCTCACGCCCACCGATCGCACAAACATAATCGCCAGCACAATCACAACTCCATGACACAGCGTTCCCATGGAACGCCACAACTCCAGCAGGTTCCAGTCGCCCATGCGGCCCTCTCGTCGCTTCAATTCCGTGCGTTCAATAGACACCGCATCGCAGAGTTTTGTGCCGAGCCACACAATTAATTTGGAATGCGTATGCGAGTTGTTCTTTCGTGAAGTTTTGTTTTGAGAAAGACGCGAGAACGCGCCAACTGAAGTCTTTGGTCTAGCTGCCGAGAAAAGCCGAATTACAAGTCCCTGCCCGCGGCTTTCGACAATTCCTTTTCACGCTCGCGCGCCAGCATTACGACCAAACGCGCGGTTTCTTCGACATCCATCGCGGTGTTATCGACCAGCACCGCGTCGGCGGCGCGCACCAGCGGCGAAACTTTTCGTTCCCGGTCACGGCGGTCGCGCTCGCGAACCTCCTCCAAGACTTGCGTGAGCGTCATGGCTTTGCCCTTCTCCTGATGCTCTTTCCAACGGCGCTCGGCACGCACTTCCGGCGACGCCTCCAGAAAAATCTTCAGCTCCGCGCGAGGAAAAACGACGGTGCCGATGTCGCGCCCTTCCATTACCACGCCGCCGCCCGCACCGGCCCGCTGCTGTTCGGCGACAAGGATTTCGCGTACGCCAGCGATCGTGGCAAGACGTGAAGCGGCTTGCGCTACCTCCGCAGTCCGGATCGCTTGCGTCACTTCTTCGCCATCGAGAAAAACGCGGTTTTTCGAGCCCGCGGCTTCCTGCTCCGACGTCGGAGGCTTAAGTTCAATGTGCGTGCCGCGCGCAAGTCCTTCGAGTGTCGGAAAATCTTCAAGCCCGATTCTGCCTCTCAGTGCTTTCAGCGCCAGCGCGCGATACATCGCCCCGCTGTCGAGATACAAATACCCGAGAATTTGCGCGACGCGCTTCGCCAGACTGCTCTTCCCTGAGCCCGCTGGTCCGTCGATCGCGATGGTCCATTTAGGCATTTTGGTGGCACAGCCAATCCTGGCTGTGCGTATTTTTCCCAATTGCACAAAAAGCCGCACAGGCAGGAGTGCCTGTGCTACTCAAAAACCCATAATGTTGTAGCCACAATCGACGTAAATCGTTTCGCCGGTAATTCCCGAGCCGGCATCCGAAAGCAAAAACGCCGCAGTCGAGCCAACTTCTCCGGGATCAACGGTGCGTTTCAGAGGCGCGCGTTCTGTCTGCGTCCTCAGCATGTCGCTAAAATTCGCGATGCCCCGCGCAGCAAGCGTCTTGATAGGCCCCGCGGAAATGGCGTTGACGCGAATGCCCTTCGGTCCCAAATCGTACGCCAAGTACCGCACCGTCGCTTCCAGTGCTGCCTTCGCCACGCCCATCACGTTGTAATTCGGCACAACTTTTTCCGAACCGTAATAGGTCAGCGTGACGATCCCTCCGCCGGACGCCATCAGCGGCGCCGCGCCACGCGCCACCGCAATCAGCGAATACACGCTGATGTCGTGCGCGATCCGAAATCCTTCGCGAGAAGTCTCCACGAATGGTTTCTTCAATTCATCGGGCGGAGCAAAACCTACGCTGTGCACCAATCCGTGGATAACTCCGTACTTCTCCTTAATTTCCTCGAACACGCGCGCGACCTGATCATCCTGCGTAAGGTCGCACATAAATCCCTCCGCTCCCGGCAACTCCGCAATGAGATCCTTCGCTTCGAGCGCAAGCCGTTCATTCATATACGTGATGCCTACTCGCCAGCCCGCTTGCGAAAGCTTCTGTGCAATCGCCCAAGCGATACTGCGTTTGTTCGCCAGCCCAAAAATCACCGCGGTCTTTTGCCCTTCGGTCATCCGGTTCCTCTCCTGGGATGTTGCTAAACCACATCACGACGCCAACAAATTTCGCTCTTCTCTTGTGACCTCTGCGACTTCTGCGTGCTCTGTGTAAAGTCCTTTTCTTGCTATCGTCAAGTTCGGTGGAATGCTTTCTCGATCTCTTTCACGGAATACCGCAACACAACCGGCCGGCCATGCGGGCAACTCATGGGACAATCCGTCTTCGCGAGCGCGCTGAGCAGCCATTCCATTTTCGTCTGATCGAGCGGCATGTTCACTTTGATCGCCGCGTGGCAGGCAGTCGAGGCCGCAATCTTCGCCTGCAAAGTGTCAATCGAAATGGCCGCGTTTTCCCGCTCGATGCCGTCGAGGATTTCCGTCAGAAGTTTTTCCGCATCTCCCGGGGCAATTCCCGCAGGCACAGCTTGGATCGCGACGCTGCGCGGCCCCATCGGCTCTACTTCAAATCCATTCGCGCTGAGCTCTTCCGCAATTTTCTCGTAGATCACAATCTGCCGGGGCGAAAGCTCGATCACCAGCGGCATGAGCATCCGCTGCGCTTCCACTTTGCCGGCGCGCCGCGCGTCGAGGTGCTGCTCGAAAAGCACTCGCTCGTGCGCCACATGCTGATCCACAAGCCACAATCCTTCGCCGTTCACCGCAACGATAAAGCTCGAACTGACTTGGCCAAGCGGTTTCAGATCGGCGATTTGGTCGGGCCGAGGAAGAGTGGCCGGCGCGCTCGCGCTCGGCGCTGCGAGATTTCCAGCCCAATTAGCAGCTGCTGGCACGACCGCAGAAGCTAGAGCCGTGCCGAACGCGGAGTCGGGCTCGAAAGAAAACCGTTGCTCGACGGGCTGCATTGGTGCGGCGGTCAAGTCGAAGCCGCCCTCGGAGCCAACGCCTGAACCTACGCCGATTTCTTCCATCGTTGGGATGACCGCGCGCGGAACGCCGGAAGCTGCGGCGGCGCCAAACGCAGCGGGAGAAAACGTTGACGCGGCTGGCGGCGAACCAGCGGAAATTACAGTCGCCGCTGCGGCGGTAAAGTTGGGAACGGGACGGACGCTCATGAGCGCTTGGCGCATCGAGTCGCGTGCGAAATCGTGAACGAATTGCGAGCGGCGGAAGCGCACTTCTATTTTCGCGGGATGCACGTTGACGTCGACTTCGTCGTAGGGCATTTCGAGGAACAGCAGCGTGGCGGGAAACACCGTGGGAGGGAGAATGTTTCGGTAGGCTTCGTGAATCGCATGCAGAATCAATCGGTCGCGCACCAGACGACGATTCACAAAAATGTAGATGCCGTTGCGGTTCGGGCGCTGCACTTCGGGGCGCGAAGTGAAACCTCGGACGGTTAACGCTGCGCTTTCCTCCTCTGCTTCGAGTTCCGGCTCGTTGATGGCGGCGCGAAACGCCGCCGATGCGGGCGGAATTTCCACCAGCTCTTCCATCGCTTGCCGGCCAAAGAGTTGGTAGACGCGGTCGGCGAGTTTTTCGGCCGGCGGCGCGTTGATGATTTCCTGCGTCGGCGTAGTCAAGACGAAATGTTTGTCTGGATTGGCCAGCGCGTAGTGCGTGACGAGTGAGGCGATGTGGCCGAGTTCGGTGGTGTCTGATTTGAGAAATTTTCGGCGTGCCGGAACGCAGTAGAAAAGATCGGCGACGCTGATGGTCGTTCCGGCAGGCAGGCCCGCGGGCTTCACGTTGACAAGTTTTCCACCTGCGAATTCGAGGCGCGTGCCTTCGGCTTCCGACTCGTCGCGCGTTTCAAGGAGCAGCCGAGAGACCGCCGCAATCGTCGGCAGCGCTTCTCCGCGAAAGCCCAGCGTCGAGATGGAAAGCAAATCATCGGCGGACCGCAGTTTGCTTGTAGCATGGCGCTCGAAGGCCAGCAACGCGTCGTCGTGGATCATGCCGTGCCCGTCGTCAATGACGCGGATCATCCGCTTGCCGCCGACTTCCGTTTCGATGCGAATCGTCTTCGCGCCGGCGTCCAGCGCGTTTTCGAGCAGCTCTTTGACAACCGAAGCAGGACGTTCAACAACCTCGCCCGCAGCGATTTTATTTGCGACAGCTTCTGGAAGAATCCTGATTCTCGACATCTTTCCTTGGGCGACTCAGTCCCACTACAAGTGCAAACCCATCCACAATACCAACGAGCACAGCAAAACCAAAAGAGCGGTTACCCCGCTCCAGCCATAGAACAAGAATTTGCTCATGCGATTCCGCCAGGCAACAATTCCATAAACCGAGACTACCACTAAGGAAGCGAGACCAGCTTCCATAAACAAAACCAGCGATGCCGGGACAGTCCTCATATTTCCCCACGCTTGACAGCGATGCCGAGTTGGTCGAGCTGATCTTGGTCCACGGACGACGGGGACTCAGCCATGAGATCGACCGCGGCGGTGGTTTTCGCGAAGGCGATGACTTCGCGCAGGGATTTTTCGCCGGCGAGAAGCATGGCGATGCGGTCGATGCCCAGGGCGATTCCGCCGTGCGGCGGCGTGCCGTAGGCCAGCGCGTCGAGGAAGAAGCCGAAGCGGCGGCGGAGTTGCTCTTCCGCAAGGCCGAGTGCGCGGAAGAGGCGCTCCTGAATGTCCTGGCGGTGGATACGGATGCTGCCGGAGCCGAGCTCGTTACCATTGAGGACGAGATCGTAGCCCTTCGAGCGCACTTCCCACGGCGCGGATTCGAGCTTTTCCAAATCTTCATCGACGATGCCGGTGAAGGGATGCTGCGCGCTCACCCAGGTTTTGTCGTTCTCGCTCCATTCAAAGAGCGGAAAGCCGGTGATCCAGAGGAATTTCCATTGTGTGCGGTCGATCAGGCCGAGCGCTTCGCCGAGTTGCAAACGCACTTGGCCGGCGACGAGCGCAGCGGCCTCCGTGCCTTTGATTTGCTGCTTCGCGCTGACGGCGACGACGAGATCGCCGGTCTTTGCGCTGCAGGCGTCGGCAAGTTTCTTCACATTTTCTGCGCCGATGAGTTTTTCAACCGTCGAGGTTGTACCTTCAGGGGCGCGCTTCACGAAATACGCGCCGCGTGCGCCGTTGGACTTGGCTTTTTCGGTTAGCTCGTCGAGCTGCTTGCGCGAATATCCGGCTGCGCCCGGAGCGGCGAGCGCGAACACGCTGCCTTCGATCCCCAACTTGGTTTTCGCATCTTCCGGAAAGCAGTCTGTGACTTCGTGCAGCTCCATGCCGAATCGCAGGTCGGGCTTGTCGCTGCCGTACTTGCGGATAGCGTCCTTGTATAGCATGTGCGGAAACGGGCCTTGCGTTTTGACGCCGGCGACAGCGCACGCGCGCACCATCACCGTTTCGATGACGTGAAAAATATCTTCCTGACGCGGGAAGGACATCTCGACGTCGAGCTGCGTGAATTCGAGCTGGCGGTCGGCGCGCTGGTCTTCGTCGCGAAAACATTTCACGATCTGAAAGTAGCGATCCATGCCGCCAATCATCAGGATTTGCTTAAAGATTTGCGGCGACTGTGGCAGCGCATAGAACTGGCCATGATGCACGCGGCTGGGCACGAGAAAATCGCGCGCGCCTTCGGGCGTTGAGCGCGTGAGCATGGGCGTTTCGATTTCGAGGAAGCCCATTTCGTCCATGGTCTTGCGCATTTCGAGGACGATTTTGTGGCGCAGCGCGAGGTTGCGGTGTGGCTTGGGGCGGCGCAAGTCGAGATAGCGGAAACGGAGGCGCGTTTCTTCGGCGGCGTTGATTTCGTCCTCGATAGGAAACGGCGGCGTTTTCGCGTTGTTTAAAATGTGGAGCTTCGTAGCGAGCAGCTCGACTTCGCCGGTTGCGAGCTCGGGATTCTTTTTTTGCCGCTTGATGACTTTGCCTTCGACCGCAACCACAAATTCGCCGCGCGCCTGCTCTGCTTGGGCGTGCGCGGCCGGCTGCGCTTCCTTGTTGAACACCACTTGCACGATCCCAGTGCGATCGCGAATGTCGAGAAAGAGCAAGTTGCCAAGATCGCGGCGGCCCGAAACCCAGCCCATGACGATGGCGTCGCGGCCTTCGTCGGAGGCGCGCAGTGCGCCGCAGTAGTGTGTGCGTTGCAGATTGCCTAGAAAATCCAACAAGGTTAATTTCTCCAGTGGCGCAGACTTCAGTCCGTGCTCTGTCTTTTTTCACTATGATTCAGCAACACAAATTCATTCTGTGCCCGTCAGGCTCAAGAAGTCCAAGATTATGTGGTTAGCACAGGCTGAAGCCTGTGCCACTAAAGGCCGCGCAGATATTCTAACAGAGCTTGGTCGGTGAGTTTCTGTTGCGAGCCGTCCGCAAGGTTTTTCAGCGTCCACTGGCCTTCGGCGACTTCATTATCGCCGAGGATGAGGGCGAAGCGCGAGCCGAGCTTGCTGGCGCGTTCGAGGGCTTTGCCGAACTTCAGTTCGGTGGCTGGCAGCTCGACGCGGAAGCCGGCGTTGCGCAGATCTTTGGCCGCGCGGATCGCAGTGGCGTAGGCGCGTTCGCCCATCCAGGCGATGAAAACACCTGGCGCAGACAGATTGCTAAGTGTCCCCGTGACTGAGGCTTTGCCGGTGATCGCCCCAGACATTTCCCCGGTCCGTACGGCCTTGGCTTTTTCTTGCTCTTGCAGCGACAAGATGAGGCGGTCTTCGCCGATCGCAAAGCCGATGCCTTTGGTGGGCGGGCCGCCGAGGAGTTCGACGAGGCCGTCGTAGCGGCCGCCGCCGCAGACGGCGTTTTGCGAGCCGAGGCCCTGCGCGGTGATTTCAAACGTGGTGCGCATGTAGTAGTCGAGCCCGCGAACAAGGCGCCAGTTTTCGCGGTAGATCACGCCGCGCTGCTCTAGCTCGTGTTTCACGGCGGCGTAATGCGATTTGCACTCGTCGCAAAGATGATCGGCGATGCGCGGCAACGTGGCGATGATGGCTTGCTCGTGTTCGAGTTTCGAGTCGAGAACGCGGAGCGGATTGGTTTCAATGCGGCGTTGAGAATCGGCGCCGAGTTTGTCTTTCACTTTTTCCAGCTGGGCTTTGAGCTTCGCGACGTACTCGCGCCGGCAGTTGTCGGCAGCGTGGCCGATGGAGTTCATGCTTAGTTCCGTGCCTTGCAGTCCGCACTTGTCGAAGAAGGTCATCAACATCTCGATGAGTTCCGCATCGATAGCGGGAGCGTCAGGTCCGCCAAGTATCTCCGCGCCAATCTGATAGAACTGCCGATAGCGCCCCTTCTGCGGCCGCTCCCGCCGAAACATCGGTCCCATGTAATACAGCTTCACCGGCTGCGGCAACTGCTGCATGTTGTGCTCGAGGTACGCCCGACACACACTGGCCGTCGCCTCGGGACGAAGCGAGATGTTTTGTCCGAGTTCCATTGAGTCTTTGAGGACAACCATTGTGTAGAGTTCTTCTAGCACTGCCTGGTCAATCTTCTCAATCGGCGCTTCGTCCTGAGCCCTGAAGACGTTCCTTCGGTCCCAGATTTCTTTCATTCGCCCGATGGCAAGTCGATTGCCGAGCACCGCCGGCAGTTCTTCCGTGTCCATAAGCTTCTCGGCTTGCTCGATAAAAGCTCCGTAATCACCTAGCGAAGAGGGATCCGGAAGCTTTTCAAGTCGGTCTACGAATGTGTACATCTCTTTGCCAACGATGTCGGTGTCGCCGCCGACGGCGCGGGAGAAAAGTTCGGTGGGCTCAAAGACGGGCGGGCGGATTTCGCCGTAGCCGTAGGTGGTGAAGACTTCGTGGGCTGTTTGTTCGACACGGGTCCATAGCGCGGTTTCGGGCGGAAGCAAATCACGCGTTCCGCGGATTGCTTGAAACTTGCGCGGCTTCACTTCTTTTTTTGCGGCGCCTTCGCTCACTGCTTGCTCCTTCAGAAGATGCCGGGCTGAAGCCCGGCACTACATAGACTCACTGCGATAAATATTCTTGTACTCGACGTAGCGCTGGGCGTAGGCGTCGATGCTCGCTTGATCGATGCCGGTTAGGGCGCGTTTGACTTTGCCGGGATGGCCTACGACGAGGCTGCCGGGGAGAATTTTGGCGCCCTCGAGGAGGAGCGTGCCGGCGGCCACGACGCTGCCGGCGCCGACGTGCACGCCGTTCAAGATAATGGCGCCCATGCCGATCAGGCAGCGCGACTCGATGGTGCAGCCGTGCAGCGTGACGGAGTGGCCGATGGTCACGTCGTCGCCAAGGACGAGCGGGTGCTCGTCGCGCATGACGTGGAGGACGCTGCCGTCCTGAATGTTGGTGCGGGCGCCGATGCGGATGTGGTGCACGTCGCCGCGAATGACGGTGCAGGGCCAGACGCTGGAGTCTTCGCCGATGACTACGTCGCCGATGATGACTGCAGAGGGGTCAATATAGGCGGAGGCGGCGATTTGCGGCAGCTTGCCGCGGTAGGGGCGAATGTCGGGCTGGCGGCCGAGCTCTAGCGAGCGGCGCGCGGGGTTTGCGCTGAAATTTTGGTTCGACATTGTACTTTGGCCTCCCCCTCGTTTCTTGTAAATGTTGCATGTAAAAGACTTAGCCTGAAGACCTGCCACTACACCGACCGACCCCGGCGACAGGCCCCAAACAAAAAATGCGGCAACCGAGTTGCCGCACAGGCGTCGCTTCCTTAAAGGCGAGTCTAAAGACCCGCCGCTTCACGAAAACCCTCACTCACTCGGGTGCAGGTCAAAGACCCGGCACTACGGGAATCCTATTCAACGTGGAGTATAGCCAAGCGGAAAAGCCGGTTCAAGAAGATTCTAGAACGGGTAGTGGGCGACCTCAATCAAGGTAGCAAAATGTGAACCGACACGATTGATGGTGCGATGATCGTTCCGGCAGCGTGATGGTTCGAAAGCGATTGGGTAGCCCTGACGAGAAACACGCTTCCGGACCACGGTTTGGAAGGAGCGGGTTGTAAACCACGAGGTTGGAAACCGAGAATGGTTAATGCACACGGATGGACTTGGTTCTCGGCAGGTCCGGAATGATGAGCTTCTGGCCTGGGCGAATTAAGTTGGGGTTGCGCCCAATCACCCTACGGTTAGCTTCGTAAATCACCGGCCACTTATACATGTTGCCATAATAGGTTCGGGCAATTTTGGAAAGCCAATCGCCGGAGCGAACGATATAAACCTTTGGTGGCGCCGGTGGTATAAGTCGAATCGCCTCGCGCACGTGCAAGACTTGCAGAGCGGTTTCGGAATCCTGTGCTTGCACCTGGACCACTGGCATAACCTGCATTGCCAAGGACTTAAGGAACATAGTGACTTCTGTAGCAGCCTGCGCGGCGTGCGAAGCGACAACCAGCAAGGCGTCGGGAACGAAAATGATCTCCGATGAACTCAAGGCCGCTTGCGGAAAAGCGCTACGGAGTTCCGCAACGCTTCCGATGACCCGCGAAATTGCAGGGTCGCGAATGATGAGTTCTCCGGCGCGCCCGATGGTGGCGTAGAGCCGGTGTCCCTGCGCGCCATTTGCTCCAAATCGAACGCTGAAGGTAACCACGCCCTTGCCCGCAGCGCGCAGGGACTGCACCAAGTCCTCAAAGGTCGAGGTTGCGGGAGCTAGCTCTCTCGCTCCGATTCCCATTTGGCGCATGGCGGCAAGCATTTTTTGATAGTCATCGGCGCCACGGCCGAACGCCGCGACTTTGGGGAGGCTGATGTTCGCGTCTTTGGCCAACTCCGCGAGGGTAATCAGGAACCGATTACCGCTTAAGCGCACGGCGTTGGTTTGGGCGACAAGGGCGCAGGTGTTCGCGTTGGATGCTTGAACCACTTTGAGGAGCGTGCTGGCGCGTCCCGCTACAGCTCCAACTGAGCCAAATATATTGACGGCGCGCAGAGCATCTTTGGCGACTCCTTTTACGCCTCCCTCGATGAGAATGCCGTTTCCCAAGCGGCCCATATCGGTGAAGGTCTCGGCGAATTTCATGACGCGATGGCAGAGGAGGCCAAGACCATGGAACCAAGGCTGTAGCCGCTCTCTTCGACGTAATTATCGAGAAGCTTCTCGTCGTATTTCACCAGGGCGTCGTAGCGATCCGCCAATTCGCCAAAGTAAGTGACGTTTTCGCCTATGTTGACCTCCTACGGTGGGGATAGTGAGTCGATTTCTGCAACTTTTCAATAGCCGGAGGGTGACTTGCGGATGAGCAGAAGATGGACTGGCACTTTATGAGAGGAGGGCGAGGAGTGACCGGCACGCGGCTGCGCCAAGTGGTGAAGCGGCGCGGACGTGCGCGAGCCAAGAGGCTCACTCATACCTGGTTGCCGCGATGAGCATATGGGCGAAGGTCTTCCACTCAAGATCCGCCGGCACGTGTTGTTTTTGATTCAAATAAAAGCCGTCCATATCTTCTGCCCAGGTAGCTAGCGCTTCCAAAAAACGCTCAAGCGTGTGGTTTTCCCATGCTTGCGGGTTGTCACGATGGTCTTGATGAAGTTCTTACAGAAAGACAATGAGGTCTTTCGAGTGCGAATATTCTCGATTTGGTCAACGGTTCAATTCATTCTTCAACTTCTCAATCAATGGATACGGTGGGGCCGGCGGAGGTGGCGCTGACTTCGACTAGGCGGGCGGTGACGGCGCGGGCCAGGGCGTAGAGGCTTTGGGTGCCGGGGGCGGATTCGCCTAGGCCAGCGACGGGTTTGCCGGTGTCGCCGCCGATGCGGATGCGGGGATCAATTTCGATTTCGCCTAGGACCGGGACGCCGTAGGCTACGGCGGTTTTAGCGCCTTCGCCGTGGCCGAAAATGTCGATGGGCTTGTCGCAATGCGGGCATCGGAAGGTGCTCATGTTTTCGACCACGCCCAGGACTTCGACGTTGACCTGGCGAAACATTTCGATGGCTTTGCGGACGTCGGCTAGGGCGACGGTGGAGGGCGTGGTGACGACGACGGCGCCGGTGACGGCGACCGTTTGAATGAGCGTGAGCTGCACGTCGCCGGTGCCGGGGGGGAGATCGATGATGAGGTAATCGAGTTCGCCCCACTCAACGCTGCGCAGGAATTGCGTGATGACGCTGTGAAGCATGGGGCCGCGCCAGACCATGGGCTTGTCGCCGGGATTGAGCAAGCCCATGGAGATCATTTTCATGCCGGCGACTTGGACCGGGATGATACGTTTTTCGGCGGTGGCTAGGGGCTCTTGCAGCGTGCCGAGCATGATGGGGACGTTGGGGCCGTAGACGTCGGCGTCCATGAGGCCTACTTTGTGGCCGAGTTTTACGAGGGCGAGGGCGAGATTGACGGCGACGGTGGTTTTGCCCACGCCGCCTTTGCCGCTGGCTACCGCAACCAGATTTTTTACGCCGGGGATGGGGTGGCGTTCGGGTTGCGGCATAGGTGCTGGGCCGGGAGGCATCGGATTACGCTTTCTCGAAGTTGAAATCGAAGAGAGATTTCTCGCTTCGCTCGAAATGACAGAATCTGAGAATTGCGCTAATCACGCGTTGGCGCCGTGGCATTTTTTGTATTTTTTTCCGGAGCCGCAGGGGCAGGGGTCGTTGCGGCCGACCTTTGCCCCGGCGCGGACGGGCTTGGGCGCTTCGGCTTGCGCTGGTCCTGTTTGATACTGCAACTCCTTTTGTTGGCGCTCTTGCTTGCGCTCCATTGCACGGGCGAAGTCGGGCAGGCGCTGCGGAGGTGGCTCGCTGGCGCGGGCTGCGGCACTGGCAACGGCGGCGTCTGCGCGGGGGCGCATCGGCTGCGGCGGTGGGGCTTGCCCTGGCCCACGTTGCGTAGGCTGCTCGTTCACTTGCACCTGAATGTGGAAGAGATAGCGGATGGTTTCGTTGTCGATGCGAGCCATCATGTCTTCGAACAGGACGAATGCTTCTTTTTTGAACTCGACGAGGGGATCTTTTTGGCCGTATCCGCGCAGGCCAATGCCTTCTTTCAAGTGGTCAAGTGAAAGAAGATGGTCTTTCCATTGCGAGTCGACGACGTCGAGGATGATGCGGCGTTCGAGCCAGCGCATTAAATCCGCGCTGAACTGCTTTTCTTTTTCCTCGTAGCGGGTGGTGACGGCTTTGACCGTAGCTTCAGCAAGTTCATCGTGGCTGAGCGTGGCGGGATCGGCGCCGGCAGCTTTGGCATCGACGCCGAACTGGGCGTTCACTTCCGCGAGAAACTGCGTGACGTTCCACTGATCGGGATGCTGCTCGCGCGGGCAGAAAGTGTCGACCAACTCGCGCGCGACATCTTCCGCAACGCCGAGAACGTAATCGCGCTGGTCTTTTCCTTCGAGCGCGGAGCGACGAATGGCGTAAATCGTCTCGCGCTGCTTGTTCATCACGTCGTCGTATTCGAGGAGGTGTTTGCGCGCGTCGAAGTTTTGCGCTTCGACGGATTTTTGCGCGTTTTCAATGCGCCGCGAGATCAAGCCGGACTCGATCGGAACCCCTTCTGTCATACCGAGGCGAAACATCAGAGCTTGCATGCGTTCGCCGCCGAAGATGCGCATGAGATCGTCTTCGAGCGAAAGGAAAAAGCGCGAAGAGCCAGGATCGCCCTGGCGGCCGGCACGTCCGCGCAATTGGTTATCGATGCGGCGGGCTTCGTGGCGCTCCGTGCCAAGGATGTGCAGGCCTCCCAGAGCAACAACTTCGTCGTGCTCGGCTTTGCACTGCAGAGCGAATTGTTCATAGACGGGCTTCCACTGATCCGCGGGCGACTGAAAGATTTTTCCTTCGTGCTGAAAAAGAACCATGGGCACGGCGGGTAGCGCGTCCTTGCCGGCTTCGGCGGGAATTACGGCGGGCGCGGCGGCGTAAGGCATGGCCAATTTGTTTTTTAGAAAATAATCGCGGGTCATCTGCTCGGGATTGCCGCCGAGAAGAATGTCCGTGCCGCGGCCGGCCATGTTGGTGGCCACGGTGACGGCGCCTTTGCGTCCAGCCTGCGCGACGATGCCGGATTCGCGCTCATGCTGTTTGGCGTTGAGCACTTGATGCGGAACGCCGGCCTTCTTCAGGATTTCCGAGATGGCTTCGGATTTTTCGATGGAGATCGTTCCCACCAGCACCGGCTGGCCGCGTTCGTGATAGTGGCGGATGCCGTTGGCGAAGGAATTGTCTTCCTGGAGAATCCCATTGACGACCGCTTGGAACTTCTCCTTTTCGGTGCGGTAGACGACATCGCGATGTTCTTCGCGGATCAATGTGCGATTCGTTGGAATCACGACCACATCGAGGTTATAGATTTTGCCAAATTCTGCGGCTTCCGTTTCCGCCGTGCCAGTCATGCCGGAGAGCTTTTTGTACATGCGAAAATAATTCTGGAAGGTGATCGTCGCCAGTGTCTGATTTTCGCGCTCGATCTTGACGCCTTCCTTGGCCTCGACGGCTTGGTGCAAACCATCGGACCAGCGGCGTCCGGGCATCTGGCGGCCGGTAAATTCGTCGACGATGACGATTTCACCATCTTTATTCACATAGTCTACATCAATTTTGTACAGGGCGTGGGCGCGCAACGCCTGGTACACGTGGTGCATGATTTCGATGTTGACGGGATCGGACATGTTGCTGAGGTTGAGTAGCCGTTCGCACTTGCTGAAACCTTCTTCAGTGAGCGTCGCGGTGCGATGCTTTTCGTCCAGCGTGTAGTCGATGTCCTGGATGAGTCTCGGAATAATCTTGTCGATTTTGGCGTACTTGTCCGTGGATTCTTCCGAGGGGCCAGAAATGATTAGCGGCGTGCGCGCTTCGTCGATAAGGATAGAGTCCACTTCGTCGACGATTCCGAACTGGTGCCCGCGCTGGACGCATTGCGCCAGATCGTACTTCATGTTGTCGCGCAGATAGTCGAAACCAAATTCGTTGTTCGTGCCGTAGGTGAGGTCGGCGCCGTAGGCCGCTTTGCGCTGCTCATCATCCAGGTCGTGAACGATCACGCCAACAGAAAGGCCCAGGCCGCGATAGAGCGGGCTCATCCATTCGGCGTCGCGCCGCGCCAGGTAGTCGTTGACGGTGACAACGTGAACCCCGCGGCCCGCCAGGGCGTTCAGCGCAGCAGGCAGAGTGGCCACGAGGGTCTTTCCTTCGCCCGTTTTCATTTCAGCAATTTTGCCGTCGTGCAGAACCATTCCGCCGATGAGCTGAACGTCGAAGTGCCGCATGTTCAGAAAGCGGCGGCCTGCCTCGCGCACCAGAGCGAAGGCGGGGACGATCATCGGGTCGAGTACTTTCTTTAGGAGCTCTTTGTACGTAGACTCGCTGGGATCGGCGTCTTTAAGTTGTTCTTGGACTTCAGCCTTGAGTGCGGCGAAGCGAAGTTTTAGATCATCGTCACTGAGCGCGCGCACATCGGCTTCGCGCGCGTTAATGGCCACGACGAGCGGTTGCAATTTTTTGATGTCGCGCTCGTGCTTTGTGCCAATAAATCGAGCGACAACTGTGTCCACTGCCTTGGCAACATCCATGAAGGGTTTCGCCGTCTCCTGGCGGTGTTCCGCGAGAGTAATCGCACTGGCGGCTCTGCGGCAACCAGTACAAACATTCTATTCTAACTGTTTGGATGCGCCAGAGCCAAGAACGGCGACACGCCCTACACGCCCTGCAGGAGGTCAGTCTGGGTCTTTCTTCCGCGCGTCGCGGTAGAAAACGAGATACAGGAAAGCCAACCAAACAATCATGCCAATCACAGTAACCACGCGGCTCTGCGCGGCGCTGATCATGAGCCAGAAGCCCGCTATGACAAAGGCCCAAAACAGCCCGTGCTTCAACGGCCTCTTTTCGTCCAACGTCACGCCATGCCCTCCGTCGCATTGTGGCCCAGGAAGCTCTTACTGCTCCGTCGCTACTCACCCTGATCGGCGAATCTTTCTTAAGGACGGCTCTCTAGGGATTTACAGAAGGTTCGGCGGCAACGCCGCTGGTTTTGGTCTCTGCCGTGGCAGACGGCTGCGAATGGCTATCGGCAAGCAAGCGCCGGTATTTGCTGCGTTCATCGAGGCTCATATCGACAATTTCAAAAGCCATGTCCTGCGCCCGGTAGTCCCGCATCAAGGCCGTGGCAAGCACATTGCGAAGTCCAAGCTGCAGCTTGAGTTGCACATGCGTTCCAGGGGCGAGATGGCGGCTGATGCTGGCAAAACCGCCCGAGAGGCTCGCCGTCTTTATCTC
Source organism: Candidatus Acidiferrum sp. (assembly GCA_036521695.1). Classification (GTDB taxonomy): domain Bacteria; phylum Acidobacteriota; class Terriglobia; order Acidiferrales; family UBA7541; genus Acidiferrum. Next base: position 13,765 of record DATDHE010000510.1, on the reverse strand, counting down.
GAGGCGGCAATTTTCCTTGAGATTTGTGCTCAAGGCGGTCACCGGTTTGTGCAACCGGACGCGCGTATGGCGCCGTTGCCGGACAAATTTTGAGTTGGGAATGACGTCGAGCGGCGCCAACGCCAGGTCTTCCCGGTCGATTCCACTTTTGGCCACGAATTCGCGCGCCCAGTCCGGCTCCAGCTGCATCAAGGCTTGAAGCGCCGCAATGCGTAGTTCCTGGGCGTGGGCCCAGCCAAACATCTTCTTTGCCTCAACGATACGCTTGAGCGTCGTGGCCGACTCAAGCGCGTGAATGCGGCCCAGCGCTTCGATCGCTTTCACTTGCAAATAGGGCCCGCCGCCCACCGGCAAATCGCCGTCCACAATCGTGAGTAAACGGCCCAGCGCTTCGCGGTCGGAGGTCACGCCAATCTCATCGATCACTAGAGGCATGATCAGCGGGTCAACATGATCGAGCATCTCGAGAAGAATCCGGCAGCGGCCCGGTGCACCGCTCGCGGAGATCTGCCTCACGATGCGGTCCTGCGACGTCCTGGGAAAATCTTTCATGCGCGACGGCAAGAACACTTCCACCGCTTCCGGATCCAGCTTGCTCAAAAGCCCGGCCATCTCGACGGCTTCGGTGATGGGTCCGCCTCTTACTGTGCTGCGCAAATATTGCAATCCCTCTTCGCCAAGATCGGCGGCCAGGTTGGATATGTGCTCGGCATCTTCCCGCAGACTGCAGCGATTAAACCGCATGGAAAGCTGTTCCATCGCCGTTTGCGGAAGCATTTTCAAAACATTGGTCATGCCGGCGGCGGCTTGCCGGGCGCGCAGAGCCTCATCGACAAATTCCGGAACGCGCTCTTCGATGCCCATCTTCGGGCGCAAGCTGCGCCCAATGCCGGGCCGCTGCGCTTCGACACCGGATATTAAGTCGAGAGCCTGCTCCATCACCGGAAAGCAACGGCTGGTGGCGGCTTCCTGGCTCAGCCTCACGAACGCGGCGCTCACCAGCGTCTGCAGATCGGTGTCTTGCTCGACGCTCAGCCGCACGCCAAGATGGCGTAGCGCTTCGCCGAGGAGCTTCGGATCGGCCTTCGCGTAAAGCTCGGCCATTTCGGACAAACCCATCGCGGTTTTCTTGCGCGCCTCAAGCTCTTCGCTGTCGGCGCACGATGCATAGTTTTGCAGGATGCTGATGGCTTGCGCGACGTCTCCAGTCTCAATCAAATGGGCCACGTAGGACTGTACGTTTTTCGGCGGGATGCACCAAGCATCTCCCGAAAGTAGAACGGCCTGCTTGCCACTTTCCGGAACGGCTGCCCAAAACTGCCGGTCGAGAATCTCGCGGTGGGACTCCACCATGATTCCCGCGTCGGTCATCTTGTCTTCGTGCGCGCCGAGAATTTTACGGAGATTCTCGATCTCCGCGTTCATGCGGTCCAGCATTTGCCGCACGGCATTGACTTTGACTTCGCCGCTTTCAAAACGTTCCAGGGCAAACCGAATCGCCAGATGTTCTGCCAGCTTTACCAGGACCGACTCATCCGGCTGGCCCTCCGGCGCTTGCGCCGCAAGCCCGGCGATCGCACGCTTCAGCGTGTCTTGCGCGGTGCCCGGCAATTGATTCATTTGCTGCTGGAACTCTCCTGCCGCAGCGACGCCACCCTGGCCTGCCCCGACGTTGCCGAAACTGGTCAGCGCGCCCAAAATTCCATAGATTTCATCCTCACTCGGCCCGGCGCTCTTGCCGGTTCCGTGCCACGGCCCGCTTCCAGAGCCTCCACCCGCGGCTCCCACTCCCGGCCCAGCGCCAAGGATGGCTCCCGAGACACCCGAGACCAAGCCAGCGACACCAGTTCCTCCCGTTCCGGTCGCGTACGCTCCACCCGGTAGACCGCCGCCGACACCGGAGCCGCCGACACCCGAGCCGCCGACACCCGAGCCGCCGACACTGGAGCCGCCGATACCGGAGCCGCCAACTCCAGAGCCGCCGACACTGGAGCCGCCGACACCGGAGCCGCCGACACCGGAGCCGCCGACACCGGAGCCGCCAACTCCTGTTCCTCCAGCACTTGATCCGCCCACGACATCCGAGTTTCCGCCAAATCCTCCGCCACTGGTGCCGGCACCAGCTTCGCCAGAGCCAGAACCACCAGGTCCTGCACCCGCTCCGCCAGCCCTTGAGCCTTGCGCCGCGGCAATCAACTCGAGCAATTTCTGCGGGTCATTGAGCCATTTCTTAAACTCATTCTGGTCTTCGCCGAGAGAGGCGGCCGCAAGTTGTGCGGCCAGGCTGGCATCTTTCAAACGCGAGTCCGTCGCGACAAAGCAGATCTCATTCAAGCGTATACCTTGGGCGCCTGTGAGCGCGGCTTTTAGCTGTATGGCGAGTTCCGTGGGCTTTGCTTTGCCCGTCGGAAACGCACGGGCAAACCTGCCAATCTCTTCTTGTGTGACGGAGGGGAAAAACTGAATGCTGGCGAGTCCGGCAGCAGAAAGCAACTGAGCGAACTGTTTTTCGGCGGGAGCGCCTTCCAGGGGAACACCGTCCAGCAGCAGTTGAGAACCAGTGGCACCCAGCATCAAGCCGGCGTCCGTGCCGGTGGGAATCGCGGATCGCAGCTCGCCCCAAGCGATGTCCAGCTGTTCGATAGTACGGCTGTGCTCGAAGCCGTACAAACGGGCAAACTTCAGGAGTATGTTCAGGCTTCTTACGAAGGCCCGCCCTGAAGTCGACTTGGTATCCGCTATCATTCGCCGCTATGCCCGTCCCTTAATAGGACTTCCTGTCTAGTACCGTAGGGTTATGATTCGCCAGCGGCAATGGTACAGAGGTCCTATGTGTCGCCGATGTCAAGCCGCCACGAGGACGGGTGCGTGACCTGTTCAGACGGACGGGTTAGCCCGAGCGCGTACAGGTAGGAAGGAGGGAGTTGCGCGCTATCGCACGCCGTTACTCTTGTACAAACTACTTATTGAGTGCTACGCGGCCGCGCCGCTTGCTGCGATTGGTTACTGCAGCCACTTGCGGAAGCCCGCCAAGTTCCATCAATACCTTTCGCAACCTCGAGCGGTCTTCCAAATCCATGTCCACAAATTCGAACGCCATCGCCTGCGGACGCGCGCCCCGCACGATAGCCTGAGCTCTTATGTTTCGCACGCCGTGCGAGAGCTTGAGCGACAGAAGAGAACCGGGCGCCAGGTGTCGTTGGCCCGTGCCGATTCCGCCTCCCAGGTTGAGTTCCGGGATCGACAGACGGAAATTCTCGCGCAAGTTGGTGGACACGGCGATCAGATTTCTCGATAGTTTCAGCCGAGCGTAGCGGCGTTGACGCATCGCCGTAGAGTTGGGCTCGGGATCTGTGGGCTCCAGCGTCAAATCCTTGCGCTCGAGTCCGCTGGAGTTGAGTTTTTCCAGCGCCATGGTGGGATCGATGCGCATCAACCCCTGGACGGCCGCGATTCGCAGTTCGGTGGGGTACACCCAACGCCACACCTGCCGCGCTTCCAGAATATGCTGAAGCGTGGGGCTGGCAGCCGAAGCCCGCAAGCGGCCCAGCGCTTCCAGAGCTTTTAGCCGATGAAAGGGGGGAGTGTGATCGTTCTGCGCTAATTCCACCAACTTCGGAATGCATTCGTGCTGGCCGCTCATGCCCATTTCGTCGATCGCCAGCGGGCGGATCAGAGCGTCGAGCGAATCGTACAGCGAGACCAGCAGTCTGGCGCGCTGTTCGGGCGGAGCAGAGGAAAGTTGACGCACGGCGCGGTCATGCGAGGAGCGCGGCCACTGGCTCAGCCGCACGGGAAGAATCTTATCGACGACGTCGGGAGCGAAATGACTCAGCAAGCCGATCGTCTCGGCGGCCTCGTTCGCGGGCGCCGTTTGCAAAATCTCCAGCAGTCGCTGCGTGGAATCTTCGCCAAGTCCTCGCACGATTTGGCTTAGCACTTCGCAATCTTCGCGGAAGCCGCAGTGGCCGAAGCGGTTCGTCACGTAGTGCAGCGTTGCCTTGGGCATCAGCCCCAGAATCTCCGTCATACCGTCGGCGATGTGACCGCCGCGCAGCGCCTCTTCGATGAATTCCGGCAAGCGTTCTTCCGCGCCGATGCGAGGACGAAGGCTCTGTGTCGATCCTGGCCGCTGCTGTTCGATGTTATCGAGGGATGAAAGCGCCTGCTGCATTGCTGGATAGCAACGCTTTGACGCCGCTTCCTGGCTCATGCGCACGAACGCCGCGCTGATTAAGGTCTGAAGCTCCGGCTCCCGCTCGATGGCCAGCTGATTTCCCAGGCGCCGGATCGACTCCATCAGCGCACTGCCGTCGCCGCTGCCATACAACTCGGCAAGATCGGAAAGCCCAATCGCCGTAGTGCGCCGCGCTTCCGGCGCTTCCAGTGCGATGCACGCCGCGTACTTCATCAAAATTTCATTCACCGTTTTCAATTCGCCGCGACGGAGCATATCTTCCAGGAAAGCTCTTACATTTCGCGGCGGAACACACCAAGCCTCGTCCGACGTCAGCACTTCTTTTTTGTTTTCTTCCGGAACCTGTTCCCAGAACTCTTGATCGAGCAGCTCTGTGTACGACTGCACCGACAGCCCCGCTTGGGCCATCATTTCTTCTTGCGAACCGAGAATTTTGCGCAGCGCTTCAATTTCGGAATTCATGCGATCCAGGAGTTGCTTGACGGCGTTCACGCGTAGCTCGCCGCGCTCGTAACTGTCCAGCGCAAAACGAATCGCTACGTGTTCCGCCAATTTCAGCAGCATCGGCTTGTCCGCTTTTTCGGAGGGAGCCTGCGCCGCCAAGCCTGCAAGAGCCTGCTGCAGGGTGAATTGCGCGCGCACCGGCATCGCGCTTAAGCGCGACTGAAACGTCGGAACGTCCATTTTCGCTTCGGGATCTTTGCGGGATTTCCCGAGCTGAGCGAAAAGCCCCAGCATCGCGCGGACATCTTCTTCCGCCACGCTAAACCCAGGGCCGCCGCTGCCTGGCCCGCCGCCCGGTCCACCAGCTACGGGACCGCCACCAACCATCGTGCTGCCGCGCAGCAACGCCGATGCAGTCAGCCACTTTCCGGGTGCTACATCCCCACCACCACCAGCTCCGCCGCCTGCCCCGCCACCCGCACCTCCAGTGCCGCCGCCAGAGCCAGGCCCGCCACTGCCGCCTCCGCCAATTCCCGTCCCTCCACCGCCAATCCCAACTCCGCCGCCTCCGCCAGAACCGCCACTGCCGCCAGTTCCGCCACCAACTCCAGAGCCTCCGCCCGGACCACTGCCTGGCCCGCCCGTGGCGTTACCTGTGCCTAAAACGCCTCCGCTTCCTGAACCACCGCCTCCGCCTTCCCAAAGGCTTCCAGCCTGACTGGCAGTTCCCGTGCCTCCCCCGCCGCCGGAGCCAAAGCCGCCTGCGCCCGTGCCGCCGCCTCCGGGCACTCCACCAGGGCCGCCACCTCCGGGACCGAAGCCTGGGCCGGTGCCTCCGCCGCCGCCACCACCGCCGCCGCTACGCGAACTTTCCGCGGCAAGAATCATCTGGAGAAGTTTATTGGGATCTTCAAAGAAATCTTTGAACTTGTCGCCTTGAGCGCCGAGAGCCTTCGCGGTAAGTTGCGCGGCCATCTTGATTCCCGCCACGGAAGAATCCTCCGCGACATAACGAATTTCGTTGACCTTGATGCTCGTTTCGCCGGCGAGGGCGGATTTCAATTGTTCTGCGAGCGAGGAAGGCTTGGCGTTGCCGCTTGGAAATCCTCGTACGAAGCGGGCAAATTGTGGTTGTGTCAAATTCGGTGAGAAGTGAATGCTGGCAATACCGGAGCCTGTCAGCAACTGCGCGAAGCTTTTTTCACCGGCGGACGCACCGAGTGGCACGCCGTCCAGCAAAATCTGATTCCCCGAAGCTCCAAGCAAGAGCCCGCTGCCGCTGCTCTCATCGAGCGCACCTCGGAGCTCTTTCCACGCAGTTTCGAACTGCGCCGCCGTTCGCACATGGCCAAATTCATAGAGGCGTGCAAACTTGAGTAAGATATTCAGGCTGCGGACGAAAGCCCGCGCGCCCCCGCGTGATTCGGGACTCATGCTATTCGGCGAGGAAGCCGGTCCTCCCCATGCTTCCTACTACACTAGTGGCCTCGCGCGCTACAGACAAGCCTCACGGTACTTATTGTAACCTTCTCAATAACAGAGTGTTGGCGAGAAGGACAAGAACTTGGCCGCTTCGGACACGTGGCACGGTTGCGTCCCACACCATTTCCGGACTACCCTGTGTTGCCTGGTATTGCGTATGGCTCTACAATAACCGGGCAGTGCATCCCTAGCCCTACGACCGCCGCAGGCACACTCACGCTGAGTGCACCTTCGGTAAAAATTAAGAGCAAGACAAATCTCTATGTCGGACCAGTCCCCACCTGACCGCTACAAGGCAGAAATGCCACAGATACCCGGTATTGCCGGGCCGGGCTCGAACCGCAGCCCCTTGAACAATCCTACGGTCCGGATGGTCGGTGTACTTCTCGCGGTATTGCTGGTGGTTTTTTTCGGAGGGCGATGGATTCTCCGCCCCAGACATGCGGAAGCCCCTCCAGCTGAAGCTCCTCCTCAAATTGAGGTACCGGCTCCCGCTCCTGATCCGAATGCAGCACTCCCGCACGCTACGCAGCAGGACCCCGGCATAGCTACCGTCGCGGAGCTGGCCCAGCCCTGGTCCTCCAAACAGTTTTTCATCCGCAATGGATTAACGGGCGAAAACGTTCCTGGTCTTCTCATTCGTTTGCCTACGAGTTCTGGTTCTCAAGCAAGCGGTTACTGGGCGTTCTCCTTGAATGCTCCTTTCGGGAATTGCCAGCTCGAGTACATCACCGACCTCGCCAAACTGAAGAGCGACTACGACTTCAATGCTGCGAAGCATCCCATGGTTGGCAACCCTTGTAACCGCACGCTTTACGATCCCACGAAAATGACGAATCTGCCCGGCAACGTCTGGGTACGTGGCGCTATCGCGCAAGGCTCGGATCTGCGTCCCCCACTCGGCATCGAACTAAAAGTACAGGGAAAAACGATTCAGGCCGTTCGCATGGAGTAGTGCCCTCCGAACTTCTCCCCTGTTGCTTTCCTTCACTGGCTTTTTCTTCATCCCGCTTGACAAGCTATGCCTCCGCCAGTTAAACGTCTTCACCACCATGGAGAAAACATCGATGCCCACTGATTTCGGTACTACGCGCCGGCGCTTTTTGCAAAGCGCAGCTGCGGCTTCTTCCCTTGCGTTTGTGCCCGGCTCTAAGGCGGCTGCAGCAACTTTGCAAGACACCCCTAAGGCGGACTTTTCGAATTTGAAGCCTTTTGGCGATCGCGTGAAACCCATCACGCCGGATGAATTCCGTGCCCGCATGACCCGCGGGCAGCAGTTGATGTCTGAACTGAAACCGAGTTTTGACGCTCTCTTCTTCGCTCCCGGAACTTCGCTCTACTACTTCACTGGCATTCGTTGGGGTTTGAGTGAGCGCCTCGTGGGACTCGTTCTGCCACGCGTGGGTAAACCTGTCCTTGTCTGTCCGGGCTTCGAAGAAGGCCGCTTGCGCGAACAACTGCGCTTCCCGATTGAAATCCGCGTGTGGCAGGAAGATGAAAGCCCTACGAAGCTCGCCGCGGCCGCTTTGGCCGATCAAGGCGTTCGAACCGGGCGGCTCGGTGTCGAAGAGACCGTTTATTTCACATATTTCGATCACCTTCGCGCGGCCGCATCAGGATTTGAATACGTGTCCGCTGATCCCGTCACCATCGCCTTTCGAGCACGCAAATCACCTCACGAACTCGAACTGATGCGTCTGGCTTGCGAGGCTACGTTCGACGTCTATAAGCCTGTGTTTGCCGCTATTCGCGAAGGAATGTCGCAGGACGATATCGCCCATCTTGTGGAAGCAGGCTTTTCGAAGATGGGTTTGCGGGGCGGCGCGCTTGTGCTGCTGGGAGCTTCAGCCGCTCTTCCGCACGGCACCAAGCAACCGCAAAAGCTCAAGGAAGGCGATGTGGTCTTGATTGACGGCGGTTGCGCCGTCGATGGCTATGCCTCGGACGTCACGCGCATGGGCATTCTCGGCAAGCCTTCGGAGAAAATTGCGAAGGCTTTTGAGCTTACACGAAAAGCCCAGGACGCTGCGTTGGACGCGGCGCGTGCCGGCAGGCTATCCGGCACCGTCGATGACGCCGCACGCGCCGTCATCACCGGTGGCGGTTACGGCCCCGACTACAAATTCTTCACGCATCGTCTCGGCCATGGCATCGGCCTCGACGGCCACGAACATCCTTATCTCGTTCGCGGCAGCAAGACCAACCTCGAACCCAGCATGACTTTTTCCAATGAACCGGGCATCTACGTTGCCGGCGAATTTGGCATTCGTTGCGAGGACGACATGGTCATCATGCCCGACGGCCCCGCGCAGCTCTTGACGCCAAACTTCCAGGTATCGCTCGAAAAGCCGATGGGCTGATCTTCAGTCGCGCCGAATCGCTTCGCAAAACTCGACGATTCTTTGCTCCGCCCAGAACCGTTCCGCTCCGGCGCGCTTTGAAATAAAGCCGCAGTGTCCGCCGTGCTCCGGCGTGACGAAGCTTATCGCCGGATTCTGTCCAGGATTTGCGCGCAGAAATAATTCGTACGGCACAAATGGATCATCTTGCGCCGTGATCATCAGCATCGGCACGCGCACCTGCGCAACGACCTTCTTCGCACCCACCGCATCGTAATAATCCTGCGCGTCCCGGTAGCCGAATTGCGGCGCCGTAATCTTGTCGTCAAACTCACGCACCGAGCGCACTGGTCCGATTCCATTCAGCGGATGGCGTTGCGGGAACAGCTTGGCCTTTCGCGCGTACCGCGCCATCAGTCCTTTTACAAAATGTCGCTGATAGAAAAAATTCTCACGCCGTTCCAGCGCATCGGCGCACGCCCCAAGGTCCATCGCGGGGCAAACCGCGCACACACCGCGCAGCGCTTTCGACACGGCATCTCCAAACTCGCCTGCCATCTTCGTCAGCAAATTTCCGCCCATCGAGTACCCGGCGAAGAAAACTTGCTCGAATCCATCCCCGTTCGACAATTCTTCCAACACTACTTTATAATCCGCGCTCATCCCGGAGTTGTAGAGCGTTGGCGTGAGCGCTTCTGTGCCGCCGCAATTCCGCTGGTTCAATCGCATTGCGTGAAAACCCAATCGGAACGCCTTCTCCGCAATCCCACAAACGTAATTCGATTCGCTCGACCCTTCCAACCCATGCAGTATCACGAGCACGGGGGCATCGCGCCGTTTCCCCGGCTGCCAATGACATTTCCCAAGAATCCGCGACTCGGCATCCACCTGAAACAGCCGCTGTTCCGCCTGAGGCAGGTCAAATCGCCTGCGCACAAACGCCGCTGCAATGGTCATCGCATGCCCGTTCTTCAGCAGCCGATGCGGCTCAAATTTCTCCATCACGCAAGGCATGAATTCACTGTAGAGCAGCGCCACACACCAGGCAAGCTGCCAACCTTGGAGCCCGTGCGGCTGCCCGAGCACTGTTAACATTCGCCTGTTTTTTCGCGTCAATCTAGCCGATGGGAAAACAAGGAGCTAGCACCATGAAATCTCGCCTTCTTGCTTGCGCCGTTCTCGCTTTGTTCCTAGCCGCTCTGCCGCTTCTCTTTCACGCACAAACGCCGTCTTCCGATCCAGCCCTCACCGCCCACGAATGGGGCACGTTCACCTCGATCGCTGGCAAGGACGGCCAGGCCGCCTACTGGCTGCCGCTTACTGGCTCGACGGATCTCCCAGCGTTCGTCGAACATTTGCAAACCCCGGATTTCAAGGGAGGTCTCCGCGGCACGGTGCGCATGGAAACGCCGGTTCTCTATTTCTATACCAATCACGCCACCAAACTTTCCGTGCACGTCTCCTTCTCGCAAGGCCTCATCACCGAGTGGTATCCGCACGCCGATCGCGTCGAGCCCGTCGGTCTCGAGACGCAAACGCGCCTGGTCTCCTATCTCAAAGATTGGAGCCGCCGCCAGAAGCAACCCGACAGCAGCATTTCCTGGGACGCCGTCACGCTGGAGCCAGGTAATTCTGCAACCCTCCCGCGCGAAGACAGCACGAACCACTACTACGCCGCACGGCAAACGTCCTCTACTCCGCTGCGCATCAAGACTCTAGCCGGAGACGAGAGCGAGAAATTTCTCTTTTATCGCGGCGTGGCCAGTTTTTCTGTACCAATGGCAGTGAAGCTTACCCAGCGCGAAAAGGTAGTCGCCCAAAATCTCACAACCCAAGAAATTCCCGCGATGCTGCTGTTCGAACGCCGCGGGGACAAACTGGGATTCCGCTTCGCGGACGTTTCCGCAGCTCAACCAACTCTCGATCCTCCCGAGCTCAATGCCAATATGGATTCGCTGAAATTGGCGGTGGAAGGCATGCTGATCGCGCAGGGCCTCTATCAAGACGAAGCCCAAGCCATGTTTGAAACCTGGCGCGATTCCTGGTTTGAAGAGGGCAGCCGCCTGCTCTATATCGTCTCACGCCAGTTCGTGGACAGCGTCCTGCCTCTCTCGATCAGTCCCGCTCCGGCGCAAACCGTCCGCGTCTTCGTCGGCCGCCTCGAACTCGTCACGCCCGCGACGCAACGGGCCGTCGAGCAAGCCCTGGCCGCTCACGACCACACGATCCTGACACGTTATGGGCGCTTCCTAGTCCCGATCGTCGAGAACATCATCGCCGGCGAAACGAATTCGGGCAAGAAAGCGCACCTCCTCGAGTACCTAAACGATCTCGAAAACGCACAAATCACACAAAGCGCACAGAACCAGACTCCGTGAAACGCGAAATGAGTGCGTGTCATCTGGAGATTTACTTTGCTCAGTTCCCGGTGGGCGATCGGCATAAGAATCAACCGGAAGTCGGAGCAACCCTCTTGGAGTTCCTCGAATCCAGTTGTTCGAGTCACAAATGCATCGTTCCTATATGGCTGCCAATGTCACAAGGGAAGGGTTGCCAAGGCGATGAGAACTCACAGAGTCGCGATCCTCTCCGCGCTAGTTATCCTGTTACTGGTCCCAATCTCCCTTGCGAAGAATGGAAATATCGGGATTTACGGAATTGTGGACAAGGTTGTTTTCGAACCTGACGAGAACGCGCCGGAGCGGATTCAAATCTGGGGTTTGTTTGTGGTTCCTGTCCCGATCTCTAGCGGAATGTATAGAAATCCTCAGCGAGGAATTCTCTATTTCAGCCTCCCTCCTGACAGAAAGAAAATTGCGATAAAGGAGTGGACCGAACTAAAAAGGCGGGCCGGCTCCGGCCAGATTCTCGGCTTCACCGAGTACTGGGTGCCGAACCCGGGCGATCCCCAAGGCAACCCTCATACATCCCTGGTGGTTCAGGTCCACGAGGATGTGCCCCTTGGCTTGGCAGACCCTTATCCGCTTGGAATAGGAGTCCTCAAAATAGATGAGCACAAGACAGAAGACTACGAGACGAAGATCATCACTCAGCTCAAAGAAAACACCAACTAACCCTGAACAAATCGTCAACGCTTTCTCGCTTCTCCGCGTCGTTTTGGCAGCCACGGCTCGAGCACACCTTCCAAATCGGCGCTCATCCATCGCGCGGCGGTCCCTTCTCGATAAAAGCCCCACGTGATCAGCGAGCCGCTGAGCACTGCCTCTATCGTTCGCGCCAACTGAGCAGGTCTCACACTCGGCGTGAGTTCGCCCGCTTTTGTCGCTGCTTCAACGATCCGCTGCAGCCCGGCTCGCGTGGCCCGCGCCTGCCTCACCAGGTGCTGCCGAAAGTCCGGATCGGTCATGTCAATCTGGAGATAGGCCAGGTTGCGCGAGAGAGCCGCCGGCGACGCCGCCATTCCCGTCATGCAATCCGTGTACGCGCGCAGAGCAGCCAGCGGAGAGGCGTGCTGCTTTGCAAGCTCTACAATGACCTCACCCGATCCGGCGGAATATTTTTCGGCCAATGACAGCAGGAGCGCGCGCTTCGAGCCAAACCGTTGCACCAGCACCGCCGCCGTCACCCCGGCTTCCTTGGCGATGGCGGCAAGCGTCAGCGCGCGCGGGCCGACTCTGCTCATCACCGCATGCGTGGCGGCAAACAGCTGGCTGTCGCTGACCTTCCTGGGACGCGGGCTCATGGGTCTTGACCGTTTCTCAACGCTCGTATAGTATCATTTCTAAATGGGCATTTAGTTTAAGCATTTGCCGCCCGCACAACAGAAGGGAGCGAAACGATGCGCACCATAACCTATGGCGGAGCGGTCAGCTTGGACGGCTTTCTCGCTGGCCCCGAGGGCTCGATCGACTGGTTACACTTCAGCAAGGACGTCCAGCAAGTGATGACCGACTATTGGAAAGACGTCGACACCATCCTGTGGGGACGAAAAACATACGACGTCTCGGTCGCCATGAAACCTTCGTCCGTTAAGAAATCCGCCAAGGCGAAAAGCCCCAAGCGCAAAGAGCCAACTATGCGCAACTATGTCTTCTCACGCACGCTTAAGGCTCTCGACGATCCCAACGTCGAACTTGTTACCTCCGACGCCGTCGAATTCGTCCGAGCATTGAAGCAACGCCCTGGCAAAGAAATCTGCTTGATGGGCGGCGGTGAACTAGCCCAATCTCTTCTCGCCGCCGGCTTGGTGGACGAAATCGGCCTGAACATTCATCCGATACTTCTCGGATCTGGCATCCCCACGTTTCGCGATCCCGGCCACCGAGTGAAACTCACCCTCACGGAGTGCCGCCAAATCGAAGGCGGCTGCCTCCTCGCAAACTACAAGGTTGCGCACGCGGTCTAGACTTCGGGCGATCAAAGGGCACCTGATTTGCCAGTAGGTTCATACACCTGGCGCTGCAGAATTCATGACAGAATGAACCTCATGCGCTGGGTCAAACTCATACCCCGCTGATTGTAGCAGCCGCATTTGGCTTAGGTGTGTACTCGCCACGCGAGAAGCCAATCACTCAGACTGAATCCGCTGACGGACTAATTGACGGAACTGTTTTCTATGAAGACGGAAAGCGGGTCAATGGCGCCACGGTCTACGCCGACCCACTAGGTGTAGCGCTCGGCGCGATCATTCCCCATGGCGATACTGACGAAGACGGGAATTTTACAATCCATATTCCCCGGTCATGGTTCGGAAAATTTGCAGTCACTGCAGAGAAGGAAGCCGAAGACTACCCAAGAATGCGTTATCAGTTATAGTAATGGAAGGTTTGAGACCATCACATTGACGTCCGCCCATTCTTCTGCAAAAGTAAGCATTCACCTGGGACCGAAGGCGGGCGTCTTAGAGGGTAAAGTAACTGACGCGGTGACGGGCGATCCCTTGCGGCCCTGTGTGGAATTCCGACGCGCTGCAAACCCCAATAATTTCATGAGCGGCAGCGGGCTCGTGGACCAAAGCTGCAGGCGCTTCGAGCCCGCAGACACTGATGTTCTAATGGAATTCTGGCCAGACGGTTACGAGCCTTGGTACTTCCCTTGCACCCATCGCAAATCAGAGCGCAAAGGAGTCAGGCTTAAGCCGGGTGAGCACATGTCGCCGGACATCTCACTCCAGCCTGACGCGAAGTACGCCAAGTCTGGCTGCGGCACCCCATTGGGGTGCGCGACTTGGAAGGGGCAATCATGGCCGGCGGGACTCCCAATAGTCGTCGAATTCGCGGCTGTGACGGCAGCAACGGACGGCGATGACCGCATTGGCGCCGCGAACGGTCCAGAACATTCC
>DATDHE010000509.1:0-4004 GCA_036521695.1 Candidatus Acidiferrum sp. | reverse complement strand
TGATTCAAATTCCAGACGAGGGATTAACTGCAGAATCTGTGAGAATATACTGCTGACTCGAGTCACGGCTGAGCCTCCTTAGCGTTGTGATTGGCTTTTCGAGAGCCCAACCTCAAGCTATCAGATGCTCAGCCTTTTTTTGCGTCAAAATCCAAAATCCTAATTTGGACAAGCGTGATTTTCCATGGCTCGGACCTCAAAACTGCGCAAGACATCCAAGCGGGCTTAACTCCTGCCGAATAACAAATCCAACAGCAACAGCAGCTGATGAAGCAACAAGAGCAGCAAATCCAGCAGGATCAAGCACAAATCCAGGCTCAATAAAAGCGAGTGCCGAGCATGCGTCGGAAATTGCGGCGAACAAGGCGGCCTCGAAGTTGCAAATAAACGCTTTGGCGAACTAGGTGAGTACAACATTCTGGGCGAGGTTACAGTTCTGTTCGGAAACGACGCAGTTGTTTAGTGCTTTTTGAATGCGTTTTATGTCGGACAGAATTCTAATTCGGTCTTCCCAACCAGGAATATTGCCACGCCACGGAAACGTTTTGATAGTTTCCGCCGAAGCTAATATAGGTGCCATTGCTGTAGCTGGCCTTAATAGATTGGTGTTTGCTGATGGGGAAGGAGACCGTGCCTCCGATGCGCGAGCCCGTCTGTTTGGTCGCGAGGTTCTGTACGCCGCTCAAGCTCGTGACGCCCCCCCACCAGAAGTTCCCGTCGAGCGACAGCCACAAGCGCGGCTTCAAGTCGTAACTCAAATGCCCCTCCAGGGAACCGATCGGCGCTTCATTCTGTGGTTTGGTGACCGCGCCCGCGAAAGATGTCTGGTTTGTGGTGTAGAACCACCCTCCAGCATAGCCATCGAGCACCCAATGGCCCAAGCGTTCGGAATAGCCAAGTTCCGGTTTGAAAGCCCACCGATTGCCACCCCAGTTGATCAGTTTCGTGCCGCTGTATTGTCCAGTGGGCGCGACCATTCTCAGACTCAGTCCCAACAGCCTCTTCTGCTTCCACTTAGCCATCTCCTTCGGTTGCATCGCGGGGCCGCCGATCAGGTTCACGGAAAACCGAAAGCCGGAATCCGCGAGGCCCGAGCGGTATACCGACCTGGATTGCCCTGACAGGTCTCCCTGAAAATTTCCCACCGCATAGGGTAGCGAGGCCGTGAAGTTTGCCGAGCGTCCAAAGAGACTGAGAGAGTGGTAGTAGCTGAGGTTTGATAGGTAGTAGGTGCCGGTTGCGTTGGTGACTGGTATAGTACCGTTGAAGTTCACGCCTCCGTCGTAGAACGACCAAGTGACCAAAATTGCGTTGGAATGCACCGGCGTTATCACATACGCTCGAGGCGCAAGGTCTTGCGCGTGCAGCGCACGGAGAGGATAAGCGGCGAGAACCATCGCCAGAGCGAGTTTGAAAACGAACCGCATCCATTGAATGGTCAGATGCCTACTGCACTCTCTTGATCGCGGGGGCGTTCCTCTCCCGTCGAGATACTGAGCTTTCAGCGCGGGGAAATGTATGACTCCGCATGACTCGTTTAGTTTTACGTTCGACGTTCTCAGGCTTGGGTCTGTTCGGGGAAAAGCCGAGAATGGTTCCTCGAATGGGTGCACAAGAAACCAATGGACCGGGATGGAACCACTTCTGAAACGTTAAAGTCGGATACTTTACAGACTTCATTTGAATACGCTTTCTTGCGAGATCAGTGAGAAGCAAAACTACTATAGGAGGGCACAGAATCGGCGGTTAACTGTCAAAACTACCAGTGAGTCTCTGGAGAAAGACCTAGTCTTGCGAGTCGGCCAGGTCTTCAATCCCTGCAAGACTGCTGCTCACATATTGTTTCCCGAGAAGAACGGCTTCCATGGCGGACAACAGCGCTCCCCCAGCATCCATCTTAAGAACATAACCCGCTCCGCCCGCACAAAAGGCAGCCCGCACCACATCTGGATCAGCATTTGAACTCAAGAAAAGGATCTTCGCTTTGGGAACAAGCTTTCGGATTTTTCGAGCCAGCTCAATGCCATTCAACTTCGGAAGGCTTATATCCAATAAAATCAAGTCGGGTTGAAGTTCTTCCGCTTTCTGCATACCATCCAACCCATCTGCTGCACACCCGAGAACGCGCACATGGGGCTGGTCGTTTAAGTGTTGCACGACAAATACCCGCCATGGGTCGAAATCATCCACTATAAGTACCCGAACTACCGACATATATAGGTTAGGCCCAATTTCTGTGGCTCCGTCCTTTATATAACCCGAAGCAGGCTTGAAAGTCGCTCATCTTTCTCAGTTTGACAGAATTGGCTGCTTCGGCAAATGTCATCGTTGCCCGCTGGCAACCAAACGCCGCAATCCCTTCAAGTAGCGCTCTCTTCGTCTTCCAAGGCTGAATCCCGAGCGTCGGTCACATCCCCCATATCGGTTAAGCCGGGACTGACAAACCTCTCGCCACGAAGAACAGCATCGATTCCAGCCAATAGCCCTGCCGCGGCTTCCATCTTTGAAACATAACCGGATCCGCCAGCCTGAAACGCTGTTTGGACCGATTCCGAATCAGATTCCGAGCTCACGAACAGTATCTTAGCCATCGGCGCCACTCTGCGAATATGTTGAGCCGCTTCAATGCCATTCAGCTTCGGCAGCATCATATCCAGCAAAACCAAATCCGGCTGCAGTTCTTCCGCTTTTTGCACGGCCTGCAAGCCGTCCGATGCGAACCCTGCGATGGTCAGGTCCGGCCGTTCCCGCAAGCGCGCGATGACAAAACCCTTCCAAAGATCAAAATCATCCACAATGAGAATCCGGACTAAAGACATTTGAAATTCCCGAGCACTTTCAACATTTGAATTTCTTGGCATTTCTGTACCTATTCCGAACTAATTGCACAGCTCGGAAGATTCGCATGTACGCTTGGGTTCGTCGTTGCTCAGAGGCAACTATGAAATTGCGCGGGGACAATGAGTAAATGCAGTAGGGTGAGAGGAATTTCGTAACAGGACTTAAACTACTCTCAGAAACAACCGCTCAGCAGACCGCAGGAGGATCTTGCCGCGGCGCTTCATAACGGCACGGCTCATCTGCCACTCGCTGATGAGGCGGCTTGCGGTGAAAGGCGTGATGTTCGCGGCGCTGGCCAATTCTTCATTGGTGGCGTCAAACTCAACACCCCCGGGAACTTTTTGGCCAATGACTCCGGCCAGACGAATCAGGACCTGGGCAAGTCTTTGGCGAGCCGTATGGCAACTTAGAGCGATGTGATCGGCCATATACCAAGCCAAATAGTCAGACGCCATTAATAATGCATTCTCCAGTAGCCTTGGGTACCGGGAAATAAGGCTTCGAAGTGTGGAACGGCTCCAGACCAGGACCGAGCTATCTTTCACCGTTTCGGAGCTGAGGGGATAATTGGACGCTTTAGGTAGGAAGGCTGCGCCGCCAATGATCTCTCCTTGTGGAAGCCAAAGAAGAAGAGTCTTCTGGCCCCCTTCCGTGATGAAGAAATATCTGGCGCGCCCACTGGTCAACAGGAATAAATGCTCTGCAGGGTTTCCTTGGTTTGTAATCAGCGAATTGGCGAGATACCGCCGCTCAGTTGCGGCGTCGCGGATGATCGCGAGTTCGTGCTGCGCGATTCCTTCAAATAGCCGAGACTTCAAGCCCGCAGGTAGAGCAGCAATTCCTGTGGCGGGCATAAACGAATCTCCTTGAAAGGAGGCAGAATCTCGGAACTGCCGGATGTTTTGAAATCGCGTAGCACGCGCTATTAACGCTTCGCCACCAGCCCACGACTTGAGGGCCGTCCCTCTGTAATAGTTACCGGTTTCGCCCACACTTGCATACTGGCAGAAATACTAGTTCCCATCAGTGCTGTCCCATTAAAAGTCGAATAGATTCAACTGGATGCAGGGTTCGGCATCTGTGATCTCGTCGCTGAAGTTGGAAAACCCCTCTAGAATTGGGGTTTTTTCGAAGACTGTGACGCTGAGAATCTGCAGAATTTT